>NZ_JBNDYG010000043.1:0-150920 GCF_049893405.1 Paenibacillus sp. Dod16
GCCGGGCCGCCTCCAATTTTAATTCCAAGGAGTACCGTTGGTAAGTTTGTCCTTTTTTAGCCATGAAAAAATCCCCTTCGTTAGGCAAGATTAAGTCCATCTTAACAGATGTCTTTTTTCTCTTGTCTACTAAAAGGGGATAATACCACAAACGCGGCTTTTTTGTTTTAACGATGTGCCGGGCCGCCTCCAATTTTAATTCCAAGGAGTACCGTTGGTAAGTTTGTCCTTTTTTAGCCATGAAAAAATCCCCTTCGTTAGGCAAGATTAAGTCCATCTTAACAGATGTCTTTTTTCTCTTGTCTACTAAAAGGGGATAATACCACAAACGCGGCTTTTTTGTTTTAACGATGTAATGGCATGAACATTTTCATCCCTGCGTTGCAGTTTTTATAGTAAAATGGAATGTGCGGGTTTTACCATAGATGAGTGTCGTGACTTTATGGAAGAGGAGTTATTGAGGCAAGTGAAAAAGTTATATTCAACATGGTTCGGAAGTTATTGGAGCCCTTATCTGGTTATGGCTCTGGCCGGTATTCTCAGCGCGGTTTACTTCGGAATCACCCATACGGTGTGGGCGGTAACCGGTGAGTTTACCCGTTTCGGGGGACATATTCTGGAATTCATCGGGGTAGATGTGTCGGATTGGGCGTATTTCGACCTCGTACATATGAACGGAACGACTTGGACGCGGACCGACGGCTGGATCGTATGGGGCATGTTTATCGGAGCCCTCATTACGATTCTGCTGAGCAGCAATTTCAAGATCCGAATGCCGAGACAGAAACGGCGGTACGTTCAGGGATTTGCCGGAGGAATCATCGCGGGCTTCGGAGCCCGGCTGGCTCTGGGCTGCAATCTCGCAGCCTTTTTTACCGGCGTCCCACAATTCTCCCTTCATTCCTGGATCTTTATCGTTGCTACCGGCGCGGGCACATTCTTAGGTGCTCGGCTGGTTAACACAAGATGGTGGAAAGGGAAGCCCGTCTTGAAAATGGGCGGTACCGTGTCTTCCCTTAAAACGGGTAAGAACCGGCAACCCCTATTGGGGGGTGTGCTAGGTCTTGCGTACATCGCGCTGATCGTATACTTTTACGCAACAGGTCGCACGATGTTGGGGACAGCCGCCCTTTTCGGAGCGGCATTCGGTATTCTGATCGAACGGGGGCAGATCTGCTTTACTTCCGCTTTCCGCGATCTGTGGATCAGCGGCCGGGCTACGATGACAAAAGCGATTGCCGTCGGTATGGCAGTCAGCTCTGTCGCTACACTTATCGTTATTCTTGTATACGGTCTGGACCCGATTACAAAAATTGCCGCCCCAAGCACCTTTATCGGCGGATTGCTCTTCGGCTTGGGTATTGTTATGGCCGGCGGTTGCGAAACCGGCATGATGTACCGGCTGATGGAGGGACAAGTTGTCTTTTTACCTGTGTTTATCGGCAATATAATAGGTGCAACTGCTTTGGCATATGCATGGGATCATATGGGGATATTTAACCTTCTCGTGAAGAGCGGCTCGCCTATCAACCTGATCACCGCCATGGGTCCGGCGGGTGCATTGATCATTACGCTGCTTGTACTCGGGGGCGGATTCGCTGTCGCCGCATACTGGCAAAAAAACTACCGCTTCGGCGTTGGATTCAAGAAAGGGGATGCAACCCATGTCCGTTGATTTCACACTGGATCTCCGGGGGGAATCTTGTCCTTACCCGGTCATCTACACACTCGAAACACTCCGTGATATGAAAAAAGGGCAGACGCTTCAGGTCATTTCGGACTGTCCGTCCGCTTTTCGGAACGTGCCGGAGGAAGTCGTCAAACACGGCTATACCATGGCACAGGAGCCGGTCAAAAACGGCCAGGAATTCAGCCTGTTTATCCAGGCGTAATACGATGATCATAATCGCGAATAAAGCCTCCCTTTGACAGGGGGCTTTTTTATGTGAGACTGTTCTGCTGCAACTGAAAGCAACATGAGATGTTATCCTTGATTGGTGGTTTACTCTGAAAATGACTTTATAATGAGAAAAAGGGATGTGATCCATATGATTAGTATGAATTTGAAGAAATTGCGAAAAAGGCACCGATTCACACAAGAAGAGGTTGCCGAAAAGATCGGCGTGTCAAGACAAGCGGTTGCGAAATGGGAAAATGGAGAGACCGTACCGGATATTCAGCATTGCACAGCTTTGGCAGATCTGTATGGCGTGGTACTGGATGATCTGGTCCATTATTCCGATAAGCATTCAGAAATCGGCCTTCGGCCAAAGGGAAAACATATCTTTGGAATGGTCCGGGTCGGGGAACGAGGACAGATCGTAATTCCCAAAAAAGCCAGGGAAATATTCGATATACGCCACGGTGATAACCTGGTGGTTCTGGGTGATGAGGCGCAGAAGGGAATTGCCATCATGAAAAGCGAAGGCTTGCTGCAGTTTGCAGAGGATATATTACATGCGCAGACATACGAGGAGGAAGATGAGTGATTGCCATTCAAACGATGAATTTAACAAAAAGATATAAAACCAAAACCGCGGTTGATTCTCTTAATCTTAAGATCGAGCAAGGCGAGCTGTTTGCACTGCTTGGCGTGAATGGTGCAGGAAAGACGACAACGATTAAGATGCTAACCTGCCTCAGTAAGCCGAGTAGCGGTGACGCCGCTCTGTTAGGGGACAGTGTCGTTACCAATCCGTATACAGTGAAAGAAAAAATTAATGTATCCCCACAGGAAACGGCTGTTGCTCGGAATTTGTCTGTGAAAGAGAATCTTGAGTTTATTGCAAAAGTTTACGGATTTGAACGTCCATCTATAGCCGTTAAGGTGGAAGAAATGCTGGATACTTTTAGTCTTCGCGAGGTGGCTCAAGATAAAGCCAAAACGTTATCAGGAGGAATGCAAAGACGCCTTAGTATTGCAATGGCCCTGATTTCCAACCCTTCGATCCTTTTCCTAGACGAACCCACACTCGGACTGGATGTTATCGCAAGACGGCAGCTTTGGACGGCTGTTAAAAAACTGAAGGGAAAAATCACCATCATTCTCACAACTCACCATATGGAGGAAGCAGAAGCGCTTTCGGATCGAATCGGGATTATGGCGAAAGGGAGATTAAAGGCAGTTGGAACTACTGCAGAATTAACAGCAAAGACAAACACACTAACACTTGAAGATGCATTTGTATCATTAGCTGCATTTGAGGAGGCAACAGGATGAGATCAGCAGCATTAGCCACACGAAACCGCAAAGAAATGGTTAGGGATCCACTGAATTTGGCATTTGGCATCGGCTTCCCATTGGTTATTCTGCTGCTGCTCACAGCCCTTCAACAGAATATTGAAATTGAACTATTTGTCATTGATCATCTTGTTCCGGGCGTTGCTGTGTTCGGTTTCTCCTTCATTTCACTTTTCTCTGGGATGCTCATAGCCAAAGATAGAAGTTCCTCATTTTTGATGAGATTGTATACGGGTCCGCTAACAGCACCGGATTATATCTTGGGATACACATTACCATTAATTCCAATGGCGATTCTCCAAGTTGCCATAACCTTTGTTGCGGCATCTTTCTTGGGTCTGCAAGTAACTTTGAATGTCATGCTCTCCGTTATTGTGCTCCTTCCAACAGCAGTATTGTTTATAGGAATCGGGTTACTGACAGGCAGTATATTTAATGATAAGCAGGTAGGCGGTATATGTGGAGCGTTATTGACGAATCTTAGTGCATGGCTTAGCGGTACTTGGTTTGATCTGAATCTTGTCGGTGGTTGGTTTAAAGAGATCGCGTATGTTCTCCCTTTCGCCCATGCGGTTGACGCGGGAAGAGCCGCTATTTCAGGTGAATATGCTTCGATCTTACCTCATCTGTGGTGGGTGATTGGATATTCAGCGGTTATCATGGTCGCAGCCATTTTCGCGTTTAGGAAGAAAATGAGTGGTGACAACGATTAGAGGATGGACTCTTTAATGAAGGGACGACCATAACTACTACAAGAACTAGTACATACACACTTGAGAAGTCGCTGGGTCGAACGGCTTTTGTTTTAACGATATAAATTCTTAGGGCAAGCTACGGGCTGTAGTTAAAAAGGCTCTCCAAGATAATTGGAGAGCCTTTTTAATATGAGAGATCACATTTGAATCAGAATTTGATTTTAAGTGTGTCACCATCAAGATAAACCCCGTCGGAACGCATAATCGGCAGCTTCTGTTCCGCCGAAAAGCCGATGGTTTCCCCGTCCCTTAGTGTGACGTTCTGTTCAACGATATATAAAGAAATATCCATCAGGAATTCACGAAGCTCGGCAGGTGTTACCTGGCTGTCCAGCACTTCGATCTCGTCTTTACCAAAGGCTCTGAGTCCATAGGTATAACCATTGACTCCGGATTCCGTGCGTACGAGCCCGAAGTATACGAGATTTAACAGCGGAAACAGATCGTCGGATTTCATGGTTTCAGCCATTTCCACAAAGAGCTCGGGCTGAAATACCGTGCCGGATGAATAGAGACCGACGGCATTAGGCAGTTTTAAACAGCTCGCCGCCAGCTTGGTGTACATCCTGCCGCTATCAAGCGGGGAGGCAGCACGCGAAAACACAGCCAGAATAAGCTGACTGACATGGGTTTTGGTTACCTCTACTGCCTCTGGCCACAGGTAGTTTCCTTGCGCGTAATGCTCAGCCTCGCCATCCGGTACCGGAGCATCAACGAAGCTGACCGCGACCATGCAGCCGTCTGCTTCAAAGACCAGAATACCTTCCTTTTCCTCTTCGGAGCTGCCATTCTCCGGGGAAGAGGAAATATTCCAATCGTGCTGAAGATTTGCTTTGATCTGCTCCAGGTCGCATTCCGATGAGTTCAACAGAACGAAGCCGTTAAATATACCGGAAGATTCGTTGGAGTCCGTCGGGTTATTCTCTGGAGCTTCCCCTGCCTCATAGAGCGCCGCCTGTTTCATCCAATACTCACGAATCATGTTAACCATGGCTACAGCTTCCTGTTCCGCCGTGGCAGAATGATAGGACTGCATCTCACTGAATACATGTCCGCAATGCTCGGTGTCTGACGGATTTTCATAACCGCCACAGACACCGACCAGCCATTTGCCAAACAGGGTCTTTTTCGATTTTGCTGGGTTTATGACCGAGCTCTTGTTCATTTGCCAGCCATTCGATCATGGAATCCATTGCTGCTTGTTGTTGAACTGTCATTGTGTTCCTCTCCTTGTATATGTACGATAATATAACTGTTATATTCTACCAATCATCATGGAGTTGAGCAATACTAGAAAAAGGCAAATCATTACCAATGAGAGAATGATCCTCGACTGCCGTATTCTCAAATATGGGCAGGATCCATACACACCATGTTGAATATATTTTTACATCCATACAGAGATCAAGGAGGTGGGCAGGTGGAACTTTTAAAGGTTTCATATGAACAGAAAACAATATTACGTAACCTTATGGAACTCTATCAATACGATATGAGTCAATATGAAGCTGAGAGTGAGAATGACGTTAATGAATTTGGCCTGTACGATTATAAGTATTTAGACCATTACTGGACGGAAGAGGGGCGGCATCCTTACTTTGTTATACAATCAGGGAAGCTGGCCGGATTTGTATTGGTGAGAGAAATAAAAACAGCAAGAGATTCCACTCGAAACTACTCCATGGCGGAATTTTTCATCTTAAAAAAATACCGAAAGCAGGCAATTGGTAAGGAAGCAGCCTTTAAAGTATTCAAAATGTTTAAAGGCAAGTGGAGTATTGCCTGGTTGGGAAAAAATCGGTCAGCCCAAGCATTTTGGACAAAAATCATCTCAGAATACACGATCGGCGAATATTCCGAAACAACGTATTCAGGTAACCCTGCAATTGAATTTAATGCCTAACAGCTCGTTCGAAAATACGACACATACGCATGGTGAGCCAATCAAATAAAAATGAAGAAGCTCGATATAAATCCGATCAGGACGGTCGCCTAACCGTCCTCCACTGAATATATCTGAAGTATCAGATGATTCAAGAGAGGATGTTGGCCTTGCAAGCTGTTTCTCGTGATCTAGATCAAGGGTGGATCGCCTATACATCGAATCGTGCCGGATCGTTCGACATTTGGCTGTACCGACCGCAGGATAGACTTCATGTTCAACTTACCCGGGGACTTGGCGCGGAATTCTCCGTTCCCTATTGGTCGCCCGACAGCAGGAGAATTGCATTTATCGGAATTGGAAATGTTGTCCACTTGCTGGATACAACCACGCTTACCGTAGCCAGAATTGACCAAATCGAACCTTACACGCTGTTGGACTGGTCTCCTGATAACCGGTCGCTGGTGTATGTTAAAAACGGCCGAATCGTCGTTTATGATACGTTCACACATCGGAGCTATACCATCTCAGAGCCTGGAGCTAGCGATGTCCAATGGTTCCCTTCGGGTACAGAGCTTCTATTTGCGGCTCCGGATGCCAGCGGCATTACGCAGCTCTTCCGCATGCGGAGCGATGGCACGAATCGGAGACAAATCACACGGAATACGAATGGACCGCTCCATAACGTTCGGATATCCCCGGACGGTGCCTTCGCACTCTATACATTCCCCGGTGCAAGCATCTCCATGATATCAACTGTCGATTTGGCAACCGGAACCGTCTATACGCTGGAAGGCGGACCGCTCGCCAAAAACTATTTTCCGTCATGGTCACCGGATTCCCAGAACATCGCCTACAGCGCAACCGCTTATGAAGAGCCATATTATTATTCTCTTATCCAGATTGACAGCCGCACCGGACAGAATCAAAGGACGGTTGCGGTTTCCGACTGTTTTGCCACCCCTGTCGGCTGGTCGCCGGATGGTGCGAAAATCGCGTATTTGTCGGGATGCGGAGGTGTTGAAAGCGCTAGTCAGCTCTGGATCGTGGATATCAGGGATCAGATGCCGGTGAACGTCGTCAGCGGCGGGCGTATTACCGCCGTGCAGTGGTCTCCTCGCGCCAGAAGGCTTCCGGAAAACATTTTCACCAGCCTCGTTTATCGGGTATCCTTTCCATATCCCGCAAACTGGCGTCAGGTAAGTGAAGAAAGATACGAAGGGGCCGACGGTTTTTTTCAGGTATCCGCAATTTCCTCGAGTGACCCTATTACCGAAGTATGCCACGCTGAGGCTTTTCATCCATTAATGCCCTACGGCTCATCACCAACTATTATCCATGTGAAGGTGCAACATCAAGACGCGTGTTTCATTTTCCCGTCAGCCGACCAGCCAGCCGAGATGAATAAGCAGTCCGCTCTGATCGTAAGATACCCACGCCCTGTGCAGATCGGGGAAACGTTCTACAATTATTTTATCTTGTTTGCGGACGTCAACCATATCCGTCAAATGGGTGCGCGGTTGTCTTTTTTATAATGCTGCTCATTTCTCCCTGGATGAACTTTATTTAATTCCTACTTGACAGGTGGAATTAATTGGTTTAATCTAGCCACATGTATCACCCTTCAGTCATCATTAAATGACCATTCATTATCTTAGCATTGAAGGATAATGTCAGCCGATTGGTCCACCAAAGGCTCCTGTTTACTCCTTAGTCGTTAGTACGACGAAAGGGGTAGATGGGGGTCTTTCTGTATTTTTAAGAGTTAGCGATGGGGGATAATGACCGGCAAACGGAGGTTCATGACCCGAGAAAGGAGCGACATGGAAGAGAAGAATTGGGACTTATTGGAGGAGGCCGATTGGCATTTTCGCAAGGTGGTACGCAGGTTTGTCAAAGAACGTGACAAGATTTCGGTAGAAGGCATATCCTTGCCAGGCTTGTTGATTCTTAACACGATATTCCGGAATGGCGAGCAGAGGCTTGGCGAACTGGCGGAACAGCTCGACTTCACATCCGGAGCTGTAACGGCGATATGCGACAAGCTGGAGACTTCCGGGTTCGCGATCAGAAGGCGTAGCAAGACGGACCGGAGAGCGATTGCCTTAGAAATTACAGAAGCAGGAAGAGAGATGCTGCAGCGTAATGAAAATGTTGGCGGGTATATGATTGACCTCATTTTCGGCGCATTCTCGCACGAGGAGCTCAGGGAACTCATTCATTATTTTAAACAGCTTCATGAACATCTTGAAGGTTTCTCGGATTCCGTGCTTCAACAGTGTGCAATATTTACCGAGCCAAACGAAAGGAATGTTCAAGGTAATCGCGGTTCCGTGAAACGTTCAAATGCCTTTATTTCTTACTAAAAATCAAATTTGAAAGGAAGTTGTGACGATGGGACACCCGACGATTTATCCAACAGGTACAACGGTTTATAATCCGGAGAAGACTTGGAGCGGTTACACGATATATCAAGCAGCGGATACAGGAGCTCTCCTCATTGACATGAATGGGAGAGAGGTTCATTTGTGGAAAGGGCTTCGAGGATTTCCCAACAAGCTGTTTCCGGGTGGTTACGTGCTGGGAAGCACCTCCGAGCGCGACCCGAAATACGGGTTTCAGGATGAAACAAATCTGGTGCAGGTCGACTGGGACGGCAATATCGTCTGGAAATTTGACCGTTATGAATACATAGAGGATCCGGGGCATCCGCCGCAGTGGATGGCACGCCAGCATCACGATTATCAGCGTGAGGGCAATCCCGTCGGTTATTATGTTCCAGGGCAAGATCCGAAGGTGGATTCGGGAAATACGCTCATTCTGGCCCACAAGAATGTGAAGCGTCCCGAGATATCCGACATCGAGCTGCTGGATGATACGATCATCGAAGTGGATTGGGAAGGAAATGTGGTGTGGGAATGGGCCGTCAGCGATCACTTTGATGAACTGGGATTTGATGAGGATGCTAAGCTCGCATTATCCCGCGATCCGAACACCCGCGGCTTTGGAGCTCATGCGGGCGATTGGATGCACATTAATTCGGCTTCGGTGCTCGGGCCTAACCGATTTTATGATGAGGGAGACGAACGCTTTCATCCCGATAATATAATCTGGGATGCCAGGGAAACGAATATTATTGCCATCATTGATAAAAAAACCGGGGACATCGTCTGGAAGCTTGGCCCCGATTATTCCACGGAGGAAACGAAGCATATCGGCTGGATTATCGGCCAGCATCATGCCCATCTCATACCGCAGGGCCTTCCGGGCGAGGGCAACATTTTGATCTTTGATAATGGGGGTTGGGGCGGTTACGGAAAGCCGAATCCGGAAGCCGCAGATGGATTGAAAATAGCTCGGCGTGACCATTCGCGCATCCTGGAAATCAACCCCGTTACTTTAGAGATTGAATGGCAATATACGCCGACGGAAGCCGGATTCCAGGCTCCGCTTGACTCTTACCGCTTTTACAGCCCGTATATCAGCTCAGCACAGCGGCTTCCCAATGGCAACACCCTGATTACCGAAGGGGCTGACGGGCGAATATTCGAAGTGACACGAGAATTCGAGCTGGTGTGGGAATATATTTCGCCTTATAAGAACAGCCGCAACTCCAATATGGTCTATCGCGCATACCGGGTTCCATATGAATGGGTTCCTCAGCTTGAATTGCCCGTTGAGACGGAGATTGCCCCGCTGGATGTTGCCGATTACCGTCTGCCGGGGGCCGCGCCGAGAGGTGCCGTTACAAGCGTGGAAGTCGAAGGTACAATCTCATACGGTGAGGGCGCGCTTTGCGTGGCCAGAACGGATGAAGTCGTGCATAAAGAGAGGGATCGGGATGAGTAGACATCAATCTTTGAAGCAATGGAGTTTTCGGATGCTGTCGGTGATTCTTATCATGAGTATGCTAAGCGGGTGCAGCAATGCTTCGGGTGAGCAGCAGGGGAATCGGTTCAAACTGAAAATCGCGGACATTTCCACCAATACCGTGTTTCGTGTGGCAAAAAGCAAGGGTTTCTTCGACAAACACGGAATTGATGCCGAATTGGTAAACTTCGCTACGCCGGCTGAAGGCGTGAACTCCTTATTCATTAAACAGGTCGACGTTGCGTTCGGAGCGGACTTCCCGCTCCTGAACGCTGTCAGCAAAGGCGATTACTCCATCTTTGCTTCATCAGGAACGGCAACGGATTTAAGTGCGAGCGAATGGAAGCTGTTCGTTCGTAAAGAGATTGGAAGCGCTGCGGATCTCAAGGGGAAAAGGTTAAGTTTCTCAAGAGGCACTTTCATCCCCTATCTTTGGGATGTGTATTTGGCCGAAAACGGAGTTGCGCTCTCGGATGTGGAACTGATCGGACAGGGAGGTTTCGACGAGGCGTATGTGGCTCTCAAAAAAGGCGACATTGACGCCACTTGGGTATATGGAGCAGTGCTAAACGAGAAGTTTGGTGCGCTTACCGAAGCCAAAGAAATGTCGGATATGTCCAAGACACCCGTAAGGCTTGGTACCGGATTGATCGCTTCGAATGAATTGCTCAACAGCAACAAGAAAGGTTTCGTAGCGCTGCTGAAAGCGCTGGATGAGGCGTCAGCTTATGCCCAGGCGCATCCGGAGGAAACGGCGGATCTGATGTATGAAGAGGTCAAGCAGCCGAGAGAAGCGACGCTAAAAGATCTGCCGAAGAATCCATGGAATCTTGGTTTTACGGAAAAAGCCTACGAAGGATTACAGGGACAGAAGGAATATATGGTGGATAACGGCATCATCGAAAAGGATTTCGAGATGAACGAGAAACTGAATTTGGATTTGGTGAGGGAAGCATTCCCGGATCGAGTCCTTGAACTGAAGTGAGGAGATGAAGACGATGAGAGCAGCGTCAAGGCAGAATGAAATCCATATTGAACAGTTGAATAAAAGTTACGCGCAGCAAACCTCGGCAGGTGACTTGCACTATATTATCCAGGACGTCAACTTGGCGGTAAAAGGCGGCGAGTTCTTTGTTCTTCTGGGTCCAAGCGGGTGCGGCAAGTCGACGCTGCTGAGTCTGATCGCCGGCTTTGTATCCAAGACTTCGGGTCAGGTGAGAGTAGGCGAGAAGGAGGTGGACCGTCCGGGCCAGGATCGCGCCGTCGTATTTCAGCAAGCCGACTCCTCCTTGTTCCCATGGCTGACCGTAAGAGAAAATGTGGAATTTGGACTTCGGATGAAGCGAATACCTCCCGCGAAGCGAAAGGACATATCCAGCCAGTTTATTTCGTTAGTGGGTCTTGCGGGGCATGAGAGCAAATATCCACGCGAACTGTCAGGCGGTATGAAACAACGGGTACAGCTGGCAAGGGTATTGTCCAATGATCCAGCGATTTTGCTCATGGATGAACCATTCGGCGCATTGGATGCGATGACAAGACGGACGATGCAAAGAGAGTTGGTACGCATATGGCAGGACACGGATAAAACCGTCATCTTCGTGACGCACGATATTCAGGAAGCTCTACTACTTGGAGGACGTATCGGCATCATGTCAGCGGGTCCGTCCTCAAAAATAACGGATATCTACGAGGTGCCTCTCGCCTATCCGAGAGATATATCTAATCCGGCTTTCCATGCGCTGTACAACCAAATCCAATCGCATTTTGACGAGTAGAGAGGAAGGGAACCCATGAGCAAGAAAATTAAGAAATGGTCGCTTCATATTCTGGTGTGGATTGCTGGTCTTGGCGTCTGGCATTTGCTTTCCCTTGCGTATGGGCCCGAAATTCTGCCAGGTCCAATCTATACCGCCAAGGGCGGATATGAATTGTTGATGGACGGCACCCTGATTCAGTATATCGGGATTAGTTCGTACCGGGTGCTGCTCGGATGGACCCTCGGCAGCCTGCTTGCAATCCCGGCCGGACTTATCATCGGGAAGGTAGGGCCGATCCGCGCTTTCGCCGAACCGTTCCTCAATTTCATCCGGTTCATTCCGCCGATTGCCTTCATCACCTTGTTTCTGGTCTGGTTCGGCATCGGGGAAACATCGAAAGTTATGCTTATTCTGTATGCAACCTTCTTTATTGTGGTAATAAATACGTTGACGGGTGTGTTATCCGTAGAAGAGGATAAGATTCGCTCCGCCCGCAGCATGGGGGCATCCGAGTGGCAGATTGTGCAACATGTCATCATTCCTGCAACGATCCCATTTATGTTCACCGGCATCCGGCTTGCCATGGGAACCTCGTTCATGGCGATTATCGGGGCAGAGATGATTGCTTCGAATGAAGGCGTGGGGTATCTGATCTGGAATTCACGTTTGTTCTTCCGTACGGATTGGATTTTTGTCGGATTGATTTGTCTGGGATTGATGGGGTTCATAACGGACCGTGCCGTAGGTCTGCTCGGGCGCAAGTTGTTGTCCCGTTACGGGGTGGTTAGTACGAACTCGCTACGTAGATGAACGTAGTGCTATTATACGAAGCCGCAGCTCCCTCTTATGAAGGGGCTGCGGCTTTTTCAATTGGAATAATGGATCACCATACTTAACCGGTTCATGGAGGAGCCGGAGTTATGATAAACATGCGGTTTATAGGCCTTAAACCGGATGGATTCCCCTTGCTTTACCGTATATTCCTCTTGATCGATACGAATGGTGAGCTCCCCTTCGAATACGGTAATAAACTCCTCCGTCCCTTCGATATGAGCCTCTGCACTTAAATAACCGCCACAGTCCATTTCTAATGAATACATTTCAAAGCGCCGCCCATCCTCAAAAGGGAAATAAGGATAAATTCGAACTTTTCCGTGATCCTCCACCAGCGCTTGCACCTCTTCTTGGGATACCACGACCGTTTCGGATTGAGGCTCATTAATCAAAGACGTAAAAGAAAGCTTTAACCCGTTCGCGATTTTCCATACGGTTGTTATAGAGGGACTCGATTCTCCTCGTTCGATCTGGCCCAGCATCGTTTTGCTGATCCCCGTCATCTCCGCGACTTTATCCAGGCTTAGCTTCCTTTGCTCCCTTAGCAGCTTCATATTATTCGCCAATATTAAATGAATCGGCTTCAACATCATACACCGCCTTTTTTAGATTGTGCGTTATAACATACATATTGTATAATTATAACGCACAGACGCTATAACGTACAATTATTACTACTATAACATACGCGAGAGGAGGGAGCGCGTGTTCATCGTTTCGCTGTTGACCTATGCGATTGTCGCGTCATTTACGCCCGGACCCAACAACATCATTTCGATGACGAATGCACGGAGCCACGGATTTAAAAAAACGATGCGCTTTATCGGAGGGGTAGCAGCTGGATGCTTGGTCATTATGCTGTTGTCCAGCTATTTCAATCTGGTATTATATCCATTCATCCCGAAGATCAGGTTTGTTATGAATATCATCGGATGCTTGTATCTGATCTATCTTGCCATAAAAATCATGCAGAGCAAGCCCCCTCATGCAGATGATAAGGCACGTGGATTCAATACCTTTTATTTCGGGTTCATCTTCCAGTTCATGAATCCGAAGGTTATTTTATACGGGATCACAGCTGTATCGACCTTCGTCATGCCGATCTCTACTTCCCATGCGGAGTTGATATCCTACTCGTTATTGCTCACGATTGTCGGCATTTGTGCCAACATGACCTGGGCGCTATTCGGTTCGCTGTTCCAGCATCTGTTATCCCGATATGAGCGCCCGTTTAATATATCGATGGGATTGCTTCTGCTTTACAGCGCCTTTTCTATTTATGCCACGAACTGATTTGCTAGCTACAACGTAATGTCATCGCTCCTCAGCCAAAAGAACAAGGCTTCCCGAATCACACATCCGGAAAGCCTTGCTTTGTATTACTCGAAAATGTTGGAGATCTGCTCTTTCAGTTTGTTAGCAGATGCATGAAATTGGGTTAGTTCCTCGTCATTAAACTCGAGATTCAGAATTTCCCGAACGCCTGTACGATCAACCACACAAGGTACGCCTAAGTATACATCAGACACACCGTGGTAGTCCGTGAGCAGCGTGGATACATTGAGAACGGAACCTTCGTTTTGCAAAATGGAGACGATGATCCGATCGAGTGCCAATGCGATTGCATAGGAGGTGGAACCCTTGGCGTTAATGATTTCATAAGCCGCATTCTTGGTGCGGTCGAAAATATCTTCCTTTTCACCGTCAGTCAGATCGATTCCGATCCCCGCGATGTTGGCAATGCTCCAGAGCGGCAATTCGGAATCACCGTGTTCCCCGACGATATGGGCGTGAATGCTGCGCGGATTAATGCCTTTGTTTTGACCAATCAAATACCGGAAACGGGCGCTATCCAGCAAGGTGCCGGAGCCGATCACGCGATTGACCGGGAAGCCGCTCTTCTTCAACGTGACGTAAGAGAGAATATCCACCGGATTCGTAGCCACAAGAATGATGCCGTGGTCATTGTATTTCACGATGTTTTGGATAATATCGTCAAATATCGCCGTATTTCGCTTCAATAAGTCAATTCGCGTCTCGCCGGGTCTTTGGTTGGAGCCTGCGGCAATGACAATGATGTCTGCATCCTTGCAATCGCTGTAATCTCCAGCCCACAGCTTGACGCCTCCGGCAAAGGGGAGGCCGTGATTCATATCCAAGGCTTCACCAAGCGCTTTGTCATGGTTCGCATCGATTAATACCAGTTCAGATACTCTTTCGCGTAAGAATAAGGTGTACGCAGTCGTTGCTCCCACAGCTCCTGTACCGATGATCACCACGCGGGACGGACGCTGAGCTTCATTTTTTGTCATAAGTGTTTCGCTCCCTTGTACTGAGTTAATGAAATTTGGTGAATGGTATACTTCTGATGAATTACCCTAATAAAAGGCTGCCGGAACAGTGAACCCCTAAGACTTCATCGATAGTAATGATAACATATTCAGGAAGATTTAAGCAGCGGGATTGTGATATATTTCATCCTGTGTGTTCATTTTTAACATTGACAATGTCAGAAACCACACCTTCATCAGGGGAGGGGATCACGCTTTTGCCAAACGCGGTTATAGGTTATTATCGTCAATTCTATCAGGTATAAACGAAGTAAGCAGTTGCCTTATTTCCTGAATCATGACCCTCTGATATTTATTACCGTCATGGTAGAGCTCTCCGATCTTTTTGTACGTTTGGTCCAGTTGTTCTTGATAGGATGCTGCTTGTTTATCGGGGTGGTTCCTCTTGAACTCATCCATGACGTTCTGGATATACGCCGGACGAGCGCCCCAAGTTCCGAGTACTTCCCCTGTGCTTGCATGGAGGAAGACAGCAATCGGCTGTGCGCGTCCGCCATCCGTTAGAAAAAGGTCCATTGTTTCCATATGATCTTCCATGATGAGCACGTCGGACGGGATTCGGCTATATTCCAATATTCTAAATAGGGCAGGAACATTCCATATGACATCCGGGCACCAATCCGTACAGAGAATCAGGCAGTGCAGATGGTTGAATGGGTTTGGCTCAGAAGTGAAGAATCCCTCAGTCTCTTTGTTCTCCCACTGAAAGCGATCATATACTTGTCTGAATAATTCCTTCGTATTTGGGATTCTGCTCAATTTCATTTCCCGAATCTTCATATTCTCCATGAATTGGAGAGGCGTTAAACCCTGGCCGATTTTATGTTGGAGATGGATAGGATAAGACATAGGATCATACGTCCTTTCATAACGTAATAGATTCATATTGAGATACATCCAATTTAACGTTAGCTTAAGACAAAACTGACCATACAGAAATGGTCAGTTTTTATCTGTTTATGAAAGTCAGATATACTGAAGGTTATGTTACCGAATGAAGCGATTCGTGAAATAGGATGCGCAACATGGGCTGAGTTTCATGTATAATTCATTAAACATACCTACCATGACGACAGTGAATTTTATTAATATAATGCCTGAGGTGGTCCCACTTGTTTGATATTCTTCTACCCGAGCAAAGCGAGTTCCCATTATACCAGCAGTTATATCTGCAAATTCGTGAGGGTATCCGTAATGGGGTCATTCCCGACGGACAACGATTGCCTTCCGTTCGTGCCCTTCAGCTTCAGCTCAATATAAGCAAAACGCCGATCGAGACGGCTTATCAAATGTTAACGTCTGAAGGGTACGTGATCAGCAAACCGAGGTCGGGGCTATATGTCATAAATCCATACAAGGAACTATCTCACCATCATCAACAGCAGACCCCCTCTATAACAACGATGTCAGTTATGCATTCCAACGGGCACTTGAATCAAGGAGTTATTGACTTTAATCCCACTCGATTAGATCAAGCGTCTTTTCCGGTACGCACCTGGAATAAAATGCTCAAGGAAGCGCTGGAACAGCATGTGAGTGAAATGGGAATGTATGGGGATCCGCAGGGCGAATACGGGCTTCGCACCGTGGTTTCGGAATATCTGCGAAATTCCAGAGGGGTTATTTCAACACCTGATCAAATTGTGATCGGCGCCGGCACGGCCTATAGCATGGGTCTGCTTACCAGAGTACTGCCAGGACTTAAGCACATTGCGGTTGAGGAGCCGGGTTACAGCTTGGTACGAGATCAATTTCACTTGAATGTCTGTGATTTACATCCGATTACGCTTAGTGATAAGGGAATCTCGCTTGACCAGCTGGAGAGCAGCCACGCACAGCTCGTATATGTAACACCATCTCACCAATTCCCGACGGGAAGCATCATGCCTTATCCGGAGCGGGAACGATTACTGGAGTGGGCCAATACCAGAAATGCATACATTATCGAGGACGATTATGACGGCGAGTTTCGTTACCAGGGAAAACCGATTCCTTCCCTTCAAGGGTTGGATCATAACAGGCGGGTCATATACGCCGGCACGTTCTCGAAAGTGTTGACTCCGACACTGCGTATGAACTATCTTGTTCTGCCGCCGGCGCTGCTGAATCACATATCCCACAAACGTCAGGAAGTATTCTTTGCCCCTTCACGCGTGGAACAGTGGGCAATGACCGCGTTTTTTGAACAGGGGCATTGGTACCGTCATATTCGTAAAGTACGTAATCTGTACAGGAAGAGGCATCATCAGTTGATTGAGTTGATTGAGGCTTATCTTGGCAGGTTTGTTGAAATTACGGGTCAGAATTCAGGGCTCCATATTCAGCTCATCGTCAAAAAAGAAGTGTCCTCGGAGGAATTGATTCAGAGGGCGGCGAACGTCGGGGTTATCGTATACGACCTGCGAAAAATGTGGATGAACCACCAGCAAGATGCAAACCAGTTCCCGAGGTTATATATGGGATTTGCAAGCTTGAACGCAGCTGACATGGAAAAGGGGATACGGCTTCTGAAGAAGGCCTGGAACATGGATTGAACACGGCTTGTTTATGACTGTCTTTTATAAAATATTGAAACTGACCATTTCATAAGGGTCAGTTTCTTGTTTATGATAAGCGTAAAAAAGTAGGAGTGCATGCTATGATCACCCAAAGTGAGGTAAGGGCATATTTAAACCGTTTAGGCATTTCGGATATTCAGTCTCCGACGAAGGAATATTTGTTCGAGCTGCATAAAGCCCACGTGGCACGAATACCTTGGCAGACCTTGGATATTTTTGCTGGGAAACCGACATCCATCGATATACAGGAATCCGTACAACTTATGATCCATCATCGAAGCGGTTATTGTTTTCATCTGAATGGAGCCTTTACCGCGCTTCTTCGAGCCTTAGGTTATAAGGTTTCTTGGCATCGGGCAGGAGTACAGCCTTTAGGGCAAGAACCACGGATTAACGGCTTCCATCTCGGGATAACGGTAAGTCTATTGAATGAACAACTTGGGGAAGAAGAGCGGTGGCTCGTGGATGTCGGTCTTGGCGATATGCCATGGGAACCGATCCCATTGAAATTCGGACAATACATACAGGGACCTTTTCAATATGCGCTTGAGCCGTCTCGCATAACGGATGGTGGCTGGAGGCTGATCCATGATCCCCATTATTCATATGTAGGCGTAGATTATGCCCCTGATGTTGTGAACAGCTTGGAACTATTTAAATCAAACCATGAATTTTATAGCCGATCACCGGAATCCCCGTGGATGGAGCTGTTCATTGTTAGGCAACGGCACGAGCAGGACATGAACGAACTCAAGGGCTGCATATGGAGAAAGTGGAGCGGCAATACCCTGGATAAGATAGAGATTTCATCGAAGTCGGAATGGTTCGAGATCCTGGCGGACATATTTAATGAGCCGCTCGTCAACTATTCCATGATCGAACGGGACCTGATATGGGATAAGGTTAACAGGCAGCATCAGAATTGGAAGAAGCTTATGGAGAATGAGCAAGTATAGAAGACACCGAATGATTCACCTTATTTTAGTTCCCCAGCTGATCCTCAGCGGCATAGAACATGCTAAACCAATCTGTCACTTGAATACCGGGAAACGCAGATGATAAGATGGTACATAAAATTCGTGTTGTGAAGCATCGTCTTATTGCTTCATAACCTAGCTGTAAGGAGATCTATAGTCATGGCAACCATCGATGATTTTACCAAGCTGGATATTCGGATCGGGACGATCGTGGAAGCAGAGCCTTTCCCGGAAGCGCGCGTTCCCGCCATCAAAATGAAGATTGATTTCGGCCCGCTCGGGATCAAGCGCACCAGTGCCCAGATTACGAATCGATATGATGCGGACACCATCATAGGTAATCAAGTCGTCGCTATCGTCAATTTTCCGCCTAGACGCATAGCTGGCTATCAATCCGAAGTGCTTGTCCTCGGCGGGGTGCCGGAGCAGGGAGACGTCGTGCTTCTGAAGCCGGATGTTGATCTGCCGAATGGCACTCCCATCGCTTAAACCTATTTCATCTGTCGGTCCGGTCGCTTGCGGCTTGGACCGACTAGATGAACCTCACCTCGCTGCGTCTCTTCAACAATTCAGCGGCTCCTTCCGCAATTTTCTGAACACCGATTTCGATGAGTTCCTCCTTCACCTGAGATACGCTTAGTCGTATCATGGATTCGTTCTTAAACTCAGGCAAGAACATGCTGCTGGCATCCTGAGCATATACGTTCTCATTCTCCAGATAGTGAACCAATTGATATGCTTTTAATGGTTCTGGCAGCTGGATCGTGGAATAAAATCCGGATGGCGAACCCGTAAAGGATAAGAAGGGCGGCAGGTGAGTTTGATAAGCCTGCTGGAGCAGAGCCCCTTTTTTACTATAGGTCTGCCTCATCCTCTGAATATGTGCTCGGAACATCCCGTTCTTCAGATAAATTTCGAGGGCGCCTTGCATGAGCACCGGACTGTGTATGTCCGCCGCGTGCTTCGCCCGCTGGAATATTTCACTCATCGCTTCGGGGATCACAGCCAAGCCCAGCCGTAGTCCGGGGAGCATGACTTTGGAAAAGCTCTTCGTGTAGATCACCCTGCCAGAGGGATCGAAGGCAAACATCGGATCATGTTTCGAATCCGGATCCAAATCTCCCATGTAGTCATCCTCGATGATATAGACATCATACTTCTGCGCAAGCTCTACAATCCTCTTCTTCTCCACATTGGTATAACTGTAGCCTGTTGGGTTATGGAACCTTGAGACCGTATAGAAAAACTTGATATCCCGAGTTTTAAAAATGTCCTCCAACCGCCCAAAGTCGATGCCGTTCTTCGTAACCTCAATCCCGTATGTCACGGCTTGATGAATCTTGAGGGAGTCCATCATGCTAAAGTGCGTGGGCTGCTCCACGCAAATATTGTTCTTTCCGTTAGGAAAAGGAAGGGAGACCAGCAGATGCAGCGCTTGCTGCGAACCGGACACAACAAAGATCCTTTCAGGAGCCGTGAAGACCTGCAAGTCGAGTAAATGCCGTGCTAACTCAATACGAAGTGACTGCAAACCCGGAATTTGGGAATAGGTGAATAACTCTTCTTTATATATTTCAATCGCTTGGTTCATGCAATGCTGAAAGTCTCGGTAGGGCATGACCGTTTTGTCAGGTCCCGCAGATCGAAAATCGATCACTTGGTCCGCTGGGTTCGAGAGGTTTATGTTTCCTCTGCCCTCCACGACATAGTAACCACTCTTGGGAACAGCATAGATAATATGTCTCTTTTCCAATTCAGCATAGGCCCGTATGGCTGTATTTTTACTGCATGAATAGGATTCTGTCAAAGCGCGGATGGATGGCAGTTTGCTGCCGGGTTTCAATAAACCATCCAGTATTTGGCGTTCAACTGACTGAATAATGTCGGTGTATTTCATATCTCGTTATACCTCCATTCGATCTGTACGGGTACAGAGCCGGAAAACATGCATTCTCACAACAACATGCTATAAGTATACTCTACAATACAGCAGGGGTTTGGTTCGATATTGTTTTAATTGAGAAGGCAGGGATCATGATGGAGGTTTCTCTGTGGAGCTTGCTTGCTATTGCACTCATAGAAACCGGGATTGCGATTCAAAGGAAACAACATGCCAAGCTGTTGATGTTGATTGGGATGGATTGTGTGCTGATCATGATCATTTTCATCGTTAGGAGAACGATGTAATGACGATTAATACGGAGGTTGAGGAATGGGATCGATGCATTTAAAATGGACATGGCTCTTCTTGTGCCTGATTGTGATGGTAATCCTTACGGGCTGTGACCGCATCAAGGAATCGGATCCGGGAGAGATTGTGAAACAGTATGTGGAATGGTGGGAGCAGGGCAGCTACGAATCGATGTATGATGTGCTGTCACTGGAGTCTAGACAGAAGATGACAAAAGAGGATTTTATAACACGATTTCGGAACATTTATGAGGGGATTGGAGCAGAAGACCTCACCATCACGACAGACTTTACGGCTCAGGATGCAAGCGAAACAAGGGATGAGCGAGTGTTCTATCCCTATCAAATCCAATTGGAAACATCGGCAGGTCGGGTGCAGGCAGAAGGTTCGTTTGAGCTATTAAAAGAGGAGGATCCAACCGAGACTAAGAAGCTGTCTTGGCGAATGGTGTGGCAACCTTCCTTGATATTGCCGGCTATGGATGCCTTGGATAAGGTGAACGTGCAGACGTTACCATCCAGCAGGGGCGAGATTTTGGATCGTAACGGTCACGGTCTGGCCATTAATGGCACGATTGAGGTCATCGGTATCGTTCCGGGTAAGCTCGGCGCCGATGGAGAACAGACCTTGGTTGAATTAGCTGAACGCCTGGGGATTTCGACCGAGATTATGAAGCGTAAGCTTGATGCGCCGTGGGTGAAAGACGATTTGTTCGTACCCATCTTGAACCTGAATGCCCAGCAGGGCAGAATGGATTACAGTGATCTGCCAGGCGTTGTAAAGAAGAAGGAACGTGCTCGAGTCTACCCTTACGGCGCGGCGGCAGCACATCTAACAGGCTACATCCGACAAGTGACAGAGGAGGATTTGGCCCATGCGCCCGAGGCGCAGTATGGACCGACTGAACTTATAGGTAAATCAGGATCCGAGCAGGTATATAATGAAGTGCTGCGTGGCCGGGACGGTAAGCGGATCTCGATCGTGGATTCCTCGGGTAAGGTCAAAGAAATCGTAGCCGAGAAGGAAGCGGTAGATGGTCAGGATATTCGTTTAACCATTGATGCTGAACTTCAAAAATCCATATTTGCTTCATTTCGTGAGGATGCAGGTACCGCAGCATCCATCAACCCCAAGACCAGAGAAATCTTGGCATTGGTTAACAGCCCGTCCTATGATCCCAATGCTTTCATTGTTGGATTATCGACAGAGCAGTGGGATGAGTGGAACCACAATCCGGATAAACCGCTATTGAATCGATTCACGAAGCTGTACGCTCCGGGCTCGGTATTTAAACCGATCACGGCTGCGGTTGGTCTGAAGCTTGGGGTTACTACCCCTGGAAAGGTCAGGGAGATCCACGGCTTGCGTTGGTCCAAAGACCCGAGCTGGGGAAATTATTACGTGACACGCGTGAAGGAAGTACCCGTCCTGAATCTGAGAGATGCTCTTGTGTATTCAGATAACATCTATCTGGTACAGGAAGCATTGGAGATGGGTGCGGATCCTTTTCTGAAGGAAGCTGTAAAATTCGGGTTCGAAGAGGGATTGCCGCTTCCATTCCCTTTCCCGAAAGCAAGCTTGGCTAATGAGGGGATCAAGAACGAAATTCAACTCGCAGACTCCGGATATGGTCAAGGTGAAGTACTCATGAGTCCTTTACATTTGGCATTGGCCTATACTCCCTTCATTAATGGCGGGAAGCTGATTCAGCCTGTACTGGATTTATCAGAGCAGGAGAACAAGCCTCAGAAGACAAGAGAGGTGTTGGATTCGGACACTGCCGGAATCATCAAGCGTATGCTCGTCGATGTGGTTCAGGATCCAAAAGGCAGCGGACACGGTGCTGATCTATCAGGCATTGAGCTTGCAGGGAAGACGGGAACCGCCGAACTGAAAATCAGCAAAGGCGAAAAAGGACAGGAGAACGGATGGTTCGTTGCGTTTGACACGAGGGAGTCCAAGCTTCTCCTTGCGATGATGATAGAGCATGTTGAAGATCGGGGAGGCAGCGGGTATGTCGTGAACAAAGTCGCGCCGATCTTGCAAAAATATTACGAAAAAAAATAGCTTTGAAAATAAGCTGACGAAAAGCTCTTGTTATGCGAATTGGACGGTTGTAATATGGAATAAAACTAGTCGGAGATGATCTTATGAGTAAGATTCAATTCTCAGTCCAAGTTCGATTGGTATCCGATCTTACCCGTTCCAAACAGTTCTATGAAGAAGTACTGGGTTGCGAAGTGAATGACGTATGGGCGGTCAGGGATGATTTTGCGCTCGGATTCAAGCTGATTCAGGCGGAATCCCGCGCTGATGTCACACCCAATCCAGCGGGGAAGGACCATACGACGCGCTGGGATACATACGCTTACGTGGGTACACATTATGATTTGGATGCGTTGTATGAAGAACTGACCTCCAGGGGGGCCGAAGTGGCACAGGAACCTGTATTCATGGAAGCGGACTGGGGCGTGTGGAAGGATTTTGCGATTCAAGATCCAGACGGCTACGTAATTGGATTTGGCTCCGGGATAAAGGACTAGGTGGGTGCGATGTCGGACATTGATATGAAGCAGGTCCTTATCAGCAGCGACCCTTCGCTGTTGGATTTGGATGCCATTGTACATTTTTTGCGGCGAAGCTACTGGGCTAATGAGCGTTCTGACCAAAAAATCAAAACATCGTTAGAAGGTTCTACGTGCTTCGGGGCATATTATGCCAACCGACAGATCGGTTTTGCTCGCGTGGTAAGTGATGGCGCAACCGTCTATTGGCTGTGTGATGTATTTGTGGATGAGGCATATCGTGGAATTGGCGTGGGGAAGAAATTAATCGAAACGATTACGACCCACGAGGATTACCTAAATGTATTCGGTATATTGGCAACGCGGGATGCCCATGGTCTGTATGAGCAATATGGTTTTGTCCGCGATCATGGAAAAACATTGACTCGTATGCCGGATTTTCTGCGGAAGGATTAGTTAGAAGGGGGATTCCTCAATGATTATATGGGTTAACGGCGCATTCGGTTCGGGGAAGACCCAGGCTGCGCATGAGCTTCAGCGAAGAATCCCGAACTCGTACGTGTACGATCCGGAAAATGCAGGTTACTTCATTCGCGATAATGTGCCAAGAGATGCCAAACGCGATGACTTTCAGCATTATCCGATGTGGAGGGAGTTTAATTACTCCATGTTTAAGTATATGGACCAGGAATCGGATCAATTGATCATTGCTCCGATGACCATTACAAACGCGGAATATTTCGATGAAATCGTTGGTAATTTGAGACGTGATGGCGTGAAAGTAGAGCATTTTACATTGTGCGCTTCCAAGGAAGTGCTCCTTAGACGGCTGCGGAGCAGAGGGGAAGGTTCGAATTCATGGGCCGCACAACAAATTGACCGGTGTATCAGCGGATTCTCGAATGAAGTGTTTCAGCATCATATCGACACGGATCATCTATCGATCGATGAAGTGGTCGAAACGATCGGTGCTTTGGCAAATGTGAAGCTGTTGCCTGATCATCGCAGCTCCGCCAAGAAGAAACTCGATCGAATCAAAACCAAATTTGCGCACATCCGATTTTTTGGATAACAAGTGGATGGATTTTCACATTTGAAGGTTTATTCGAAAGTTCGTAGTGTAGAGTTTTAGGATAGCGGGAATATAACTAAAGAAAAGGCGATTTCTCATATTGGGAAGTCGTCTTTTTCTGTCTGTAAGGTAACAGAAAATCTAACTGACAAAATATTTTATATGCAGCTAAATATTTTTCCTTAATGAAAAACAAGCTATAAATGTACGAATATTCTCAATGAAATCAAGAAAAATGGAGAAATCCATTAGAATGAGATCTGCGAAATTATAAAATTCCATTGACAAAATCCTAAAGATGGATTATTTTTTGTACATAGGAATTAAAGTTGCATTAGAGCAAAATAATTGGATCGCGGCAGGACGAGGTTTGAGAATGTCCGGGATCGTCTAAGGATTGAGCAAACTCATTATTGATGTGGAGTGGAGGAGAAGAAGAAGATGAAGAAGAGGACGAATAGAAACAGGATATTATTAGGGGCAGCCGCCATTCTGAGTTTGCTGCTGGTGTTAACCGCTTGCGCTACGGGAGAAGTGAAGCAGGAAGGAACAGCGGGTGAACAAGGGGATAAGAAAATCCGAGTGGTTACAACCATTGGACAGATTGCGGAACCCATCTCCGTTATTGGGGGAGATCGGGTCGAGGTACTGAGCTTGATGGGGCCTGGCGTCGATCCGCATTTATATAATGCTACCCAAGGCGATATCAAGAAACTGGATAGTGGCGATGTTATTTTCTATAGCGGGCTTCATCTCGAAGGCAACATGACGGAAATATTCGAACAGATCGGTAAGAACAAACCTGTACTGGCGATTGCAGATGCCATCCCGAAGGATCAATTGCTGCAGGATGATACGCAGGCCATTGATCCCCATGTGTGGTTTGACATCGATTTGTGGAAAGTGTCTTTGGATTCGGCTGTAGAGGAGCTGAAGTCCCTTGCTCCGAATGACGCTGACTATTTTGAAGAGAACAAGCAGAAGTATTTTGCCCAGCTGGATGAATTGAAAGCCGAGGCCAAGGATAAGTTGAGTCAAATTCCGGAAGAACAGCGGGTGATGGTTACCGCTCATGATGCCTTTGGGTATTTCGGCCGTTTGCATGGTCTGGAGGTAGTTGGACTGCAAGGATTGAGTACGGAGGATGAAATCGGCCTCTCGGACATTAACGGAACGATCGATATCCTGCTGCAGCACAAGGTGCCTGCCGTATTCGTTGAGAGCAGCGTCAATCCAGCTTCCATTAATGCCGTTATTGAAGGTGCTGCCAAGAACGGGCTGGATATAAAGCTTGGAGGAGAGCTTTTCTCCGATGCCATGGGCGAAGCGGGAACAACGGAAGGAACTTATATAGGAATGTATCGTCATAATGTCGAAACCATCTATCATGCATTAACAGGAAGTGGTGAATAAAATGTCTGTACTTCAAGTTCAAGACCTCAATGCATCCTATCGTAAAAATAAAGTGCTCCACCAAGTCTCCTTTCATGTGGAACAAGGCTCTTTAACCAGCATTGTCGGGCCAAACGGCGCCGGTAAATCAACGCTGTTAAAGGTCATGCTGGAGCTTCACCCCAAACTGTCCGGGAATGTGTCATTCTTTGGATCAAGCTTAAGCAAAACCAAGACCCGTGTCGGCTATGTGCCGCAGCGCGGATCCGTGGACTGGGATTTCCCGACCGATGCACTGGATGTTGTCATGATGGGTCTATACGGCCGGGTGGGCTGGCTGAAACGACCGAACAAGAGCCATAAGGAAAAAGCGATGGCATCGCTGGATCAAATGGGCATGGCGGACTTTGCCGACCGCCAGATCAGCCAGCTCTCCGGCGGACAGCAGCAGCGCGTATTCCTCGCTAGGGCGCTTGTCCAGGATGCCGACCTCTATTTCATGGATGAACCGTTAGCTGGTGTTGATGCGGCAACCGAGCGGGCGATTATGACCACGCTGAAGGATCTAAAAATGGCCGGTAAAACGGTCATGGTGGTCCATCATGATCTGCAGACGGTTGAGGATTATTTCGACCATGTGCTGCTTCTGAACCGTACGGTCATTGCACATGGGAAGACGGAAGATGTATTCACGAAGGAACATGTATACCGCGCCTACGGCGGTTCGCTTCGCTGGATGAAGGAGGCGTAATTCATGCTGAATTCATTATTATCTCCGAACACGCAATGGGTGCTATTGAGCACATTAATTCTGGGCATGGCAGCCGGCATGATCGGCTGTCTCGCCTATTGGAAGCGGCAAAGTTTGATGAGTGACGCATTGTCTCATGCGGCTCTTCCGGGTGTCGTGGTTGCTTTTGCATTGACCGGAAGCAAGAATCTGCTGGTGATGATACTCGGAGCTGCTGTCAGCGCCTTAATCGGAGCCTGGATGATCCAGTGGATCCGTACTTCCAGCCGCATTAAGGAAGATACGGCCATGGGCATGATTCTATCCGTATTTTTCGGACTGGGCATTATGCTGCTTACCATTGTGAACCGAACAGCGGGCGGGAATCAGAGCGGACTGGATAACTTTATTTTCGGTCAGGCTGCATCCATGGTTCGTAAGGATGTTTTTACGATGCTCATTCTGGCTGCTTTAGTTATTCTGGTTGTCTCGATTGGCTTTAAGGAATGGAAGCTATTCCTGTTTGATCCCGATTTTGCCCGGGGATTAGGGATGAATAGCCGTCTGATGAATTCCCTCTATATGGGGGTGCTTGTTCTTGTCATTGTCATTGGTATTCAGGCCGTTGGCGTCATTTTGATGGCGGCCATGCTGATCATACCTGCCGTAAGCGCAAGATATTGGACTCAATCCTTCAGAATGATGGTCATTTTGTCGGCAATATTTGGTGGCGGCTCCGGGTTTGTCGGCACCTTGGTCAGCACGATCGGAAAAGGATGGCCTACAGGACCGTTTATCGTTGTCGCCTCTTCCATATTGTTCACGGTTTCTCTGGTCTTCGGTGCCGAGAAAGGACTGCTAATCCAGGCGCTGCAGCTCCGCTCTCAGAAAAAAGAACATATGGACTCCAATAACCCATCGGTTCTAAGTCCGCGGTTGTCCGAAAGGGGGAGCAATCAATGACCTATACAGGATGGATATTGCTAACGGCTTCTCTCGTCGGATTATCTTGCGGTATCGTTGGCGTGTTCCTGATACTGCGCAGAATGGCGATGATGGCCGATGCTATCAGTCATACTGTGCTGCTTGGGATCGTAACGGCTTTTATCGTCACAAGAGAATTAAGCGGACCTCATATGCTGATCGGTGCGATTATTGCCGGATTGCTGACAGCGGTTCTCGTTCAATGGTTTCATTCCCGGGGCGTTCAGCAGGATGCTTCCATCGGTGTTGTATTTACAACCTTGTTTGCGATTGGCGTCATCCTGATTGCAACCCAGGTTGGCAATGCCCATCTGGATACCAAGCATGCCCTCATGGGTGAGATTACGTTTGTGCCTTGGGATGTGATGCACGTTCCTCTATTAGGGGAGGTACCTAAAGCTACCTTCATGCTGGCAGCCGTACTCCTCGTTGTACTGATCGTCATCCTGGCATTCTATAAGGAATGGAAGATTACGTCCTTTGATCCGGCTTTGGCGGCCAGTATCGGCATTCCTGTCGTGCTCATGCACTATGTATTTATGTCGCTGGTCTCCATCACGACGGTTGCATCGTTTGATGCCGTGGGAGCGATCATGGTGGTGGCTATGCTTATAACACCTGCCGCAGCAGCCTATCTATGGACGGATAAACTCTCCATCATGCTGGTGTTAAGCGGTGCATTCGGCGTCATTTCTGCATTCATGGGTTACTACGTCGCGTTATGGCTGGACACCTCCATCTCAGGCTCTATGGCATTTGCTACCGGAATTGTATTTATTCTCAGCTTCCTGTTCTCTCCGAGACATGGCGTGCTCTCCCGCTATCTTCATAAATTTAATACGCATGGCAGTGAAGAGAAACTGGACGGTGTATCCTGAAATAAGGATGCTGCATGAAGCTTGGGCGATGAGATGCCCAGGCTTCTTTTTGTCTTCCAAAACCTGAGGTGTGTTATAATCAGGAATTAATGCCGTGGTGTGAAGGTTATTTCAAAGGAGTGAGTACATATGCAGATGGAGTCAACAAGACTGGTGATCCGGGATTTTGAGGAGGAGGATTTTGCTGGTATTCATGCCTATGCCTCAGACCCATTAGTGACCGAGTATACGATGTGGGGACCGAATACGGAAGAGGAAACTTTAGAATATTTAAAGGAAATCCACCAAATGAAAGAGCAGAGCCCCCGCGACAGCTATGAACTGGCGATCGTGCTAAAAGATAGCGGCCAGTTAATCGGCGGTGTAGGTCTTCACCGATCCAAGACAAACGCAGAGCTTGGGTACTGCTTGAATTCCGCCTATTGGCGACAGGGTTATGCTACGGAAGCTGCTAGCGTCATGTGCCGTTTTGGTTTTAAGGAGCTGGGAGTTCATCGGATTTACGCCACCTGCAGGCCGGGAAACATCGGGTCAGCTGCGGTTATGCGCCATATCGGAATGAAGCAGGAAGGGCATCTTCGTCAGCACCTATGGTTTAAAGGGGCTTACCATGATTCCTATTTATTCTCCATCCTCAAAGATGAATTCGAAGTTTAAATCTATCATATGGTTAAGGAGCTTCTGCCTGCATGGATAATACCCAATTGTTGATCCGTCATAATGGAATTTCGATTTACGAGGAAGCGTCAGGTAAAGTGTATTATACGAAAGAGAATCATGTGTCCGTTGTTGTTCTGGCTAAGCATGGCGATAAACTGCTGTTGATCCGCCAATATCGCGCCGCCGTGGATGACTACGTCATTCAGTTACCCGGTGGTGGCGTAAGCGAGGAGGAGGACCTGGAATCGGCAGCACGCCGTGAGATGCTGGAGGAAACGGGCTGCACCTGCGGCAAGCTTCATTATCTGGGCACGCTCTATCCGGCGTCCTGGAGATGCAATGAGATTGCCCATGTTTATTATACGGATGAGGTAATCAGTCAAGCGGATCAGCAGCTCGAGGGATACGAGGACATCGACGTAGTAAGAATGAGCGTAAAGGATTGCCTGCACCGGATTAAGGAGAATGAGCTTCAGGACTCCGAGCTGGTCTTTGCGATGATGCAAGGTTTGCTCAAGGGATTCATTCAGAATAATTAAGCATATCGTGGATAAAAGAGTATAAGTCGATCTCGATCCACCATGAACTATAATCCGTATGAAGAGCCGTGCCGATACAGAACTTGTCTGTATGGGGCGGCTCTTTTTTTCGTGAATGATGGACAAATTCATCATTTATGCCGCGGTGACAAACTTGGCGGCCTTGGAACGAATATAATTCACTATGAGCATAAAGGAGTGTTCGACCCATGGGAAGGCATCTGCTGATCTATGATGTGGAGTGGTGGATTTTAGGTAAACATGCAAAGGTCATTCAACAGTTTCACCCATCCCTGGATCTGATGTCCATCGGGGAATTGGATCGGTATCTGGAACGGCACAGCAGTGAGGATATGAATCAGGCCTATGACCGAATCGGTGCAATGTGCTTGGGAATCGCAGCCTATTGTATTTTCAAGCATATTCGTATCGACGCCTCGGCAGCGGTCTCTTATTATTATTTCAGTCAGAATTACGAAACCTTTCGCGAATGGATCGGTGACGAACTGATCCCCGACCCGGAGTTTCTCAGGCTGGTCATTCCCCGAATCGGCGTAATCGGTGCGATGAATCAACAGCTGACCCAAGTGCTTAGACAGGTGGCTCCGGAGGCTAACGTGGAATATATCGGGCATTTTGTAGACCATCGATTATTCCAACCATGCAAGATATTGAGCAGGGGTAGTGCTCCGTTTGTCATAGGCTGGGCTGGAGATCCTGCGAAACGATCCAAAAATTACGCTACATTATATAAGCATATCCGTGACCATTTCCGCCAAGATGAACGGATTCGATTTATTGAAACAGCCGGAGCTTACTCCTATGAAGAGATGCCTAAATTTTATCATCAGCTGGACCTGCTGCTCATCACTTCGGCAAATGAGGGCAGCGCAGCTCCTGCACTGGAGGCCTACGCATGCGGGGTACCCGTGTTAGGAACAAATGTGGGTAATATTAAAGCTGCGGCTCATCCGGATGCGCACGGCTTGATCTTGGACAGTGACAATCCGGAGAATTTTATCAACATGATCGATCAATGGATGGGAGAGCAGCGTAAGCTGGCTGACATCGGACAGCAGTGCAGACACTACATTGAGTCATATTGGACAATAGAACAAGTAATAGAGCGCTGGTTAAGGGTGTTATTCCAATGGGAGAAGCAGCCGTGAAGGAGGGGAGCCTGTGTTAGATCGAGTATCCGTGCTGATTCCGTATCAATCGGATGGAAACGGACCCAGAGATACAGCGTTTGAGTGGGTATTGGGCTTCTACGCACGGATGATGCCGGAAGTCGAGGTATGTGTAGGCGAAATAGCGGACGCAAGGGAGCTCTTCAGCAGATCCAGGGCGATCAATCGTGCGTATCACCAGTCTACCAAAGACATTATCGTGATTGCGGATAGCGATATCGTATACGACCCGAACCTGTTGAGGAAATCCATCACTTACGTGAACAGCGGGCAGTGGGTCATTCCCTTCAGCCGGATCCTTCGTTTATCCAAAGAAATATCGCATTTGCTGCTGCAGCAAGAAAACATATGGCCATTGACCGTTAAAACTGAAACAGCCGCGGAGCAGGCGACCGCATTTGTTGGCGGATTTAATGTGCTTGGCCGCGAAGCCTATGAAACGGTAGGAGGATATGATGAACGATTTGTCGGTTGGGGCGGGGAAGATGAGGCTTTTGCCTATGCGCTGGATACTTTGGTCGGCAGCCATATCCGCCTGGAAGGGGAAATGGTTCATTTTTGGCATCCATTCGTAGGACCTGACGGGAATCCCAATTACGATTCCAATTATGCGCTGTATCTGCGCTATCTAAAGGCGCGCGGCAATCAGGAAGAGATGCGGCTATTGATTCAGGAAGCATCTTCTCAATAAGGAGGGGCGAATAGCTTATGAGGCTGTCAGTAATTGTACCGGTATTAAATGAAATCACCTTCGTTCCATTGTATATAGAAAGTGCGATCCGTTACGCGGATGAGATTATCATTGCCGACGGTGGCAGCACCGACGGGACCATTGAGGAGATCGAGCGCCTTCAGCAGCGCTATGCGATTCGACTGTTCCATGTCCAGCAGAGCGGAATGCCATACACCGAGGATTGGAACGAATCCGTGGTCCGTAATTTTTTGATTGATCAGGCCCAAGGAGACTGGATCATGAATCTGGATATCGACGAGCTGATGGATGATCGATTCGCTGATGTTTTGCCAGAGCTCGTGAACCGTCAAGACGTGGATATCTATCAGTTTCCCTTCGTTAATTTCTGGGGGGATCCGTGGACGATTCGGATGAATAGCCCTGGCGATGAGCGCTGGTCCAATGATATCACCCGAATGTGGAGGGCCAAGCAAGGAATACGCTATCGTGATGAGAAGCATCACTGCACGCTGGAAGCTGCGGATGGCCGGAGTATATGGAGTATCCCCCGCGGGCGATGCGATGTGAACGTGTATCACTACCACTATGCACTTGGCAACAAAATCAAGTACAATGATAACCGCCGAGGAGATGTCAATGTTCAGATGAATCTCGGACAGCCGGATTGGACATTCAAGCCTGAAGCCTATGATATCGTCACACAGCCTTATGAGGGCAAGCATCCTGAGGTTATCATGAACTATCTAAATCGGCGGGATGCTTTAGGATCTTAACCGAATAATCAAGAAATAACCCCTCCAAGACCTGATTGTAGAATCAGTCATCTTGAAGGGGTTACTTTTATTATTCCGTTGTCATATTGTTGAAGCGTGGACAGACGAGCATAAGTGGCTGACAGCTTGAGTTACCCCGACCCGGTCCAATACCTGCAGATTGGATATTTGAGTTAGCAAGGAATTGAGCTGCTGTTCATGATAGCTTAGGGAATCCACCCAATAATGATCGGAGTGGACCTGCGGGTGGACATCTGTAGAGCCGCAATATACGACTTGATCAAATCGAACCTCCGAGAACAGATCAATCCGGTTTGTAAAATACAGCCGCGGGCCTATTTTTCGGGTTCCTACGATGAGATGGCCATGATATACATGGGTGTACACAATTACTAGCAGATTCTCGTTCTCGCTCAAACCCTTCACAATCTGCTGCCAGCGTCTGGAATTGGTCTCCCAAACGGTAAGACCGAGCACCAGCACCACTTTTGTTCCGGCTTGATTGACTCTAGATGCGATTTCATCCGGACGATCTACCATATGAAAAATGCTATCCGGTCCTTTTGGCGACCTCCACGGTTTGTTCCATTTTTGTTCATAATAGGCTTTATTCTTATTCCATAACTCGTTATAGACATGATTCTTAAGCTTCTTGATCGTAACGCTCCCGTGATGATAAACAAAGGCGTCTTCCACGATGGCCAGGCGGTACCCTGCGTTCCAGACACGTTCACAATAATCATCGTCTTCAAACATCCCGAGTCCATAAGCGGGATCCAGTGCCCCTACACGTTCCCATACATTCCGCCTAATGGCTACACAGAAAAATCCAAGCAGATCGGTATAACGGTATCTTCGCCGGTAATGCTCGTAGAATTCGCTAAGCCAGCGGGGGTGAGCGCCTTGAACAGCATCCCCTATAAAATGATCCAGCGCTTGATCGTTCCCCACGTGATTAGACATCGGACCCGTCATAGCTAACATTTCGTCTTTCTGAAAAGGTCTCAGCAGGCGCGAGATCCAGCTTCCATCCGGAACAAGCGTATCATTATTGAGCAGAATGATAAATTCTCCGCTTGATTGCGCGCATCCCAGCGTGTTGCCAGCGGCAAAACCGAGATTCGTAGGCGAGGTGATCACTTTGATCAGCGGATGATTTTGACTCCTGAGATAGGCGGATGTCTGATCATTTGAGGCATTATCTACGATGATTATCTCCAGGTTCGGATAATGACCCGGTTGAAGGAGTCGATGAAGGCATTGCTGTGTATAAGACCAGTTATTATGAACAACCAGGATTACACTGACTTTGGGGAACAGGTACTGCACGATATCACCATGAAGCACTTCATATCGATGATCCCAGTTGTTGAGCTCGGCAAACTGCTGGCGCTGTTCAATGACGCTATGCTCGGACTGTAGAAGGGCAGCTTCAATTGCCTCTTCAAATTGCGCGGGAGTATCCGCAATCGTGACCAGGTGATCTGCAACGGTTTTCACTTCAGGAAGTTCCGTTGAGATGACCGGCTTGCCTGCTGCCAAATATTCGTACAGCTTAACTGGATTGGTAGCTTGCGTCAGCTCGTTCTTCTTGAACGGAATTAAAGCGACCTGGAAGCGATGCAGATAAGCAGGGAGTTCATGGTACGGCTTCTCACCTAGCAATAATACGTTACTCAGTTCCTCGATCCCCGAGGTGTCACAGCCGAAAGTATTTCCAAGGAGGACAAACGTCCAATCCGGCCGACTTCTGGCGAGTGACTCCATCAGCTGAATGTCAAACCAGTCGGATATTGCCCCGTAGTAACCAATTATCGGCTGATGAATAGACTCAAGCTCTGGCAGCGCCTCATCAGGCGGCTTCGAGAAGTGAGCAGTATCTGCTGCATTGCGGATAAGTACAGCCGAAGGATTGTACTGGGAGGCCCAGTCATGCAGATGCTGGGAGGTTGTTACCACGAGCCCCGCTTCTTGCAGCAGCTGTTCTTCCAGCAGAAGCATTGTCTTGTCGTTCGTTGAGAAACCTGCATGATGATCCATGCAGTCGTAGACGATATGATGCTGATCCATAGCGGTAACGAGTGGAGTCCAGAATGGAAGATCCACGATGGAGACCAGTTGGGATAATCCAAATTTATCCCTTACATGCTCTACCGACCACTTCAAATACTGGATATCCCAGTATTCCATTCGATCCCGGTACAAATTCAAAGGCTGATTGGCGCACAAGGTAACCAGCCATATATTACGATCAATATTTTTAACCTTAACCTGACGGCTGATTTCTTCTCTTGACGCTTCCTCTTTTCCTAACCCTACAATCTCGGGATTTACGTAGAACACTCGATGCCCCTGCTGAGCGAATTGCTCTGACATCTGCTGGGGGCGCTGCCATCGGAACTGCCAATCAATGACGGGAAACCGCATGATGTCGTACAACGGCATCGTACCAGGCTCGGGCTGCTCCCCAGCGGGCATGCTTACGTCCACGGCCTGGATAGGTGCATGATCCATAAGTTGTATGGATCGCGGGTATGTCATTGGTAATGTGTACGCGGGAGTTGGAGGTGGAGCGGATCGCTTCCTTCGGATATATTTCAAAGCAAGTTGGCGCTGTTTCCATTGACGCAAGGCCGAGCGATGGGTTGAAGATTTACGTCGGCGGTAAGGCTTGATTTTATTCAAGGTTAGCCTCCTCTCTGGTGCAAGGGTCTATTTAACAAACTATGTATCATTCCAAATATCTGTATGGGTAGAACACCAGATGAAGGGGAAATACCGGGAAAGATTGGAAAGGGCACCACTGATTGCAGGCTTCCGGTGTCCAGGAATTTAGGCCATTTCCTTATCTTTGACCTTCCAGGTAGCCATTGTCCCGGCATTCACATAAGGTACCAATGACCAAACAAAGGGAGGGGCACTTGTGAGGAGATACTGGAACAGGAGTCTTGATGAGGGATGCAAAGAAATCACAGTCCGAAAAAAGAAAAAGCGTAAAAAGACCTCGTATTCGATATGGAGTAAATTTTTATCTCTGCGTCGAAAGCTCATCCGCAGTATTGCAGGAATCCGATTGCAGATTGCTCGATTGAATGAACGGCTAAATGCGCTTCAAGAGCAGGTGAACGGTTTACGAGGTGGAGCAAGTCCAGGTGCAGGTCCAGGTGCAGGTCCAGGTGCAGGGGTAGGTCCAGGCAGCAGCATCATTGCTTTTTTAAGAGGCAGGTTGAACAGCCGGGTTACGGTGGAAACAACGGCAGGTACCATATTCGGAACGCTGATCGCGATTGGAGAAGATTATGTTCAGATTGCAGAGCCGAACGGTAGTATCGTCATAATCCCGCTCCGCAGTTTCTTGTCTATCGCTTGATAAAAGATGGGAGGAAGCAGATAGTATGGACTTTTCAGAAATTCTGGCTACTTTCGTGGGCAGAACGGTAGAGGTTGTTCAGGTCAATCAATTTCTGCAAGGTCAGTTACGATCCTCAGCAGACGGATTAATTACAGTGGAAGTGGTAAGCTCGAATTATATCCCTACCTCTCAAGTGGTCACTGTGCTAAATGAGAGTATTTCATTCGTGCGCATTCTGCCTCTCTGAAGGATGGCCATGTTTCAGTGTTTCGGTCTCGTCAATCATGGAATTCCTCCATTTCAAGTAATGATGGGGGTGTCGATGCGTCAAGCTGGTCATTCGTAGTCTTCGGTGGTATAACGCCTCCGCCACGTGGCATAGCTTGTGTGTACCGGATAGCTTCATTAATTGTCCGATATCCTCATACAATCTCCCTTCAAAGAGAGTATGAGGATCCCAGCCGTCGACCTGCGTAAGTATGGGAACATTGAACATGCGCGGAGCTACGGCTGGGGCCTCGTGCAGCAGCACATAAGGAGATAAGGAAGAGGGGGCTGCTTTAACTCCTTGATACACGAGCTGTTTATTTGCGCGTTCCAGCCACTCCGTATGATTAGCATAAACGACGGCCGTATCCTGTTGGCTGCCAGCCTCCCTCAGGAGGATCTCCAGCGCATCAGGAGCAAGCCAGTCATCGGCATCCAGCTCCAATAACCAGGGGGCTTTTGCTATTTTCAATATTTTGTTCAGAGCTCGTGATTTGCCTATATTCTCTTCTTGCCGAATCAGCTTAATGCGTGGATCCTGAGGCAGTCTCATCAGATAATGTGCGGTCTCTGCATCGGTTGACCCGTCATCGAGAATCACAAGCTCCCATGCCCCGAGGGTCTGCGCTAATACGGACCGCACAGCCCAAGGAAGATATGCGCCATCATTATAGGTGCACAAAGCAATAGTCACCAGAGGAGGGCAGTCAATATCCGGTGGCTGTGATTGTGCTTGGGCACCAGCTTTGAGAAGAGGGAATATGGCCTGCCATTCCTCAGCTTCTTTCATCCAGGCGGGCGCCTGGCGTTGAAGGTACAAGAATCCATCGGAATCAACTTCCGTCCATTCATACCGCGTGGATAACTCGAATTGTTTATCGATCAATACGTACCTCTGGAATGGCAACTGCTCTCTAGTTCTGAAACCCGGTGTCTGTCCTGTCATGACAGTCTTCGTGCGCCATAACAGCGGACCACGGGGAATCCGTAAAGGTGAAACGTATCTGTTCCTAGATGGTGACAACTGATCTATATTCGAAGCTGGATTCATGATATAGCCGGCAGAGTACTCGCTACAGGACCTTAGCCAACGTTCAATCTCTTCCTTGGCATGAGGCTGGACAGTATCTCCGGCATGGAGCGTTATGAACCACGGCTTAATCTCCCGGGCAAGTGTCTCATTTAGGATCGATGCGGTCACTTCTTCGCTAGGAATTATCACAGGAAGGGCATCGGGGCAAACGCGTTTTATCGAAGCTGCGGTATTCTCGCTTAAATGGGGATATGAACCTGGAAGAATAAACACCAGCATAACCGTTCAGTTCCTTTCTATCTTGTCTTCGCCGTTGTTAAACCCAATTCGTCAACCCAATCCTGTTTATCGTATGCCCGCAAGCGCTAGGCGGATACAACAGCCTATAACATTCTCTAAGTTGCGACGCTCTAGTAAATCGGGAATAATAGAACCTAGAGGCAAAAGCCGGAACCTTTAGATGGGGGAAAATAAATCAGATGAAATCGACTCATAGTCATATCATTCAGCAAGCTCAAGATTTTGCACGTTCCGTGCATGGACAAGATTCCAGCGGTCATGATTGGTGGCATGTTCAGCGTGTCACCCGCATCGCCCGACTCCTAGCTTATCTTGAAGGGGCGAATGCATACATATGTGAGTTGTCAGCCTACCTGCATGACGTTGCTGATGAGAAGCTGAATGAATCAAAGGAAGCGGGTTACGAGCGGGTTCAGCAATGGTTGAACCAAGCCGGTGTTGAAGCATCTGACCAGGAGAACGTGTTGGAGATTATTAGTACGATGTCGTTCTCAGGCGGAACGGGGAGCGCCATGCGTACATTGGAAGGGCGAATTGTACAGGATGCAGATCGTCTGGATGCGATTGGTGCAATCGGGATTGCCCGTACTTTCGCTTATTCCGGATGGAAGGGTCAAAGCATGTACGATCCATACATTTCCCTTCGGGAGCATATGACACAAGAGGAATATCGAAAAGGCAAAAGCACGGCCGTTAACCATTTCCATGAAAAGCTTCTGAAGCTGAAGGATAAAATGAATACGGAATCGGCAAGGCTGCTGGCAGATGGCAAGCATCAAAGTTTCGAGCTCTTTCTCCAGTTATTCGATAAAGAGTGGGCGTTGGGGAATGAAGCCTACCTGCACGAATCCCCGATTCATCGCCGGAATGTATCACGTGTCCATATTGCCTTCGATGATTCAACGGCAGGGTCGTTAAAGATGATGCTGCGCTCGAAACCGGGAGAGATCGTGGTTACATTGGGCGATAACCTTATGGTAGGGCCGCTTCCCAAAGACCATGATTTCTCCCGTTCGTTCTCTACCCGAAATAAGTGGTTTCAGGAACGATACAGCATTGCGCATGCGGAAGACAGAAAATTAACAATGCTGCAAGCCGCCTTCGATTGGCTGACCTGGCCCCAGCAGCTGACCGGACAAGCGTTCATCGTCAGCAGGATCCAAACAGTTGGTATCGGGGAACGTTTGAGATGACTTCAGATAAACTTCAAATCGTGCTGGATACAGCCGAGCAAGTTCCATTATCGCCGCAGGATCAGGCTGGCTATCGTGCGGATTGGCAGCGTCTCGTAAACGACGATGGGTTCCTTCGCGTCCTTCAAGGCGAGCGGCTGTGCACCGTTCCTGAATCTTACTATGATGCAGATATACTGCAAGCCGCTTATCGTCTTGAGGCCAGACATGGGTTCTTCAAGAAATCAGCCCGCATTATTGGCGAGGTGATCGGAATGGGTGAATTAACCGTTTCCGACTCTTTTATCGAATATCGGGTTCGTCACCTGATTCAGGAAGGCGCATTAACCTACTCCGGCGAGCTGGATGCCATGCGAAATTACAGCATATCACTTGTGGATGCATCGACTTCCGAGGAACAGTGGAGCCATGAACAACGCTTGGCTAAGATCGTGAAGCTGAAGTCGCTGCTGCATGAGATGATGGAAATTAACATTGCAGAGAGTGGATTCATGGAAGAACTACGCCAATTGGATGCAGAGGGTCTGGGAGCATCTGTTTCCTCCAACCAGGAAACTGTTACGACCAGCATACAATCTCAAATCGAGGACTTTATGAGTTCGTATCATCATCATCAAGAACAACGTATATCCTTGATGGGTTCCCTGGAGAAGGTGTTAACCCAGATCGATGAAACGGCTCCGATAGAATAGATGAAACACATTCGAACAAGGCCTTAATTGTTATATCATTCAGACCGAGAAATGAAAGTGGAAAGCGGTGGAGTTATGTTATTTACAGCACAGCAGATTCAAACCATACGAGAACAAGCGCTTGGGATGGACAAGCGTCGACAAGTAACACCCGAAGTGTTGGCAGCAATATATGATCATCGTTTGTTTCACTTGTTTGTGCCCGATGAGCTTGAAGGAAGAATGACATCGCTGCCGGAGGCTGCGCGCATTTTTCAGGAGAGTGCCAGGATCGACGGCAACCTGGGATGGCTGGTTACGATTGGTGCAGGTGGAGGATTCTTCGCTGCGCTGATGAGCCGGGAGGTGAGCCGCCGCGTATTCGCGCACCGCGAAGCGGTGATTGCGGGCAGCGGGATGCCAACAGGTACGGCAAGACAGGTAGATGGCGGATATATTGTGAACGGCAGCTGGAAGTATTGCAGCGGTTCTACCTATGCTACGACCTTTACAGCCAATGCAGTTATTGAACCGGCTTCCACGGTACAAGATGCAGCTGATGTACCGAATGCGGACCAGGACGAGTCTCATATTCGATCCTTTATTCTGAATCCTGATCAAATCGAGATTCTGGAGGATTGGAATGCCTTCGGACTGCGGGCAACGGCGAGTCATACGATATCTGCTGTGGAGGCGTTCGTGCCGGTGGAGATGACGTTCTCCCTTACGGAAATCCAAGCGTATGAGAACGAAACGATCTATCAATATCCCTTCCTGCCGTTTGCCCAAGTATCTTTTGCTGGCGTCGCAGCGGGCATCGCCGAGCATTTCCTTGAGGCCGCGGAATCGCTTGCGACACAGCGAGGAAGCTCTTCTCATGTGTTCAGCAAGCTGGAGGAGCGTAAGGCTGCTTTGGAGCTATCTGTTTCGGATTTTTATAAAACGGTGGAAAGCTCATGGGAGGAGCTGCTGCGTAATGGTGAAATATCAAATGCAACGGAAGTAGAGGTAACCGCCCGCAGCATAGCAGCAGCCCAAACCGCGTTATCCTGCGGCCAACAGATGTTCCCGCTGTTGGGTTTATCCGCTGCGATGGAAGACGCCGATATCAATCGCTGCTGGAGGGATCTTCAGACGGCATGCTCGCATTCGCTGCTAAGAAACTTCTGATGGAGAAAAAAACCATGAGCTGCATACCAAGCAGCTCATGGTTTTTATGTTTCGGCATTGCCAGAGATATCTACATTCGCTTCATTTGATAGGATTTTATTTCGCTTATTCGTTAAACCAGGAAATAACGCTGCGATAAAGGCAGGTGGGAGGATGGGGCGCTTGTCAGCCTCTCGCCGTTAACGGTTACCGCATAAGTCACCGGATCGACCATAATTTCTGGTGTCTCACCATTGTGAACCAGATCGGCCTTTCTTACGGTTCGGCAGTTTCGAACAGGCAGTAGCTGTTTGCGCAATCCTAATGGATCAAGCGTACCCAGCTGCAGGGAGGACTGGGAAACGAATGTTGCGCTTAGTGCAGCCTGCGCTCCGCCATAGCTGCCGAACATCGGCCGATACATATAAGGCTGTGGTGTAGCGATGGAAGCGTTCGGATCGCCCATGACCGCGTGTACAATCATGCCGCTCTTCAGTACGATCTCCGGCTTGGCTCCGAAGAAGGCGGGTTTCCAGAGTACGAGGTCGGCCATTTTCCCGACTTCGATGGAGCCAACGTAATCGGATATGCCATGGGTCATGGCAGGGTTAATGGTGTATTTGGCGATGTAGCGCTTGATTCGGAAATTGTCCGATTTCGTATCCGATTCTAGCGAACCGCGCTGTTGTTTCATTTTGTCCGCCGTTTGCCATGTACGGATAGCGACTTCACCAACACGGCCCATCGCTTGTGAATCGGAGCTGGTCATGCTGATTGCGCCAATGTCATGGAGAATATCTTCAGCCCCAATGGTCTCTGCTCGGATCCTTGATGCGGCAAAGGCAACATCCTCCGGAATACGCGGATCAAGATGATGGCAAATCATCAGCATATCCAGATGTTCGTCAACCGTATTTACCGTATAGGGCATGGTCGGACTGGTCGAGGAAGGGAGGACATTCGGCATGGATGCTACCCGCAGCAGATCAGGGGCGTGACCGCCTCCCGCACCCTCGGTATGATAGGTATGAATCGCCCGGCCGTTAAAGGATCGCAAGCTGTCTTCAACAAAACCCGCTTCATTCAGTGTATCAGTATGGATGTTAACCTGCACATCCAGTTCTTCGGCAACATTTAGACATTTGTCAATCACATAGGGCGTGCTGCCCCAGTCTTCGTGAATTTTGAGTCCGGCCGCACCTGCATGGACTTGTTCCGCCAGCGCTTCCGGACGGCTGCTATTCCCGCGGCCCAGAAAAACCATATTTATCGGAAGAGCATCCGTCGCCTGCAGCATCCGCTGCAGATTCCATACCCCGGAAGTACAATTGGTTGCCAGAGTTCCCGTAGCAGGCCCGGTGCCTCCCCCAACAAAGGTAGTGACACCGCTTTGGAGCGCGATTTCGACTTGCTGTGGACTAATGAAGTGCACATGCGAATCCACACCGCCAGCTGTTACGATCATGTTCTCGGCGGAGATAACTTCGGTGCCCACACCGATAATCATACCTTCGGTGACCCCATCCATCATGAGTGGATTTCCCGCTTTTCCGATACCGCAGATGAACCCGTCCTTGATCCCGATATCCGCTTTAACAATTCCCCAAGTATCGATAATGATGGCATTCGTAATGACCAGATCCAGTGCGCCTTCCGCGCGGGTCGCGAGGGGATGCTGCCCCATGCCGTCACGTATCACTTTACCGCCGCCAAACACACATTCATCCCCGTAGACGGTATAATCCTTCTCGATCTCAAGCCAGAGGGAGGTGTCGGCCAGCCTAACCCGATCCCCAATTGTTGGCCCGTACATGCTGGCATAGGTAGCACGATCAATTGTTGTCATAAGCTCACCACCCCATTGATTTTTCCGTTCGTTAACCCTGCAAAACCGTGAATCTCCTGGGTGCCGCCAATTTGAACAAGTGTGACCTCCAAGGTTTCCCCGGGTTCGAACCTGGTCGACAATCCGGAAGCAATATCTAGCCTGTATCCCTGCGTGCCGTTCCGCTCGAATAACAAGGCGGGATTGCATTCGTAAAAATGGAAGTGCGACCCTACCTGAATCGGTCGGTCTCCACTGTTGGTGACTTCACGCGTAATGCGAGGGCGGCTGGGTACCAGCTCAATCGGCTCATCTCGCAGGTCGTATTCGCCTGCAATAATGCCGGGTGCGTCTGACGCGCCTTGAATCGGGTCATGAACGCTGACCAGCTTGGTACCATCCACAAAGGTGGCTTCGACTTGGACTTCCCTAAGCAAGTGGGCGACGCCGTCCATCACTTGATCCGCTGACAGCACATGACGCGCTTCTTCCATTAATTCGGCTACAGACTTACCATCACGAGCTCCTTCAACAACATAACCTGAAATGAGTGCGGCCGCTTCAGGGTAGTTCAATTTCAACCCGCGGGCTAACCGTTTCTGCGCTAATTCCGACGCGAGGAAAAGCAATAATTTGTCTCTTTCCTGGTAAGTGAGATGCATCCTGGCCACTCCTTCACATTGTATTTGTTAGAATACTTCACACACCGTGTGGTGTGTATAAAGATAGTGATGCATAATGGTGTTTATTTTGGATAAATGTAGCACTACCCAAATAAATAGTCAATATTAATGTGAGATATTATTACATTAACTTCACTTCACGATCAGATTTACTCCAAGCGGGATAGAGGATTTCTTATAAGCACAAAAAAAGACCCTGTTCGGGCCCTTCACAATTTATCGAAACTTGCCATAATCTTTAATATGCACTTCAACCAAACATTCCACCGGCAGCTTCTGAAGCTCCTGTCGCCAGTTCATCTTTTTCCATTGCGCGTAACCAACACGGTTACGGACAACCGTTCCTATTCCGAGGCTATCTACCTGATGCTGTTTCATGAGCGTAATGATGCGATCGCCTTTTTTCGAAATATATTTACTGATCCGCTTCTCCAGCTCATGCCGTTCCCGATCATTGCTCAACCTGGCATCGCCGATGTATTCCAGAACAGTGCCGGTCACTTTAATATGATACGTCACTTTGTCAACGCCCTGAGCTCCACGGGTGACTTTCACTTTACGTGAGCTGATCAATGAACTGAACATGACAATTTCCTTCGTGTCACCGGGCTCCGCTAGTTCTATATTTATTTGGCCATCTCTGAATTTGCCTTTCAGAAAAGCGAAGACCATTGCATCCTGAGGTTCGATCTTCGTTACATAACGATCATCTCGAAATAATGCGATTCCATTCGTCGTAATGTAATTATTCTCATGCTTCTTAATAATCGGAGCAACGGGGTCTATACCCTGATCGAAAAAATCCCTAGCAAAGTTGAACAAAGTTACCTTTGGAATCGTCTGCCCCAGCGCTTCTTTTTCAAGCAGCATGTCGATATATCGACCTGTACGCGGATGCTGACTGTAATCGTCGATTTCTTTGCTGCTCTCGGCGGCACTCACTTTGACCTGTGATGAAATGGAGGGATCTCTGAACAAGGTGTCCAGATGTCCATGAAGTCCATTTTTCGCCATCGAAAGGCCGAACAATACGTTGCGGATTTGTCCGCTTACCAGCAGCATACCCGTTCTCCTGGACATGATCATTTTCGCTTCTTTGCTGCTCTCGGCGGTCGCCGTCAATACCTCCCGTTTAGCGGAGGTTTCCGGATCCGCTTGGGGAATCGAGACCGTGATGGCTAGCTTGCCATCCGGCAGCAAATCATAACTGGTGGTCTGGATGAAACCCAGATCTTCCAGAATCCTCTGATCTCCGCAACCTGATAGAGGGATGATACACAGCAGGAGGAGCAAGCATGTACATTTTTTTAACATATCACATCACGCTGCCTTTTTTCGCCGCTGCCATAGCAGCAGAATGATTAGTATCACCGGTACAATATAGGCGAATCCGATCTGGATATAACCCAGATACAAAATCCATTCTCGGATGGTATTCAATACGGTTGGAATGTAGGATATGAGCAAAGCAAAAAGAATGATAAAGAAATAGTGAACATTGATTTTGATCTTCGGGAAAACTCGTTGGGTGCTCTCACCGGCTGCCCAAAAGTAAAGGACGAGGGTGATGATGGTGGTGAACAGAAAGAAGCCGTAGAAGAGATTCTCAATTCGCTCCATGAACGGCAGCTTGATATAAGCCAATAAATCGAGTAATGGAAACAACATAACCTTCAGCATATCGCTGCCAATGACTCCGAACGAGACAAAACCCAAGAGAACGTAGGATACTGTACGAATAAGATGACCGTAAATAACGGCCCTGAACAATTTCGTCTTCTTATCGGTGTAAGGAAAGAATAGTAAACACAGCTCATATCCCATAAATGCCAAATAGATATGAAAGAATCCTTCGGTCATATTGTAGCTGTCTTGAAAAATATAAGGCGTTAATCGCTCGAATCTGAATTCCCCAGAGTAGTAAATAAGCAGCAAACTCATCCAAATGGTGCACCAGAAGTAAACGGTCGAAGCCTTGGAGATGTTATAGAGCCCTTTGGTCAGCAGCATAAAGGCTAGAACATCGATCGCAATCTTGAATGCCATCGGGTCGGTTGTTGGGAAGGCAAACATCTGAAAGATCAGCACATATTCCTTAGCAACAAGACAGCCGATTAGTGCCCATACCATGCTAAAAGCCAGATAGAAGGGAACCAGGAGGAACTTTGGAATGCTTTTCTCCAGTATTTCAAAGATCGATTGACCTTTGCCCAGCCGATACACCCAATACATTAGGTAAATATTGAGACAGACCAGAATGGATATCGGGATTACAATAAGCCATCCATTTGTTCCGAAATACTGGGCTTCGATCTGCGTGATGCTGAATACGTAGACGCCCGTTTGAATCATATAGATGAGGATCGCTGTATGAAATTGGGATAGTTTTTCTTTCAATTGTCCTCACCTCTTCATTTTTAACTTCACTTTGTTTCTCGCTTTAACTTGAGTCGGCCGCTTGGCCAGGGTGGAAAAAGGCAATCTCATAAATACGTCTTTCCAGTCATAGGGCTCAAAAGGAGCAATTGGCGACAAATAAGAGCTGCCTATACTCGTCAAACCGCTAAGGTGAACGACGATATACGCCAGTCCAAAGGCCAAACCCAGATTGCCCCAAAATCCTGCCATAATAATGAGTCCGAATCGGAGCAGGCGAAAAGAAGCGCTCATGACATAATTGGGAATAACAAAGGAGGCAATTGCCGAGGAAGCGACGGCGATAATCAGAATGTTACTGGTTAAGCCTGCCTGCACGGCAGCTTGTCCTATGACGATACCACCTACGATACCGATAGTCTGACCGATCTTGGTGGGCAGTCTGGCCCCGGCTTCCCTTAGAAGCTCAATGGTTGTCTCCATCAGAAGCGCTTCAAAGATCGGGGGGAAAGGCACTCTGCTTCTGGACTCGGTTAATGTAAGGAGTAGATTCTGTGGAATCATTTCATAGTGAAAAGAGGTCACCGAGACGTAAAGGGCCGTCAATGTCACCGTGATGATGAGCGCTGCAAACCTCAGGAACAAGGTCGCTGTACCAATGCTCCATCTCTGGTAATAATCATCGGAGGATGAGAAGAACTCAAAAAAGTTGACCGGAGCGCTGAAGGCAGTCGGACTCCCGTCCATAATCCCGACGACTCGACCTGAAACCAGCTTGGATGCAATCGTATCCGGGCGCTCGGTGGTCAGAAATTGGGCGAAGATCGAATAAGGAGCATCATCAATGCACTGAATTAGCATATTCGTATCATGTATAGCATCGATTTCAATATCCTTAATTCGCTTTATCACTTCATTTACGTACTTCTCATTCGTGATGTCCTTGACGTACAGAACATAGACATCTGATTTCGTGACTTCTCCCACGGAAAGTTTAATGACTTTGAGATGAGAACTCTGAACTCTCTTTCGAATTAAAGACAGATTCGTATAAGCCTGTTCGGTAAACGCCTCGTGCGGCCCGATAATGATGGATTCCGTTTCGGATTCTGCAACCGTACGGGACACCGGGAATATGACATCGATCATGAATGCATTTTCCTCGTAAAAGATAGCTGCCATGCCGCTAAGAATGCCTTCAACACATTTTTTGGTATCCGTTACTGGTTTAAATTGGGATTGCTCCGTTAACAACGCAAGCGGCGCTTCAGCGGTCAACACAGGGGGAAGCAGATCACGCTCCAGCCGATCCTCATTGACTAAATGACTGAAATACAGAACATGCAGACGTTCATTAAGATAGGATTTATGGACAAAATCGGCGGCATGATCAAATTGATCGATGATATGCTGCAGTGTCAGCGTGGCTCCCTCCTGGGGATGAGGGTCCTGTTGATTTTCTTGAGCCGGACCTTTATCGGCTTGCTCATGGTTGACCAGAAAGATGGATTTTAACTTCTGCTTCATTCCCACGTCTTTACACCTCGGATTCCTGCATAGTCTGTCATAGTGTGCGTACTTTGCCCTGGATCTATCCAACGAATCCCATATCGAATTAGGAAGACCGTTAGCGGGAAGCTTAGGCTTGAGAGACGAAGCGAGATTTTATCTAGAGGTGTAAAGAGGAGGTTTACTATGCTGGGCAGTATCTTAATGGCCGGGGTTATATCGCTTGGGATTAGTCCTGGTAATGATCAAGGCATTAACAAACCTCAGGATTCTTATGTTCAGCAGGGCATCTTTGAATCCGGTGGTGAGCTTGTGGAGGAGGCAGTGAGGGCGTGTGCGAAACATTTCGGTACAGCCGTCTACTTACCGCCGCAGTTGCCGCCCGTCGCTTTCACGCATCAGTATGGCCGCTGTTATGACATGGATGGGGGATTGGACGAGCATTTGGAGATTCATTATCTTAACCGATATAAACTTGATAATGACTACAAAATCGAATTATATCCGCTAGAGAATAAACAGCAGTTGAAACATCTATCATTTCAGGAATTGATGCTGACAGATCATACATCCGCAAAGTTTTACAAGGGGTCGACTAATACGCTGCAACTGTTCGTATTCGAAAAGGGGAACTGGCAATACCTTTTAACTGCTGCAAATGGTGCTTCTTCAGAAATCAGGCAGCAGGAATTGACAGAAATTGCAGAGTCCTTGATCCATGCGGTGAACAGCAAAGACCCTGCTTACGCCACGTGGGGAACTCTTGCCGTCACGGAAGCAAAGCGTAAATACAATATGGATGTAGTCGACTACCTCTACATGGGAAGAACCACGATCTCTAGTGAACTGGCGGAGGAGAAGTTTAAACTTTGGCTTAAGGAGGGGGCTCTTGAATTCGGCGTATATGTAACCGTTGCGTTTCATCCAACAACCCATCAGTTCATATCGATTCGGTACGAGGAAATCTAGCCCAAAAAACGAGCTTGTTAGCAGGAATAAACACGATTTCCTGAAAGAGAATCACGGTTTCTTTTTTTGAAAGTCGTGTTTTCCTGCTGTTCAGACGCATACATATGGTGTACCATATTTGGTGAAACTTGCCTCCGTGATTTCTACATTTTGCGCCAGTAATAGTGGTTTAGGAGTGATTCGCTTTGTCTTTTATAGTACTTAAGCTCCTATTTGTTCCATTGATATCGGTTTTTATTATGGTGTCATCGGTTTATCTTGGATATCAAACGTCAATCCCTATGATGCTGCTCACGGCATCGTTACTGTATGCATCCGTTATTTTTGATCGAAAGTTAGAATGGCTTCGCAATATTCAATTTCTCTTTCTCGGGGCGTTTCATTTTGTCAGCCATTTGAATTGGTGTATCTTGTTGTATTACATACTCATCATCAACCTCATTCATAAAAAAGAGCGTTTCATAGAATCGTTGCCGCTGTGCCTTCTTATGATCCTTCAATATTCCATCATTCGTCTGACTTATGTGCCGATTACAAAGTACAACATACTGGTCGCTGTATTTGATTGTTTGTCTTCCTTTGTCATCGTGGTTTCATTTCACTTTGTAAACTTTCTCGAATCGGAGAAGAAGAAGTTATATAAGCAAAACGATTATTTGACCTATCACGATCCCTTGACGGGGCTTCTGAATTATGATGGATATTTGCATAAAGTCCAGCATCTTGTTGAGTTGAACAAGCCTTTCCAGTTGGTGCTGCTGGACATCAACAATTTTAAATCGTTAAATGCGAAGGACATCTCCACAGCCAATGAGATTCTGATCAACTTCTCTCGTGCGCTGCGCATGCTGTTCCTGAGTGATATGCTGGCAGCCTCCCGATATGCAGGGGATCGCTTTGCTGTGCTGCTCCCCGAGCATGTCAACATCGACAGCAGCCTGTTCAATTTTGAAAGTATCGGCGTACAGGTGACCTATAGCATCACTTGTTACCCGCACGAAGCTTTAACTTATCAAGAGATGATCAGCACGGCAGAAGACCGGATATTTCAAATGCGGCGAAATTCCTGGATGCGAGGCCAGGAGGAAATGATCCGAACGGAAAAGATGAAGATGGTTGGGGAATTGGCTGCCGGAATGGCCCATGAAATTCGGAATCCGCTTACCTCTATTAAAGGCTTCATCCAACTCTCCAAAAATCAAGGTTATAACATTCAGCCGTGGTATGAGGTCATTATGGGGGAAATCACGCGGGTAGGGGAGCTGACGGCAGAATTTTTGCACTTTTCCAAGCCGCATGCCAGCAATATGAGGGTTGAATCCCTAACGGATTGTTTGACCCGGGTCTATTCCTTGTGTGAATCCGAAGCAACTTCGCGCGGTCATTTGTTTAGGCTGGACTTAAGTGATGAGCCGATTCAGATTGTCATGGACCGTGATAAGATCATTCAGGTGCTAATCAACCTGATCCGTAATTCTTTTCAAGCGATGGAGCACACCGGTACTGTCCGACTCTCGCTCAGGGCGGAAGAACGAATGGCTGTTGTGGAAGTTGAGGATACCGGAAAAGGCATTCCCGATGAAAATCTGGTCAAGATTTTTGATCCGTTCTATACAACCAAAGAAGAAGGGACCGGCCTTGGGCTGTCCCTGTGTCAAAAAATTGTAGAGGACCATGGCGGCAGAATAACGGTTCACAGCGAGCTAGGGATCGGCACGACGTTTACCTTGCGGATTCCACTGGCTTAGAAAATTTGGATGGCAATCGACCGAAATATATCCTATGATAGGATAGTTGTTTAGCAAATCCAACATGGTTTTGCAAAAATTTATACTCATGCATCAATGTGTTGCAAGAAAGGAAGTAACAGATCGTATGTCGATGTCCACGAAAGAAGCCGGTTCAACCATGGTTCTATCTCGGAGGAAGAGGCTTCAGTTTGCCTTGATTCTCGGATCTCTTTCGGCTTTCGGGCCACTTTCCGTTGATATGTATTTACCTGCACTGCCTAAACTCTCCGAGAGTTTGGGATCGCCAGCATCGTTGGCCCAATTAAGCCTGACGGCATTTCTACTTGGTCTTGCACTAGGACAGCTTGTAGCAGGCCCACTCAGCGATATTCGGGGGAGAAGAGCACCACTCATCATATCCTTGATTATTTATTCGATTACCTCTTTGCTGTGTGCGTTTGCCCCAAGTATATGGGTTCTGGTTGCGCTTCGATTTGTACAGGGAGCAAGTGGAGCAGCCGGTATTGTCATATCCAGGGCTGTCGTCCGGGATTTATACACCGGTTCGGAGCTGACCAAGTTTTTTACATTGCTGATGCTGATCAATGGTTTGGCACCCATTATCGCTCCAGTATTCGGTGCGTTTATCCTTAATTTTGTCTCTTGGCGGGGGGTTTTTGTTGTCCTGTTCCTGATTGGACTGCTTATGCTGCTCGCGGTATGGTTTGGTCTTCCGGAAACGCTCAATCGGGAGAAAAGGGCCAATGGAGGGATCAAACAAACCTTCCGTACCTTCGGTACGCTGATTCGGGACCGCGTATTTGTCGGTTATGCGCTCTCTCAAGCGTTCGTATCAGCCGCGATGTTTGCGTATATCTCAGGGTCACCATTCGTGCTGCAGGATATCTTCGGCGTATCCCCTCAAATGTACAGCCTGTTCTTTGCCGTTAATGGGGTTGGCATTGTGCTGTTCTCTCAAATCACGGGTAGATTGGCCTCTCGCACAGGGGAGTCCAAATTGTTGACAACGGGTCTCATCATAGCGGCCTTTGGCGGGACTTCGCTGTTCGCGATCACCTGGCTTGGCGGCGGACTGCTGCTGATTGCCCCGATGTTATTCCTGATTGTTTCTGCCGTCGGCATGGTCAGTGCAACGACAACATCACTGGCGATGCAGAAGCAAGCAGCCCATACATCAGGCAGTGCGTCCGCGCTTCTTGGATTACTGCCTTTGCTATTAGGCGCAGCCGCAAGTCCACTGGTGGGCCTGGGAGACGGAACGACTGCTGCAACTACGGGAACGGTCATCGGGATTGCAGAATTACTGGCTGTAAGCTCGTTCCTGTTCCTTGTTATGCCCTTTAGTCATAGGAAAGAGACGCCGGTCTCCTTGTAAAATAAAGACAGAACATATAAAGAAACTCGCACATACATGGTGCGGGTTTCTTTGGTTTATAAAACAATCTGAATGAATTACCTGTAATGCAATCATAATACCAGAGAGTAAACGAAACCGGACATATTACGTAAACCGAAAGAAGAGAAAAACATAAAGATAAAGCAGGTGAACCAGCTTGAGATGGATGTCAGTCTTCGGTCTATTGTTTATGCTCCTGCAAGGGGATGAACCGGAAAACAACAATTTAATGATAACGCAAGAAGGCAAAGTCATGGCCAGCGTGAGCCGAAGCGAACATGCACTTGATGTATTCCCGCTGCTGGATATGGATAAATACAATCAATGGGTGGATGCGCTTGATCGGAAAACCTATCTGGAAGCCAGGAATGCCCGGATTGGCAGCAGCGGCCAAATCATTCCGGGGCAGAATGGTCATAGACTGGATCGACGCAAACTGTTGGATCGATATTATTCGTATTGGTACGGGACTGGGGGCGCTACCGTCGAAGCGCCGAGGTATCCGATTTATCCGAAGGTGGATACCGAGCTTCTTGCCTCCATTCGGGTTAAACCGATAGGTTACTATGTCACCTATTTTAATTCCAACAACAAAAATCGTTCCCATAATATAGCATTAGCTGCCCAGGCGATTGACAGTGCAGTCGTGTTCCCCGGAGAAACCTTCTCATTTAATCAGGTGGTTGGCATGAGAACAGTGGACAGAGGTTACAGACGTGCCGGCGTTATCGTCAGAGGTGAGTTATCAGAGGGAGTAGGAGGAGGGATCTGTCAGGTTTCTTCTACATTGTATAACGCCATTGACCGTGCAGGCTTGCAGATTGTAAAGCGTTACTCTCACAGCCGGAACGTCCCTTATGTGCTGCCGGGGCGCGATGCTACGGTGAGCTGGGGAGGTCCGGATTTTGTTTTTGAGAACGCCTATAATCAGCCTATCCTCATCCGGGCATTCGGTAATGGAGGAAGAATGACCGTTGCCATCTACTCTTCCGAACTCATAGAATATAAGCCGCGCAATGTACCAAGCATATCTAACATGCTGCCGGAGGAGACGAGTGACACCAAGCACAATCCGGTAAACGGTGATTAATCCAAGGCTTGGAGGATGGATGCAGCAGGTCGCGGGCGCGCCGACTTATACCATTGCATACACAGCCAAAACACTAGAATGAGCTCAATCGCGTCGCCGCCGTAATACATCAGCATTCCGCCGAGCTTGGCCTGTTCCGAAGGGACGCCGTCTGGCGGATGGGCGTATATGTATTTGGAGAGGATTCCATGTCCGGCAATGGCGATGACCAGGATGATCGCACGAGCCTGGAAGCTGTGACGGTGCGGAGCCACATCTACGTAAATCATAGATACCGTAAATATATATCCGGCTGCAAAAACATGAAAATGCACCACGATATGAAGCAAAAGACTATGATGCATATCCATGAATAGGCCGGTTGTGTACAGGACCCATAGTCCACCAATATTCAACAAGGCCGCTACCGCTGGATGAGCAACGATTTGAGCTGGCTTGCTCTTCAGCAAACGAGCGATCCGTCTTGCGAATAGTAATGGGGTAGACCTGAGCAGCAGCGTCATCGGAGTGGAGAATGCAATCAACAGCGGCCCCAGCATACCAAGCAGCAGATGTCCGAGCATGTGGATCGTGAAGTTCGCAGGGGCGAGTCGCGCCAGCGGACCGATCAGCGGCAAACCAACGCAAAGCATTCCCGCAACCCAGCACAGATAACGATAGACCGGCCATGTTCGGTAGTTTCGATTGGAGACTCTAGCAGCAACCATATACAGAAGAATGAGAAACGCGAAGATCAAGCCACCTATGAATAAATCCCAGGACGTCCATGAAGCAGAGGCTCCGGACATTCCAGCCCCATGATCAAACGAATGGTTACTCACCATAAGATCAGGCCTCCCTGGAAAGAGCACGGTTTTGAGTTCGCACGATGAGAATCACACCCACTATGATCATGCCCGCAGCAATCAGGTTCCAGATCCAATCGTAGGGACGGATATCGACGTTATAACGAATCTGGTGCAGACGCATCCATTTATGCTGAATGATGCCGTCATACAGCTGGAAGGCGCCGCCTCCAAGCAGGATACCTCCAATCCACCGTTTCAGCCAGAACGCATTTCGGCGGTGAAGATCGGCAAGCATGAACGAGGATCCGATGGTGGCGAACCAGCTGAAAGCGTGAAACAGTCCATCGGAGACAAGACCGATATCGCTTGTAGATTTATCATAGAAATGATGCCAATGCAGCAATTGATGAAACACAGCCTCATCGATAAAACCGACTAGACCTAATCCGAATAAGATGCCGGCCCATAAATTACGTGCGGAGTAACGTCTGCGCTGTAATTGGTGTTCTTTGGATTTTGTTGACTTCATTCGGTTCATCCTCTTCCATTTCATAAAAATTCGAAGTGTATTGTTTTAAAAGGGTTCTACTAACTAAGGTTACCCATTTTTACCATTTCAATAACTCCTGGGGCTTGGAATGAGGATTCCTTATTGAACTAAAAGATAAACGGCAATACGGTGAATAGTTTACATAATGTATAATATGTAAACTCGCGGATAAATCCTAACGATGAATTCCTGCCCGTTAGATGACTGTATCAAAAGTTCCTACTTCAGTTCACTTTGGTTGTCTTCTAAAAACACATGAAAAAGGCGAACCCCTAACAGGATTCGCCTTTTCATATTGGCATTTATGTTGTTGAGCATCAGGCATGAAGTGAAATCGGAATCTCCTTCACACCGCGAACAATCATACCCGGTCTCCATTCAAGCTCATCGATGTCCCGTTGAAGCTCAAAATGGGGGTAGCGGCGGAGCAGCGTGTTGATTGCGATTTCACCCTCCAGTCTGGCAAGCGGGGCTCCCAGGCAGAGATGAATTCCTTTGCCGAAGGCTAAATGCTGGCTTTTCTCCCGGGTAATATCAAAGATATCCGGATTCTCGAATTGTGAGGCATCCCGATTTGCGGAGTTTAAAGCGATGACAACCAAGTCGCCTTTTTTCATGTGAACGCCATGAAAATCCATATCCTCCGCTGCCCAGCGGGATGTACTGAATTCAACGGGACCGTTGTAGCGAAGCATTTCCTCAATTGCGCCATGAATGAGTTCGGGTTGTTCCTGCAGAAGCTTGCGCTGCTCCGGATGCTCCAACAACGCAAGCAAGCCATTGCCGATCAGGTTCACCGTCGTTTCATGACCGGCTATGATCATCAGGGTGACGACGCCATATAACTCCTGTTCGGATAAGCGATCACCCTGATTCTCGGCAATCACAAGCTGACTGATCATATCATCGCCCGGTTGTTCGCGAACCTTCGCGAACCAATCCTTCAAATAAGCGATAAATTCATTCATATGCTGGACCACTTGCTCGTTCATTTCCTGGTTGGAGGCGCCGATGATGGAGTTGGACCATACCCGGAACTTGTCCTGATCCTCCGTAGGCACGCCAAGGATTTCACTTATTACGATAATGGGAAGTTTGAAGGCATAATCGTCAATGAGATTTATGGTGTCTCTGGAGGAGACAGCATCCAGCAGGTTGTCCGCGATCTCTTGGATATGGCCTCGCATATCTGCGATTCTCTGTGGCGTAAAGCCCTTTTGAACCAAGCCGCGAAGCCGTTTGTGATCCGGTGGATCGGAGAACAGCATGTTGGTGCTGAATACGCTGGTCTGTTCCTGACCCATTGCTCTAGCGACGTCTTTGCTAAATCGGCCATCCTTGAGCGCTTCAACAGCTTGCTCGTAATTGCTGATCAGCCATCCGAAACGTCCATCGGGAAATTGCAGATTCAGAATGGGATCGCTCTGCCTCAATTTCTCGTATACCGGATAAGGGTTATGGGTAAATTCCTTCGTAAACAATACATTTTTCAGAGATTCGTTCGCATTTGTCATATAGGGGCTCCTCTCGAAAATGATAGGTTCATCTCCAGTATAAGGGAAGAAGGAGGAGATAACCAATTTACGGATGAAATGCCGACAGTATCCAAATGCTTGATCATACCAATTTGCGAGAAAATAGAACCCTGATTGACTCTTAAAGAGTGCCATTTGGTCTACTGACTATCCGTCGTTTTCTTTGTTATATTGGATCATATCTGAATAGTAGAAAGGGGGAATCAAGCGGTGAAATTCGTTTCCGGGGAGAAGGCAGCGCTGCTGGTTCGATTTTTTATACCGTATGCTGTCATTTTGGAGGGCTCCCTATTGGTTGGATGGTTTGCTTATGGGAAGACCGCAGAGCTTATCGAAAGCGAGACGGTGAGAACCACCTCCGCAGCTCTGCAGCAAATCCAGGAAGCGCTGGATCAGAGATTTGCTGAAATAGAGAACCTTGCACGGCAGATGTCGAGCGAATCGAAGGTGCTCTCTTTTCAATTTGAGAAAGAACCGTTTGCCGGTACGGGTCCCTATCGTCTATGGGATTTGGAAAAGAGTTTGTTTAATTACAAATTGTTCAATCACTTCATTGTGGATTATTACATCGCCTACAGAAACAGCAACATGATCGTATCACCTCGCAAGGTGTATACGGTGGACCAGTATTATCGAATGCAGCTGCACTATGACGACCAGCCATTAAGCGAGTGGAAGCAAGCTTTGTTTGGGCAGTATCATTATAAAACGTATGCCCCGGGCCATGCGGTTGTATATGAAGGGAAACCTTACTCGGTTGTCAGCTACATGCAATCCTTCGGGAATAAAAGGAGCAGCGGAGTGGTCACTGTACTGATTAATAATATGCAGATCCAGGACATGCTTCGTAAAGTCGATCCAGAACAAGAGGGTTTTGCCTACATTGCAGATCAGAACGGCAACCTGATCAGCTCCATTGGTTTGAAAGAACCGGATGTGTTGAAAGCGCTTCCTAAAAAAGGAGGCTACTCCCATATTCGATTAGGTGGTCAAGAAATGCTGGTGACGCAATCCACGTCCCAATACAATGGCTGGAGCTATGTATCTGCCCAACCGAAATCCGTGGTTCTGCAAAAGGTAAATTATATCAAACAGCTGACATTGGCGATCTTTATCACGGCTCTTCTCCTAGGGCTTGGCATAGCCGGCTATCTCGCGTATCGAAGCAGCAGGCCATTCCTGAAGATTCTCCAGCTTCTACCCTCATCGCGCCGGGATGTAAAACATGCTATTGCTCGTAACGCTGTCGATTATATCGGTCATTCCGTGTCCGAGCTGATCGAAAGCCATCATACGCTGAAGGAGCGGTTGGAAGAGCAGATCCCGATGCTGCGAAATGTCGTAGTTGACAGGCTTCTGAAGGGAGGTTTCACCTCGATGCAGGAGATCGACGCTGCCATGGAACATGCACAAGTCCAACTTCGGGGCTCTCACCATGCGGTTGCCCTGCTTCATATTCGGGGATACCAGGAGCCGTTTATGGAAGAGATGCTGATGGAACTTGATATTGTAAAAATCAACATCCGCGACCGGATTCAATCGTTATGCGGGGAGGAAGTGCTGCTGCATGATTTTGGTGAAAACCAGTTGGTCCTGATCCTGTCCGGAACGGCGGCAGACAACGCGGATTTTACGACAAGGATGCGAGCATATATACAGGGAATTTATGAGCATTTGAGCGCAATCCCGGATACGGGCTTGTATATAGCTGTAGGTGAATGCCAGTCCAGCATTGCTGAGCTATACCGTTCTTACGGAGAAGCCAGGTTTGTGCTTCATCACGCTGGATGGAGCGAGAAGACCCCCATCTTATTTCATGCTGAAATGGAAACGCCGCCCTTCACCTATTATTATCCGGCCGATGAAGAGATGAGATTGATTCAGCTTGTAAAAGCAGGCAATCTGGATGAGACCAAGCAGCTCTTATTGCAGATCAAGGAGAAGAATAGATCGGAGCGGCAATTGCCGATGGCTGTGGAGAAACTCCTTGCTCAGGAGCTTAGCGGTACCCTGATGAAATGCTGCGAACAGACAGGAGATGATGGAAGCGGCAGAACGGAGGAAATGGATGCCGTCATCAGAGCTCTACATCCGGTGATGTCCCCGGCGGAAGCCATGAATATTCTCCATACCGCTTTCATTCAGCTCTGTCGGAAGAACGAAGAGAGGAAGAAGAGTCACAATGATCATTTAACGAACCGACTGCTAACCTATATCAAGGGACACTTTTGGGAAAGTGATCTCAGTTTGACCGCGCTTGCCCGGGAAACGCGCACCTCCGAAGCCTATGTATCTTACTTTTTTAAGGAGCAAACAGGCTTGAATTTCTCGGATTACCTGGAGCAGCTCCGAATGGATGGGGCGAAGCGGGAATTGTCGTCTGGCGATAGGCCGGTAAGCGACATCGCTGCTTCTGTTGGCTATCTCTCACTCAATACCTTCAGCCGTGCGTTCAAACGAGTAAATGGCATTAGTGCTACCGAGTATAGACGCCTTCAACGTGAAGGAGAACATGCTTAATCTAAAGAAATGCGTAGTGCTTAATTGATGAATAACAGCCCATTCTAAAATTCTGAATAATGGACCGGAAACATGAAGATTTACGCAGATCCACCCTTCTGTATATACTCCAATCACGGACCGCACCCGGGACGAATCCATTGAAGATTGGAGTGGTAGCCGCTGAGTGGCTGGAAAAGTTTCATCCGCAGCTGGCAGTTGTATGCGCTTTTTTTACTTCCGCTGCTGTACATCATTATTTTCAAGTATGTGCCGATGTACGGAGCGCAAATTGCGTTTAAAGAGTTCAACGTCACGAAGGGGATCAACGGAAGTCCATGGGTAGGATTTGCCCAGTTCGAACGTTTCTTTCAATCGCATGAATTCTGGCGATTGCTGAAGAATACGTTCTCCATCAGCTTGTATACACTGATCGCCAGTTTTCCGTTTCCCATTATGCTGGCGCTTGGACTGAATTATGTAAGGAACCGGCGATTCAAGAATACCGTCCAGATGGTTACATACGCGCCGTATTTCATCTCTCTGGTCGTGCTGGTGGGCTTGATGCTGCAGTTTATGGATCCCAGAACGGGACTCATCAATACGATGCTCGGCTGGATCGGCATCGGTCCGTTTCACTTCATGGCGGAGGCGTCCTGGTTTCAGTCGATCTATGTGTGGTCCCATATCTGGCAGAATGTCGGGTTTTCCTGCATCATTTTTTTGGCAACGCTTTCAGGTATTGATCCGGCACTTCATGAAGCAGCCGTCATGGATGGGGCTACGAAAATGCAGCGGATGCGCCACATTGACCTTCCGGGCATTATGCCCATCGCCATGATTTTGCTCATCCTGAATACGGGGCAAATGCTGGAGACCGGCTTCGAGAAAATTCTGTTAATGCAGAACGCACTGAATTTGCGTTCATCCGAAGTCATTGACACGTATGTGTACAAGGTGGGATTGGTATCCCAAGCGATGAATTTCTCATATGCCACGGCGATTGGATTGTTTAAAGCGATCATCGGTTTCGTGCTGCTGTTGATCGTAAATCAAACGGCCAAAAAGCTGAAGCAGGAGAGTCTATGGTAAGGAAGGGAGGAATCGTATGCAATCACCTGCCATGAAGGAATCCGGCTCGGATCGCGTTTTTACGGTGGTCAACTACGCGATGTTATCCATTTTCCTAATCGTTGTGTTATACCCGCTCATTTATGTAGTCAGCGCCTCATTCAGTTCCAGCAGTGCGGTTTTGTCAGGAAAGGTATGGCTGTGGCCCGTCGAACCGACGCTCGAAGGCTACCGTGCGGTATTCAAAAATACGATGGTTGCCAAAGGCTTCATGAACACACTGTTCTATACGCTGGCAGGCACTGTGATCAATCTCATTCTGTCCGTCATGGCGGCGTACCCGTTATCACGCAAAGATTTTCGGGGCCGCAGCGTGTTCATGCTGTTGTTCGTGTTCACGATGCTGTTTAATGGGGGGCTGATTCCAACCTATCTGCTGGTGAAGGACCTCGGCATGATTGACACGATATGGTCGATGCTGATCCCGGGGGCGCTGTCGGTGTGGAATGTCATCATCATGCGCACGTATTTCCAGACGACCATCCCACAGGAACTGCTGGAGGCTTCACAGCTGGACGGCTGTACCGATTTTCGCTTCCTGTGGCGCATCGTACTGCCGCTTTCAGGTCCCATCTTGGCCGTTATTGCTTTGTTCTATGCCGTTGGACACTGGAATCAATATTTCAACGCCATGATCTATTTAAAGAGCGCGGATTTGTACCCGCTCCAGCTTGTGCTTCGCGATATTCTGGTTCAGAACGAGGTGAATATCGAAATGCTGGGCGACGCCAAAACCGCTGCGGCCCGGCAAGGGCTGCGGGAGTTATTGAAATATTCGCTAATCGTCGTGACCTCGGTTCCGCTGTTGATCGTATATCCGTTTTTGCAGAAGTTTTTTGTTAAAGGAGTCATGATCGGTTCGTTAAAGGGATAATCCATCCATTATTTCAGGAGGGCGGGACGTTATGAGAAAAAGAACGCGGGTTATTATGGGTGCTTTCACCGCATTCAGCATCCTTCTTGCAGGCTGTACGGGTTCACAGAGCGCGAAGGGCTCGGATGAAGCGCCAAATGCGGGTACCGAGCCAATCGCCTTATCCGAACCGGGGACCTATCCGCTGGTTCAAGAGAAAACCACTTTAAAGGTGATGGTGCGGGGAAATCCGCTGGTCGAGAATTTCGAAACGAATGATTTTACCAAGTGGTACGAAGAAAAAACGAATGTGCACATCGAATGGGAGGTCGTTCCGGAGCAGAGCATACAGGAGAAGCTGAATCTTGTTCTTGCCAGCGAGGATTATCCCGACGTCATTATGGGTTTAAATATTTCGCCGGCGCAGCAGATGATATACGGCTCGCAGGGTGCCTTTCTTCCGTTGAATGACTTGATTGAGAAGCAGGGGACAAATACGAAGAACATGTTCCAGGACAATCCGGAGATCCAATCCGCGATCACGGCGCTGGATGGCAACATATATGCGCTTCCGGAGGTGAATGAATGTTATCACTGTTCCATGAGCCAGAAAATGTGGATTTATGAGCCCTGGCTGAAAAAACTCAATCTGAAGATGCCGGAAACCACGGATGAGCTGTACGAGGTGCTGAAAGCTTTCAAAGAGCAAGATCCGAACGGAAATGGCATGCAGGACGAAATTCCTTTGTCGATTTCTCCGAAATCCTGGAGCTCCTCCATCGATGCGTTCCTATTAAATTCATTCATCTATAATCCGGTTTACGGCTCGAGTTATAAGCATATATTCATAAAAGACGACAAGCTTGACGTGGCCTTCAACAAACCGGAGTGGAGGGAAGGCTTGCGGTATTTGAATAAGCTGTACGCTGAGGGGCTTCTCGCTCCGGAGTCGTTCACGCAGGATGACAATCAATTGATACAGATCGGCGAGAATCCCGATACCGTGCTTCTTGGCGCTTCAACAGGTGGCCACCAGGGTATATTTACCCAACTCCTCGGCGAAAGCGGAAGATGGTTGGAATATAAGACCGTGCCGCCGCTCAAGGGACCGAATGGAGTTCGATACGCTGCTCTGGATTCCACCGGAATGAATCCGGGTGCATTTGTCATCACGAAGAAGGCGAAGCATCCTGAGCTCGCCTTGCGTTGGGCGGATGGCCTGTACGAGCGGGAGCATACGCTGCGAAGCGTGTATGGCCGCCCGGACCAGGAATGGCGTGAAGCGAAGGACGGAGAGGTCGGCATCAACGGGGAGCCTGCGGTCTGGTCTGAGCTAAAGTCTTACGGCACGGTGCAGAATATCGCCTGGATTCAAACCGGTCCGAGCTTGCGGACGAATGATTTCCGTCTGAGCGCCGTTGCCAAAGGGGACGACGATCTGGAAGTCGTTTTGTACAACGAGACGAAGAATAAATACGAACCTCACAAACCGACCGATGTCAGCACCGTGCCGCCGTTATTTCTGACCAACGAGCAGGCGTCCGAGGTAGCAGATCTGTCCAAAACGATCAATGATTACGTGGATGAAATGATGGCCCGCTTCGTGATTGGCGATGCCGATCTGGATAAGGACTGGGATGGCTACGTTCAGCAGCTCGAGGCCATGAATGTAGCCCGCTATCTGGAAATCTACCAGGAAGCGTATGATGGAAGAAGCAAATAAAGGAGGAATCTTAGAATGAGGGTTGGTGTGAGCACTTACAGCTTGCTGCCGGCTATTCGTGCAGGCGAGATGACGGTGCTGGATGTTGTGGAATGGATCGCCGAGAACGGCGGACAGCACATGGAGATCGTACCCTATGGATTTACACTGGAGGACAATCCCGGGCTAACTGACGCAGTGCGTGAGCGGGCGGCGGAAGTCGGTATCGCGTTATCCAATTATTCCATGCCCGCTAATTTCGTCCAGGAGAGCCGGGACGACTTTGATTCGGAGGTGGAACGAATCAAGCGACATGTGGATACGGTCAACCGGCTGGGAATGAAGCATATGCGTCATGACGTGACAGCTTTCACGCTGCCGCCTGAGAAGATGGGCATTGATTATGTGGAAACCCATCTGGATATGATTGTAGAAGGGTGTCGTCTTATTGCAGATTACGCAGCCGGGTACGGTATTACGACTACGATCGAGAACCATGGCGTGAGCGTACAGGCGAGCGACCGTGTACAGCGTGTGCTTCAGGCGGTCGACCGACCGAACTTCAAGACAACTCTGGATATCGGGAACTTTCTATGCGTTGACGAGCAGCCGCTGGTTGGCGTGAAACGCAACCTGCCGCTGGCCTCGCTCATCCATGTGAAAGACTTCTATTATCGTCCGTTTGATCAGGACCCGGGTGGGGGGAAATGGTTCAGAACATCCCATGGCAATTACCTCCGAGGCTCGATCTTCGGCCAAGGTGATATCGATGTCCGTCGGATTCTGCGTCTCATTAAGAATGAGGGTTATGACGGAGACATTACGCTGGAATTCGAAGGTATGGAAGAATGCCGGGAAGGAACCCGGCTGGGTCTGGACAATCTGAAGCGGTTATGGGACGAAGCGTAGAATCTTCCTCCAAATCCATTGGATATTGAGTTGCTTCATAGTATATTGAATGCACAAAAGAAACCGTTCCTTTCGTAAATGGTGTGGGCAGCCCCGCCATTTTACCAAAGAACGGTTTCTTTACGTCTAAATAAGTAGCATTCTGCACGAAATAGCGGAGAGGGCGAATCGATTCAAGACAAGCGTAAGCGCTCGCCTTTACCCCGTTTTACTTTCCGTTCGAATTGATATAATATATAACGTGGATATTGTTTATCCGATTTAATCATGAATGGTTATATGAGTGTGTAGTTTAGATAATTTTCCTGAATGAGGTGCTGTTTATGCATATGAAAACCGGCGTGGAACAGTCGGTGTACGCCCTGGTTCTGCTGAATATGCTGCCTGACAAGGCCGTGCTGCCCGGGGAAGCGATCAGCCAACAGCTGGGGACATCGGCAACCTATTTTCAGAAACTGTTAAGGAAGCTGGTAACAGCAGACATCATCACGTCTGTTCCCGGTATCAAGGGTGGTTTTAGATTAAAGAAGAAACCCGAGGATATCCGTGTATACGACGTATACCTTGCGGTGGAAGGGCAGCAATCCCTCTATTCATCCCACGGAATACTGGTAGACATGCTGGACTTGGAAAAGGAAGAAAGCTGCTGCCTGTTATCCGATTTAATGGAAGAAGCAGAGTCATCCTGGAAGGCTGTATTAAAGCGAGAGACCATCGCTTCGCTGTCGGAAGAGATGCGCGGTGAGCGCTTTAAGGACAAGGTGGCGGCTTTAGAGGAATGGATCAATAACAAAATGGTCATTTGACCGAGGAAGGGATGAACTTTCATGAGATTAAGCGTATTAGATCAGGCACCCGTAACAAGCGGCAACACAGCGGAAGGCGCCTTGAATAAAGCGGAAGAACTGGCTGTCTTGGCAGATGAATTGGGATACAGCCGAATGTGGATGGCCGAGCATCATGGCGGGAATACCTTTGCCAGCTCCGCACCCGAAGTGACGGCAGCCCGGCTTGCAGCCAAAACCAACCGGATTCGCATCGGCACCGGCGGTGTCATGATGATGCATTATTCACCCCTTAAACTTGCGGAAGTGTTTAAGACGTTAAGTGCTTTTACTCCGGGAAGGATTGATTTCGGTGTAGGACGAGCGCCAGGCGGTGATACGAGTGCCATGTACGCTTTGTCTGAAGGACGGCAGCTGATGCTTCATAACATGTATGATAAGCTGGCCATTACCATGCAGCTCCTTCGTGACGAGATCCCGGAAGATGAACTCTACGCCAAGAACGCTGCTGCTCCAACCGGAGTTGCCCTGCCTGAAGTGTGGCTGCTGGGATCCAGCGGCAACAGTGCGTTAAAAGCGGCTCAGATGGGAGTCGGCTACTCCTTCGCGCAATTCTTCAACGGAGCGATGAGCAACGAAATATTGGATCATTACCGCGATAACTACCAGCCGTCCATATTCATGGAAAAGCCTGAGATTAACGTATCTTATATGGTCACGACGGCCGAAACGAAGGAAGAAGCCGAGTATGAAGCGCTGCCGCAGGACATTTTCCGGTTGATGATGAGCAAGGGCCGAATTACACAGGTGCTGACGCCCGAAGAGGCTCAGAATGTGTCCTTAACAGAAATCGACCGGATGGCTATCCAGGAAGGCCGCAAGATCCATCTTGTGGGAGCGGTAAAGGATATCGCGGCACGCTTACAGGAAGAGCAAGCGCACTACGGATTCCAGGAAGCCATGATATGCAGCATTCCGCATTCGCAGGAGAAACGGCTGGAGGTTTACCGACTGCTCGCACGCGAATTGCTGTAATATAAAGTAGATGAGGGGATAGGCGCATGCCTGTCCTTTTTTTGTTAAGGTAAAATTTCTTTGTCCCTTGCGAGTACGAATCTGTTAGAATAGTAAAAAATTAGCTATGTTCACATTCGCAGCAGTTAGGAGATCTTATGCCGTTTACGTTCGCTCATCCTGTCATCACGATGCCTTGGTGGAAGAAGAAATCGCTGCCGATATCAGCCCTCATTATCGGCTGCATGGTACCGGATTTTGAATATTTCATCCGATTTCGGGCGTCTGGCTTATGGAGCCACGAGGGTCCTGGCATCTTGCTGTTCAACCTCCCCATGATCTTACTCCTGTACGTTGTTTTCGAGACGGTGGTACGCTCCGTTCTATTCGTATATTTGCCATCATGGTTTCCATACCGATGGGATCGGGAAGGGAAGGTGTCTGCCACTCTTAAAGGTTGGCTTACCGTAATGATCTTGGGATTAGTGGGCGTTGGCACACATCTATTATGGGATCAGTTTACGCATAAAGGTGCCTGGATCGTGAACCAGATTCCTTTTCTTACCCATTGGATACATATCGATTCCGTACAATTTCCGGTGTATAAATTATGTCAGCACGGCAGCAGTCTGATCGGGCTGGTCCTGATCGTCTGGTGGATTCATCGCCATTTATATGTAGCACCAACACAAAGAGAGCATTCGTATTCGGTTCTGCCTTTTTGGTGCGTATTTGTAGTGATCTATATTCTGGTTATGCTCATGGCCATGATGACGGTTGTTGATGGTGAAGGGATAACGTTTGTGTTACAGCTTGTCGTTCCGGCCATCAGCAGCTTCATGCTGGCCCTGCTTGTAACGTGTCTTGCCTTTTGGCGGGCTGCAAGGATCAAGCTGCAAAGCTAGTAATTAGAATCGGAATCGACAGGAGGAGCGTTATGGTAACCGTTGAGCAATTCACGCATAGAGGAATCCATTTCTTAAATGAAGATGCACTAGTCATAAACGAGCGAGCCTCATTGTATGGCGTGTTAGATGGAGTTTCATCCATCGTCCCATACCTCAGCGACAAGAAGGAAACCGGTGGTTACATCGCTGCCCAAACTGTGAAGAATTACTTCGAATCACTGGACCAGGTTGCACAGCTTACGGATCATGTTGCGGCAGCGAACCAAAAGCTAAGAGAACTTATGCTCCAAGCCAATATTAATATGAAGAAAAAAGATGGCCTCTGGGGCACTGCCCTTGCTCTTGTTCGAATTCAAGAGGAACGTGTGGAATTTATTCAGACAGGCGACTGCATGATTCTTGCCGTATACCAAGATGGGGAGGTTCGCCCGTTAACCTGGAGACAAGTCGCTCATTTGGAATCTCCGGCCATCGCAAAATGGGAGGAGGGCGTGATTAAAGGATTGTCCAATCAAAAAGACCTCCACGGGACGGTTATTGATATCATCAGGGCGAATCGCTTTCAGAGTAATACCAATGGAGGCTATGGCGTATTGAACGGAGAAGCCCAAGCTGCCCATTTTCTCGAATATGGAAAGATCAACAAGTCACGCTTAAAACACGTGATCTTGTTAACGGATGGTTTATTCTGGCCTGAACGCGATGTCCCGAGTGATCGATCCTATTGGAGTTATATCGCGCAGCGTATACTCGAAAAGGGGCTTGAGCAGTATGCGCATGAATTACTTGAGATCGAAGAGGCTGACCCTGAGTGCTTAACCTATGCAAGATTCAAAAAATCCGATGATAAAACAGGCATGGTGCTTTCATTTAACAACTCATCGATGGTTAATCGATAAAGCATTTATGACTTAACAGAACCCGTGTATATCATGGGTTCTTTATTTAATTCGGAGTGATCAGGCACCCTCACAAGAAATCTTCCTCCGAAACACTGACACATTGTCGTCAGTGTTTCGCTCTTATAATGAAGAAAAAATTGAGAGTGAGGTAATCCGATGGCTAACAATCATCAAGATACCAGATACCAAGATTCTGAAATCTCCATTCGCCCCTTTCACATCGACATTCCTCAACAAGACATTGACGATCTGCGAACACGTATAGCTCATACCCGGTGGCCTTCCCAGTTACCCGGAAGTGGCTGGAATCGGGGAATTCCTGTTTCGTATCTTAAAGAGCTGGTGGAATATTGGCAGAATGAATATGACTGGCGTGAGTATGAGCAAAAACTTAATGCATTTCCGCAATTTATAACGGACATTGAGGGTCAGCAGATTCACTTTCTTCATGTACGATCTCCCGAGCCTCATGCCTTACCATTGATCATGACCCATAGTTGGCCGAATTCCATCGTTGAATTCATGAATATCATTGGACCATTAACCAATCCACGAGCCTATGGTGGAGATCCAAGCATGGCGTTTCATATCGTGGCACCTTCGCTTCCAGGATTCGCCTTTTCCACTTTTCCGGAGCCGGCAGATGAGACACCGTGGAGCATCAAGCGTGTAGCCAGTGTGTGGGCTGAGCTGATGCGAAGACTCGGTTATGAAGCTTATGGAGCACATGGCAACGATGCAGGCGCATTAGTTTCCCCTGAGCTGGCTATCCTTGATGCTAAGCATATGATTGGTGTTCATATTACAGGAGGGCTGGGTATCCCCATGGGAGATTCGAGTGAACTGGAAGGGTGCAGCGAGGAAGAAATGGCCGAAATTACTCATCTAGCCGAGCTGTTTGAAGGGGGGAGCGGTTATGCACCTTATCTGTCCAACCGACCGCAAACACTCAGTTATGGGCTGCTTGACTCGCCGGTAGCTGGACTTGCTTACCTTGTTGAGCGGTTTAAAGAATTTGACGGATGGCCTAAAAACACGGAAGAGATTCCTCAAGAACCGATCCATAAAGATCTGCTGCTCACTAACGCAAGCGTTTATTGGTTGACGCAGACATTTGCTTCCTCGGCCTGGACCTATTATGAAGGAGCAGCTGGGATGCCAACCAATCAGATGGAAGTCCCGACAGGGGTTTCCCATGGGGGAGGTTCTGTATTCCGGCGTATTGCAGAAGCCAAAAACAACATTATCCACTGGTCGAATCGGGAAAGTGGAAGTCATATGGTTGCCATGGCAGATCCGGAATCACTTATTGAGGATATAAGAGCATTTTTTAGCAAGCTTACCCGATAGGAACAAGAATCACGAATACGATATAACCGTACTTTGCCTAACAACATTTTCATGTCCAATTCATATTTTATGGTAATGGCATGGAGTGGGAGGTATGTCGTATGGGCCAAGGAACGCAAAGAAAACGCAGACAACAAGCAGCTTCGAAAAAAGCTACGGTTAAGCAATTGGCGTTCATTGCAGCTATCTTAGTATTGATTGCCTCAGCTATAGGCCTTTACGTCGCATATGATGACTTGTTTGAGGATGACGATGTGGATGTTATCATCTAAACAAGATGTTATATACCAATATCAAAAATTCGCTTTATCATATATGCCATATGGAGCTTCCTCCAAATCAAAGGCAGCCGTTCTTGACTTAAGAACAGGCTACCTTTATTATGGGTTCTTTTATTATAGAGTGTCAGGAGCCTGCTTCGTCTTTAGTTGTAGGTGTAATCGGACTATTATGATGAGGGAGCAGCTTCATGCCGGCGTGATCCAGATGGATTTCGACGTGAACCGTCTCCAGTGCACTTGTATCAATCGCTTGAGCGGACGACTGATTGATTTTTTTCCAAAGCCGGGTGTCCCTCCTGAACAACACGTGCTCCAAGCTGAATAGGTCCGTTTTTGAAGCAGCCCCATTTTTAAATGTAGTCAAAATTTCCTCGCGAACCCCCTTAGCTGCCTGTAATTCAATATCCGTCTTGTTCATATCATCGAGTGCTTCCACTACGTTTCCACTTAACTTGACGCTAACGCGGTATTTGGGCATGCCGTTGACAATGTTTAGTTTCACGCTGATTTTAGGGTTGGATAATACCGCGACTCCTGCTAATTCACCGTTCTGATTGGTAATCGGGATGTGTGAACGTTTTGTATCGGCTTCCAGCCAGCGCAAACCGGTGAGCTTGTCATTGGTGAATAAGCCATTCGATACCCCTTTGGATATAGCAAATACTCCGTTAACCTCTAACTTCGGATCTTCTTTTTGGTTACGGCTCCATGTCTTTGTATCGATCGTGAGATTTGGAAGCAAAACCGTCCAACCTGGTTCTGTCATCAGCGCCATGAAATCGAAATATCGGATCGGTTCAATATAGGATCTCTGTTGATATTCCTCAACAGGTTCATGGGCTAATGTATTTAATGGGGACAGGTTGAAAAATGCCGGGATATTCATCAATTGTTCGATCGAATCCTTTGTGCCGAATACCCAAGGCGTCATTCGAACCTCCTGGTATCGACCGATGGTATCCAGTTTGGTTAGGACATTCGATTTCAATACGTTATCACTAATGATAATACAGGAAATGTGGCTCCATATCGTACGTTGCTGCGAAGAATCATAAATGCCATTGATCGCCAAGTCCAAGGTTTTTCCTTTTGTTTTGGACGTCCATATTTGGGAGGGCTTTTCTGCCTTTCCCGAATCGCTCTTGGCTACGGATGTGAAATCCATCATCTGGGTGTAAACGACAAAGTTCCCGTCCTCTTGATCGATTCCGATGGCAGTGATGTAATTGATGTCTTGAATCTCTTTAATGTCCCAGCAGCCTGTTAACAAATTGAGCAATACCATTAACCACATTAATTTTATGATTCTGACGCAAGTTGTCATTTCATCCAGGTTCCCTTTCTTTAGAGGTATCATCTATCGTGTGAAGCATTTGCGGTCGTTTTTTGTTGAAAGCCCATGGTTTTTTTAAGAGGGAACTCATCAGATCTTTGATCGTTAATGGCGATAGGGGAGCTAAATACGGAAGTCCGAAGGATTCGAGAACAGAGAGGTATGCGATAAGGCTTAATAAGCCAATGAAGAATCCGAGCATACCCAGCAAGGCGGACCAGATGAGCACATAGAGTCGAATGATGCTGACCGTCCCGCTTAGCGTCTGATTGACTAAAGTAAAGGTCGCGACCGCGGTCGTTGCAGAGACAACCAGCATGGTTGGTGACGTAAGGCCAGCGCGGATGGCAGCATCACCGATAATGAGACCGCCCAAAACTGCGATGGTTTGACCGACTGCTTTGGGCAGCCTGATGCCAGCCTCTCTGAAAAGTTCGAACATACCCAGCATCAATAAGATCTCCATTGGGGAGGAAAGCGGAAGCCCGAATCTGGAAACAGTGACGGTCGCAAGAAGTAGAAATGGCAGCTGATCCATGTTGTAGCTTGTCAGGGCAATCCAAAACCCCGGTAGCATAATGGCGAGAAAGAGACCCAGCAGCCTGAGAAGCCGTTCAAAGATGACAAAGTAGTAAGGGAAGTAGGAATCTTCAGGCGTTTTTAACAATTCCATCAAATTGCATGGTGCAATTAACGCCATTGGCGAACCATCCACAAGAATAACGAAACGTCCTCGAAGCAAACACTCCACAACAAAGTCCGGCCTGCCGATATAGTCCATCAGCGGAAACAGAGAGAGGGTKGAATCCGAAAGAGCCTCCTCCAGTTGGCCACTGGTTATGAGTGCATCAACATGGATGCCTTTTAAGCGCTCTTTAGCCTCGTTGACGACTTCAGGGCGTATGATATCGGAAATATATAGAAGTGAAACTCGGGTCTGGCTGCGATTGCCGATGATCATTTGTTCATTATGGAGTGTGGCCGTGCGCAGCCTTTTGCGGACGAGTGCCACGTTCGTGGTGAGATCCTCCGTAAAAGCGTCTCTCGCCCCTTTGATGGCCACCTCGGTATTGGATTCATCAGGCTGTCTATTCGGGCGTGCGGCGATATTGATGGAATAACAGCATTTTTCTGTTGTAAAAAACAGGATCATGTGCCCTTCGAACAAAAGCTTTACAACGTCGGCATGCTGTTTAATTTCACTCCATTCCATGGATTTATCCAATTCTCTGGCCAGTGGTTCCCACTCTTTGAAGTGCTCCAGCTTTTCTTCCAGATCCGGCAGTACGTATTGGATCATCAACGTGGCATCAACCATTCCTTCGCTGTAGATGAGCAATGAAGGAAACGCACTAACTTGCTTTGCCGGGAAGGATTTAATGACAACGTCTGCGGAAGAGGCAAACATGGAACGCAGGGTTTTCTCATCCAATGTGTCGACAGCCGGCTTACGGTCAACTGCAAATCCGGATTGTTTCGATTGTCGACGGAACATTCGATTTCGAGGTCTATGATGTGTCATTGTCTACCCCCCTTTGGTTTTAGGTCTTAATGTTACAATGATCGCAATGAATAGCGTTAGCCCAGCCACGAAACCAAGGAATGCAACAGAGTATTTGCCGAGAACGAATAACTCGATTTGTCTATCGATTACCGGTATTAAAGAAAAGACAGTCAGTGCGATACCAACCCCTAACAAATACCAAAGGCGTCGATTGGATTTTTTAAAGGATATACCATCGGCCATAATAAACAGGAAAAGAGAGATGCGGATTAAAGTCCCTGATATCCACTGGTACAGAGCCAGAAAATCGACATGCGTAATATATTTCGTGATGGTGACCAGCAGCCACTGTTCGTATGCGGGATATCGGGATTCCATAGCGGGAACAGGACCGAATGTGGCGATCGCTCCCATCAATGGTCCCAACGTAAGACCGCCCAGAAGAACAGATAATATAACAATCGAGAGGTAATTCATCTTTCGTTTCATATGATGCTGAAGAAAAATAAGCACAATCATCTCCATAAACCCGCCTCCGGCTACGATCATGCTCTTGAGCATAGGGGTGTAACCTTCCACGAATAGTGGTGTCAATAATGAATAGTCCTTATATTGAAGATTCGACACAGCTACAAAATGGCCCAATACCCACACAACGGGGAGCAAAATGCCGGATATGATCGCTATCGAGCGAATTCCGTTATTGGCCACATATACGCATAGCAGAATAATGGTCAGCGAGACGACCGTTTTGGGCGTTTGCGGCAGGTAGGTAACCCGAATCCATGTCGCCGTTTCTCTTAATATGACCATGGACATCCAAAAAAAGTAGAGTGACATGATGCATATAAATATCCAGCCGATGATCGGACCAAAACCATCTTTGAACCAGGCGAATATCGATTGTTGCTGTGTTCGTTTCATGATAAAAAACAAAATATAGACCCAGCCTATATGCAGGATCATGGTCAGCAGGGTGCCCATCCATGCGTCTCGGCCCGCGTACTGCAGAATAAGCGGAATCAGGATAACATGATTGGTGATACCCAAGGACAACAGCATGATAAAGTAGACCTCAATCAATGATATCTTTTTGCTAGTGGGCATTATACTAATCTCCATATGAGGGAATACATGCTAATCGATACAGTGAGTATTCACCATTTGCCGCATTTTATGTATGAGGGGAAGAGTTCGGTCTCCTGTCGAATGGATGTGGTTTTTGCGATTACCCAAGAAATAATCAGGAGAGAACATCTGGATGCAAGGTAGCGAGACAGCGGGAATCGGATGGAATGTTGTGCGGAGGGAGAGGAAATGTGCTGGTTACGGAGGATGCATGGAGATCATGGAGTCGCGAGTTTCTATTGCTTCATGAATTAGGAGGTTGATCGCATTTAGTTAATGCTATTAATTAAATCAATTAACTACATTAAATGTATGTGCCGAATAGTGACCACGAGGTTAATTAATGACATTAACTAAATATATTTAATGTCATTAATTAACCTCGCTAAATCCCGTAAACACGGGGTGGAAAGGACCTCTATTCCATCATAAAAACATCGCAGATCCATGATAATCGGACCTGCGATGCACTTATACGTCTGTCACTTGTTTAACTGGAAATCATCATTTCTTGATTGGCAAGTTGTAGCTTTCACGGATCAAGGAGAAATAATGATCCGCGCGAACGACTTTGAAATCTGCCCCGAGCTGTTCGGTCAGCGCCAGCGCATCGGACGGGGTCATGCTCCATGCGAGCATACCGAGCGAGACGAACAACGGTGATTTACCATCCCAATTCGCTTTGGCTTCATTGAGCACCTGCAATCCGTCTTGAACGGTGCTGATCCCCCGGATCGTAGACACGGGCAGGCTGTCGCCGATAATTTCAACCCCGTATTTGTCTTCATAACTAATAAATAAACCAGGTACGTTATATTCCTCCTCATAAGCTTTTGCTTTAAACGGTGATAACGGCACATTTTGGCTGTCGATTCGGTTCAGTACATAAGGGATTGTCATTCCTGTCTTTTTCATATACTTCTCGGTTTGCTGCAAAAACTCACGGAAGCTAGCGTCAGGCCATGGACTCGGATAGAAGTAACCGGCACCGGAAGGTCCGGCAATGAGCAAATCGTTCTCTGTTGCCGTGTTTAGATAGTAATTCAATATTGCAGGGGCACCTTCATAGAGCAATGGGCTTGAGGTCCAGTTTATCGGAACCTTGCCTCTGGCCGGGTCATCCCACATGACGCGCATGCGATGCTGGTTATATTGAAAGTTGTCGCCTTCCGTAAAGGTATAGGTCACATAAATTTTGTTCTCAAGCGCCGGCTGTGGAGGTGTTTTCGCCAGTTTGAACTTCGGCTTGGTTCCCGAAAAAACGGTCAGATTACTGAACCAATCGGCTGCCAGCACATAGACGCCGTAACGGGAGGCAATCTCGACCGAGCTGAACTCGCCTTCCACATCATTGCTGAACCAGCCAAGGTAAGGGGTGCCCGGCTCCACATCGGACATGATTTTCTCGAAAAGCGCTTTTTGCTCAGGTACATTGGAATCGAGCCAGAATACCATCGCTTTATTGGCAACGGCGTAATCTCTTAAATAGCCATAGGGCTCCTGCTGCTCTGCAGAAGGCGGACGGATATTCCCAGCAGAAACCTTGTACTGGTTCCACATATCGACTTCTGCGGTCAATTTCTCGGTTCCCGCAGGCGGAGTGAATTCATATACAAAATAACTGCCGTTATCGGCAAAGCGGTGACCGCCTTGGCCTTCACTGAACTTGGAGTTTTGCCGATCATAGAGATAAGACTCTTCTTCAGGCGTTCCTGCGATGAAGCTTGCTATCTCTTCGCCGTCAGCCTTGATCGTTATTTCATGTACCGCGGGTCCCCAGCCGTCCTGGGTGAAAGCATCATCAAAGCGCAGATAAACGGATGATTCTCCCAAGAGGGAGGAGAGGTCGAGGTTATAAGTATCACGGTTGCTCGCATCCCGCACCTGCTGCTTCTCTTCCGCAATCGTCACGAACGATTCAGGCATTCCGGAAGGAATACGAATCGCTGTATCCGGATCCAGTCCGATCAGCATCTGATGAGTTGTCTGCTCCCACAGATGCTCATATTGCCAGGTGTATGCTTCAAGTCGATTATCGAATTTACCGCGAAGATCGTCCAGGATCTTCAAGTCGAATGGAGCTTTGGACAATTTGTCGGCCAGCTTAGGGCTGGCAACGACCGCATTCTTCAAACCTGCGAGCGTGGTGGCGACATTAATCGTATCAGGAACTTCCGGATCATATACAATCATGCCTTTTGCCTCGCTGCGATATGCGGAGAACACGTTCCAATAGTCTTCTTGAAGCGTGTAAGGCACATTGATATCGTTAAGCCAGGTCAATTTCCCTTCTTCCTGGGATTCAATCAAATAGATTCGGGGCTGTTCCCTGTTTACGATTCCCTGCAAGGTCCCTAACAACAATTTGATGTCACCTGGTGCATCATAAATATCTGCGACGTCCAGATGCTTAGGCTTCTTGAAACTTGGCAGTTCACGATGATTGGAGCTGTCAGTTGCGCTGACTGTGGATTCGTTTCCGAAGCATAAGCTGCGCTGGTCGTTAATGAAAAAGCACATAGGATAGCTAAACAGAGAATCGTGAATCTACGAGCCATGGCGAATTCACTCCTTGTTATGATCTGTGGTCAGAAATCAAAGCGTGTGTTCATCCGCAAACATCGACCCTCCTTTTTCGGCCCAATAGCCGGTCAACACTCCGCTTATCAACACATATTTAATATATTCAAGTATGGTTTTACAAGTGGTTCGACAAAACTTCCTATAATTCTTGAAAATCAGGCAAATTAAACATAGGTACATCAAGAGTTTGTCGTTATAGTCTGGTGATCGACTCATGCTTGTTTATTGCGCTTGTATGTGTAAGGATATATTATATATTTCAAATATCATGAATGAATTGGTGATGTGATTAGAATGAGTGCAAACGATCGAATTCCGTTGTATCAGCAAATCCAGGACTATATAAGGCACGTCATAACAACAGAAAATATGAAGCCTGGGGACCGCATTCCGACAGAGAAGGAGCTGATGGATCAGTTTCATGTCAGTAAAATAACGGTTGCCAATGCCCTAACCGGATTAGCGAATGAGAAATTAATTGCCCGGGTGCCGGGCAAAGGCAGTTTTGTAGCAGAGGAGGCCGATTTCTTAACTGCGGGCCAGTCATCAACTGCCAAGCTTAAGGGAAAAGAGGGGAAGCTGGCCACGGGCATCATAGGCGTGATCATGCCCACCATCCATGATTATTTCGCCATCAGGCTCATTGAGGGAATCCAAGCTGCGCTGAATGACGAAGGTTATCGCAGCATGATCATGCTGACCGACGGCAAGCTGGAAAAAGAAAAGGATGCCATCAAAGAGCTGAAGGCTCTTGGAGCCGAAGGCCTGTTGATTTTCCCGGTAGACGAGGAGAACTACAACGAGGAAATACTGGGTATGAAGCTATCCGGGTTTCCTTTTGTGTTGATTGACCGGTTCGCATGGTTACCGCCTATATGCAAACCGTCACGGTTCAGGAGCGGATCGAAGGCTATATTGATGCATTAAAGGACAAGGGCGCATTAATCAATCCGGCGCATATGATTACGGATTTCAAACCGCTGAGTGTGCTCAAGGATGCCGAAGCTCATCCATTGTACCGATATATCCGAAATCGCATGGTTACCGCCTATATTTCGCTAAACGGGAGATTGGGCGTACAAATTTATCAGATGGCCAAGCAAGCGGGACTTCGCGTGCCGGAAGACGTTTCGATCGTCAGCTTCGACGATCCGACTTCTATCGTGGAGGAATTCAGCATATTTACCCATGTCAAACAGTTTGAATGGGATATGGGATACCAGGCTGCCGGTAAACTGCTCGAAGTATTGCGCGGTCATGGAGAAGTGAAGAGCTACAGCAAATTGCTGATTGAGCCGGAGCTGGTCATTCGCCAAACGTCGGGTCATGTTCCACAAACGTAATACTTACGCTAAGGAAAAGCCTTTTCCGTTAACTAACGGAGAGGGCTTTTTTTATTTCTCACTAAAAAACATATTGAATATATTAATATTAATATTATATATTATATTCTAGAAAATGATGGATAACCAAGAAACAAGAGTGCATCTAACCAGAGCAAGGAGGTTTAGAACGTGCCAAGAGACCGCAGAGAAGAACGAACCGGTTTTCAGGAATCGGCTCCGTATCATCCCGACTATGATCTTCAGACTGACTTTGTGATGGTCTACGGAATTGATAAAACGATGCCGGAGCGCATTCAGAAATGGAAGGACAAAGGATATATCGTCCATCTGATGACAGGAGTCGCATGGGGGACATACAACAACTACCTGGACGGGGAGGTTGACGGCTTATCACATTGGGATGAAGCACAGACCGATCGTCATGGAGAGATGATCCTGCATGGCAAACAACCGGTTATTCCTTACATGGTGCCAACGATTTCCTTTGGGCGCTATCTAGCGGATCGAATACGCATTGCGGTTGATGCGGGCGTAGAGGCCATTCATCTGGAGGAGCCCGAATTCTGGGTAAATGGCGGTTATTCGGAAGCATTTAAGCGAGAATGGCTGCTGTATTACAAAGAGCCATGGATTCCACCGCACGTTTCCCCAGACGCACAATACCGGGCTTCCAAATTGAAAGCGTATTTATATACACGCGTGCTGGACCGGTTATGTGCAGAGATGAAGGATTACGCGCTGCATCGTTATGGCCGAGTCCTTCGCTTTTACGTTCCGACTCATTCCCTGATCAATTACACGCAGTGGCGAATTGTCAGCCCGCAATCCGCGCTCGTTGAGCTTCCGTCCATTGACGGGTACATTGCACAGATCTGGACGGGGACGTCCCGAACGCCGAATGTGTATGAAGGACTGCGCAAGGAACGGACGTTTGAAACCGCTTACCTTGAATATGGCGTGATGCAGGAGCTGGTCCGCGGAACCGACAGACGGATGTGGTTCTTGCATGATCCGATTGAAGATAACCCGAACCACACTTGGGCGGATTACAAACAGAACTACTTAAAGACCGTGGTCGCCTCACTGCTGCATTCCGGAGTGGTCCATTACGAAGTTTCACCCTGGCCGCGAAGAATCTTTAAAGGAACTTATCCATCTGAAGACGGCTCGGGTAAGGAGTACATCCCGTCTGACTATGCAACGACGCTGCTCCAGGTCATGCACACGCTGGGCAACATGGACCAGGAAGTGATCGAATCGGCAGAAGATGAGTTGCAGGTTGGCGTTCTTATTGCCGACTCCGCGATGTTTCAGCGAATGAAGCCGGATCCGGAAGCGCCCGATGCCGGTAAATACGACGGTACGGACCCTGAAGGATTTCAGGCGGAAGGGGACACCGAGCTTCTCGATTTTTCCCCTTTCTACGGTCTGTCACTGCCGCTGTTGAAACATGGAATCCCGGTTCGTCCGCTTCAGCTGGATAATGTAAGGCGGTATCCGGGTTATTTGGCACCATACCGCGTGCTGGTTCTGAGCTATGAATTCATCAAACCGGAGTATCCGGACATTCATAATGCTCTTGCCCAGTGGGTGCGGGATGGCGGGGCGTTAATCTATGTAGGCGATGACAGCGACCCGTATCACGGCATTCGTTCATGGTGGAACAATGACCGCAAGGATCAACCGTTTGGCTCGAAGTATAACTCGCCGCGGGAGCATCTGTTTGAGCAGCTTGGCCTGAAGGGGAAAGCGGAAGGCGTCCATCCGGTAGGAAAAGGCATCGTGTGCTGGTTGGATCAGCATCCGGCTGAACTCACCCTATCCAAAGCGGGGGCAGACCGGCTGCGGCACGCCGTCCAAGCCACGCTGGAAGCACATCACGGCGCAGAACGACCGTGGAATTCCAAACATTATTTCAAGCTCAAGCGAGGCCCTTATCTGATCGCTTCGGTTCTGGAGGAATCGATCTCCGCTGAGCCGTTGAACATCTCGGGCCCGATTGTGGACTTGTTCGATTCGAAGCTATCCGTTCTGGATCAGGTTACGTTAAACCCAGGGAAACAAGCGCTGCTCTATGATGTTGAGGCCGGACGTCCTTCGGCCGGCAAGGTATCCGTCATTGCCGCGTCCTCCCGAATCGAGGATCTAGTCCAGACGGAATCAGGCTTCCGATTCATTGCAAGAGGGCCGTCCAATCTGCAGGCAAGCGCGAGATTGTATTGCCCAATGGAGCCGATATCTGTTCAGTACGTTATTCAGGATCAAGCCGTACCTGCTGGATGGGTATGGGATCCAAAGTCGCTAACCGTGCTGCTGCAGTATGAACATGGCGGCATGAACCATGCAGAGATCCAGGTGGATTGGACAGCAAGCGAGGTTCATACCTGAATCTGCAGCCGATTGACGCACTAGAGAGGAGCAAATCATCATGCCATACGAACCGATAAGGCCGGAACGGTTAAAACAAATGTTAAACCAGCTTCGGGCAGCGATATATGAGCCGGTTGCCGAGTTGGAAGTGAAGGCATGGGTTACGCCCGAGCCCGTATCGTTCATGGATCGAATGACAGGTGTGCCAATGACGCTTGTCCACGGAGAACGATGGGGCAACCTGTGGGACTGTGCCTGGTTCCGATTTACCGGCAGCCTACCGGAAAATAGCCGCAAGGAAGACCACGTCCTTTTACTGGACATTAACGGTGAGTTGTGTCTGGTCGACCAGGAAGGATCGCCGGTCCAGGGATTGACTACCGTGAATTCGGAATTCGATTTTTCATTAGGACTCCCCGGCAAGCGTGTTGTCCGGCTTCATGACATGTACATGAGCGGATCTGACATTGAAGTATGGGCAGATGCAGGCAATAACGATCTCTTCGGCAAATACCAGGGAGGTACTTTGAAAGAGGCTGTCCTCGCAATCTGCCGGGAAGACATTCGAGGCCTCTATTACGATGTCGAAGTCCTCTTGGAAGCTGCCGAGCAGCTCCCTGCCGGAACCGCGCGTAAAGAGAGAATCTATCAGGCCCTCTATGACGTATCACTGAAGCTAACGGATTTCTCACCGGAGCAGGTCAATCAAGCGAAGAAGCAATTGGGTAAACAATTAAGCTTGCAGGGAGGCGATCCGGTCTTAACGATCAGCGCGGTGGGTCATGCGCATATCGATCTGGCCTGGTTGTGGCCCATCCGCGAAACGATCCGAAAAGGCGCCAGGACGTTCTCGACCGCGCTTCGCATGATGGAACGCTATCCGGAGTATGTATTCGGCGCAAGCCAGCCCCAGCTGTACGACTGGATGAAGCAGCATTATCCCGCGTTATATGAACAGATCAAGGAGCGGGTACGCGAAGGCAGATGGGAACCGCAGGGGGCCATGTGGGTGGAGTCGGATACCAATGTGCCGGGCGGCGAATCTCTGGTGCGCCAGATCCTGTATGGCAAGCGGTATTTTCAGCAGGAATTCGGTTTGGAGATGAAATCGCTCTGGATGCCGGATGTTTTCGGTTACTCCGCCAGCCTGCCGCAGCTGCTCAAGAAGTCGGGCGTGGATTACATGATGACCCAGAAGCTTTCCTGGAGCGAATATAACCGGCACCCTCACCATTCTTTTCTATGGGAAGGGATTGACGGCTCCGCCGTATTAACGCATATGCCGCCTGAAGATACGTACAACAGCCCGGCAGCCCCGCGTTCCATCGCCAAAGCGGAGCGGGAATATTTAGATAAAAATGTATCCAGTCATGCCCTGATGCTCTTCGGCATCGGGGACGGCGGCGGCGGTCCTGGTGAAGAGCATTTGGAGCGGCTTGCACGCGAGAAGAACCTGCTTGGTCTATCCCCCGTCATCCAGGAGCCCTCGTGGAAGTTCTTTGAGCGATTGAACGAAGAACGTGATTCATTCCAGACGTGGCGCGGTGAGCTGTATCTGGAAAAGCATCAAGGCACCCTGACCAGTCAGGCGCGAAGCAAGCGGTACAACCGGAAGATGGAGAAAGCGCTGCGTGAGCTGGAGTTTGCTTCCGTGCTGGCAGCCCGGTTAGGCAGGACATACCCGTCCGAGACGCTGGAGACGATCTGGAAAGAAGTTCTGCTGTATCAGTTCCACGACATTCTTCCGGGCTCTTCCATTAAGCGGGTGTACGATGAGTCGTTAGTACGGTATGAAGAGCTGCTATCAAACACGGAAGCAATGATTGCCGAGACCTATCGCTATCTGGCAGACCACATTTCATACAATGCCAAAGCTTCTCCCGGAACGGTCGTATTTAATTCGCTGCCTTGGGAACGCCGGGAGTGGCTGCGCGCGAATGGAAGATGGCATCACGTGTTGGTTCCATCGATGGGCTACACCGTCATATCGAGTGACGCCGATGCTGGAGCTGATGATGAAGTAGCGTCAGGCATTGAAATGCTTTTGGAAACACCGGAAGCGGAATTAGACGTTACAGCTTCCGAGCGAAGTCTGGAGAACGACAAACTGATCGTGAAGTTTGATCAAAACGGGGGCATTCTATCGATTCTGGATAAGGCGGAAGCTCGCGAAGTCATTCAGCAAGGCCGCTCAGGTAACGATCTTCGCGTGTACCATGACGAGGGGGATGCATGGGATTTCCGTCATGACTATTCGGCGAATCCGGGCAAGCCGTTAAACCTCCTCGCGATACAGAAGCTGCGGGACGGCCCGCGAATCGGGCTGGTCTTCGAGTACGCATATGGCGAATCTGCGCTGACGCAGACCGTTGTGCTGACGGAGGGCAGCCGGCGTATCGATTTCGAGACGTCCGTCGATTGGAGAGAGAACGGCAAGATGCTAAGAACCTCGTTCCCGGTCAATATACGTACGGATCAGGTTCATTGCGAGATCCAGTTCGGCAGCTTGAGCAGGCCGACCCACCGCAATACGATGTGGGATTTTGCGAAGGACGAGATTTGTGCCCATCAATGGGTTGACTTATCGGAGCCGGATTATGGGGTCGCGCTGCTCAATGATTGCAAATACGGCCATCGGGCGATCCATAACGTGCTGGATCTCCATTTGCTCCGCAGCAGCTCTTATCCGGATACGGATGCGGATCGTGCGGAGCACCGATTCACATATTCGTTATATCCGCACCAAGGGAACCATGTGCAAGCCGAAATCTATAGACGAGGCAATGAGCTGAACATCCCGCTTCGGGCGATTTCCTTGCCTTCCATGCCTGACCAAGCGACAGGAAAGCTCCCGCCATCCCAAGCATTTCTGCGGCCGGATCATCCGAATATCATGGTGGAATCGGTCAAGAAAGCCGAGGATGGCGACGACATCGTGGTTCGTCTGTATGAAACATCGGGAACACATGTTAGCACGACACTTCATTGTGGATTTGAAGCGGCCGAAGCCTGGACTACGGATCTGATGGAAAACATCCTTGCAGCGCTGCCGCTTGGCGAAGCATCCAACCAGATTACGCTATCCTTTACGCCATTTGAAATCCTTACGCTGCGTTTGAGATTACCGCTAGGATAACCCGGGGCGGCCCGTCCGCCCCACTGAAAGGAGAGGTGGGAATGTGAGCAAGTCACGATTAACCAACAACCGATTCATGAAACGAATCTGGCAGCACAAGCTCTTTTACTTGTTCATGCTGCCAGGCATCGTCTGGTTTTTTCTATTCTCTTATGTGCCCTTGTACGGAATTCAAGTTGCTTTCCGGGACTATACCTTCGTTGGCGGCTTCACCGGGAGTCCCTGGGCAGGATTCAAGTACTTTGAACAATTCTTCAATTACTATCAGTCCGGTGACATCATTCGCAACACGGTCATCATCAGTCTCATGAAGCTGCTGATCGGATTTCCGATGCCGATCATTCTTGCGCTCCTATTAAATGAAGTTCGGAAGATGAAATTCAAGAAGACGATTCAAACGCTTTCTTATTTACCTTATTTCGTATCCTGGATCGTGGTTGTCACGCTGATGCAGCGTTTACTGACTCCATATGGCGGTCCGGTCAATGACTTGCTGGGATCGTTTGGGGTCGAATCGATCCAGTTCCTGAACAATCCTACCTGGTTCTATCAGATGATTGTCGGGTCCGATATCTGGAAGAACATCGGCTGGAATTCGATTATCTTCATGGCCGCCATTGCGGGTATCGATCAGCAGCTCTACGAAGCTGCCAAGATCGATGGCGCAGGACGCTTCAAGCAGATGTGGCATGTGACACTTCCTGGTATCCGCAACGTGGCCATCATCTTATTTATTCTTGCCGTGGGAAATCTGATGAGCGCCGGGTATGAACAGCTCCTTCTCTTGAATGGTCCTGCGACTGCCAGTATGGGCAGCGTGCTGGACGTGCACGCCATCAATTCCGGTATCCGGGAAGGGCGTCTCAGTTACGCCGCTGCGGTCGGGCTATTCCAAAGCATTATCGGGCTCATCCTGGTTCTGACCGTCAATCGCATCGCCCGCAAAGTCAGTGATGTATCCCTGTTCTAAGGAGGTGACGTAATGAAACGTAAATGGTCTTTTTTCTCGATGTTCAATTACACCGTTCTCGCCATCATCGGATTCTCGATGATCTATCCGTTTATTTACATTTTGGCGTATTCCCTTAACGACGGGAAGGATTCGATGATGGGGGCGATCTATTTTTTGCCCCGTAAGTTCACGCTGGAGAATTACGCCCAGGTATTCGACAACGCCCGCATCTGGAAGGCGTACCAAATTACGCTCATGCGCACCGTGCTGGGTACATTCCTGCATGTTGTGCTGTGTACGCTCATGGCCTATGCGCTTTCCAAAAAGACATTGCCGGGCCGCTCCTTTTTCACCTTTTACATCTTTTTGCCAACGATTTTCAGTGCCGGGTTCATCCCGTTCTTCATCACGCTGCAAAAGCTGCATCTGATCAACAGCTTCTGGGTGTATGTGCTGCCGATGCTGTTCAATTTCATGCATATCGTCATCATCCGAACCTTCCTGCAAGGCATACCGGAGGAGTTGGAGGAGTCTGCCCGCATTGACGGGTACGGCGATTTTCAAATCTTCGTGCGGATTATACTGCCGCTATCGGGGCCGGTGCTTGCCACCATCTCCTTGTTCATCGGGGTGGCCCATTGGAATGATTGGTTCTCGGGTGCTTACTATGTATCCAACAAAGATTTGATACCGGTGCAGACCCTGTTACAAGAAATGCTGACGGAAGCTGAAGCGCTGTCGAATTCGATGCAGCGAGCCGCGCAGCAGGGCGGACAGACGATTGGCGGAACCAGCGGTGCTGGCGCGACGCCGGAATCGCTCCGGATGGCCTTGCTTGTCATTACGGTTTTCCCGATCTTGTGCATCTATCCGTTCCTGCAGCGATATTTCGTAAAGGGGGTTATGATCGGTTCAGTTAAAGGTTAGGTCATCCTGACCCGGAATTTGTCCAAAGCTTTACCAAGATCATTGATATCCATATTCCAGGAGGCGATTGGTTTGAAGAGGATTTGGTCGAAAGGCGTATCCGCATTGCTCGTGTCCATCATGGTTGGAGGTTTGCTGATCAGCTGCACGAATTCATCAGGGAACGGAGATAACGGAGAAGGGGTAGAAGGAGAGAATTCATACAAACTCAAAATACTACACAATTGGAATGGTTCCAACGGTTCTGATGCCATAACGCCCGTGGAGGAAGTCATTAAGGAGAAAACCGGCGTTACCCTCGAGTGGGAATATACGAAAGGCAGTGAGACGGAGAAGGTTAACCAGATCTTCGCCACGCAGGATTTGCCGGACATTTATACCGGGCCAGCCTGGGGCGGGGAATTGGATGGCATCATTAAGGCTGCCAAAGAGGGACAATTGGTGGATATATCGGACAAGCTGAAGGATTATCCGAACTTGTCCAAATCGATTGCGGAAGAAAATGTGCCGCCGGCATTATATGAGAAAGCGATAGACGCCTACGACGGCAAAAAATATTTGCTGCTGCAAAATCAGCCGGCCACGAACGAAGACGGCATGGATTGGCTTTATGGTTTCTATGTGCGCAAAGATATCGCCGAGAAAGTCGGCGTCGATCCGCAATCCGTTGTGACGAAGGAGGATTTCTACAACTTCCTCAAAAAAATCAAGGATGCCAATCTGCAGGAGAACGGCCAGCCGGTCTTTCCGCTGGGCGGTTTCAGTAACGGCTGGGCCGTTGGCATCGGCAACACCATGTTTTATTCCGGAGCGAGTTACGTCGACAAAGGCGACGGCACGGTTGAACATAACTTCTTCACTAAGGGCTACGAAGAATACACCCTGTTTTATCGTAAGCTCGTTGAAGAGGGACTGATGGATCCTGAAGCCTTCACCCAGACAGACCCGATTGCCAAGGAAAAAATCAATCAAGGCCGCATCGCCATCCTGGCCGCGCACTATCCGGCCATCCTGGATGCTTCCAAGGAGTATGTCTCTTCGCATCCGGGCAGCGACTACATTCCTCTCGGCCCGTTGGAGCGCGCTGACGTTGAGCCGGACAGGCCTGTCGATCTGGGGATTCAGGGAAATAACGTAACGGCGATCACGAAGAACTGCAAAGGCGCTTGCGTTGACGCTGCATTGAAGTTCCTGGATTTCATGGCTTCCGATGAAGGCTTTATGCTGGCCCGGTACGGGGTGCAGGGCGTTCATTGGGATATGAAGGACGGCAAGCCTGTCGCCAATCAGGAATGGTTTGACAAATTCAGCACGGACACCAACATGAAGCTGCGGAAGAACGAAGGCATCAGCATTGGTCTGGAATCGCTGACAGGCCTTGACCGCATCAATTCCGCTGCTGGAGGGGACATCTGGGCGGAACAAGAAAGGCTTGAAGCGATGGAGAACGCTCGCAAAATCCTCCGTCCGAACGGCATTCACGTAATTACTGCTTATAACCCGGGTGATGTTATCACGAAGGCGCCGGAATGGGAAATGCTGAAGCCATCGATGGATCGTATAGGAGATGCGTGGAAGGAAGCGGTATTTGCCAAATCGGATGAAGCGGCGATGAGCATTATCAATGAACTACGGGAACAGCTCCGCAAAACCGGATATGAGAAAGCGATGCAGTTCACGAACGAAAATCTGAAGGGGAAAGACGTGGTAACCGTTCAGATGCCGAACTGATGACTTCCATCGTCAAGGGAGCCCGGTAAAACGAAAGGCTTCGCAGCACCTTGGCCATCAAGGGGGCGGAGCCTTTTGCTGCTCTCCATGGTTTTTGTTTCCCCATCACAAGGATATAGAAGGCATTATCAAGAATAAACAAGACATGAAGGAGTTGATGTCAGATGACAACGAAATTCAGACCTCCATCCGTACCGCTGGTCACCGTAGATCCTTACTTCAGCGTATGGTCCGCTGCGGATCATCTCTACGATGATCATACCCGGCATTGGACGAACAAGATTCAAGGTATGGTCGGCCTTGCGATCATTGATGGCTTGCCCAGACGATTTATGGGGAAGGTAGCAGCAGCGGATTCAGCAGAGCATCCCGAGCTTGAAGTTCTTCAGCAAACCGATTTGACGGTTGAGCCGGTAACTACCCGTTATACGTTCCAAGGGGAAGGCATTGAGCTTCAAGTTGAGTTCACCACGCCTTTATTACTGAATGATCTTGATCTGTTGTCCCGGCCCGTAACGTATGTGACAGTTCAGGTTCGTTCGATGGATGGGCGTGAACATGATGTAAAGCTCTACTTCGATGTTACAGGCGAATGGTGCGTAAATACACCGGATCAGCAAGTGACCTGGGAGCATCGCGTTATCGATGGACAATTGAATATGATGGCGATGGGTACTGTCGAACAGCCGATCCTGCAGCTTGCCGGAGATGATACCCGAATCGATTGGGGGTATATGGTGCTGGCGGTTCCCCGTACGGAACGTATCCAGACGGTGATTCATTCTGTGTCAAGCCGTGAGTTATATGTACGAACCGGTCAATTACCTCCGGAAGATGCTCAGCAGAAGCCGCGGGCCGTATCCAATCATACCCCCGTTATGGCAGCCGAAATGGATCTGGGCCCAGTACGGGATGAATGGGTATCTGAGTATCTGATGCTTGCGTATGATGATATTCATGCCATCGAATATTTTAACCAGCCGCTGGATGCTTACTGGAAGCGAAACGGATTGACGTTCCATGACATGCTGTTACAATCCGCCGCCCAATATGAAGTCATCATGCAGCAATGTGAGAGCTTCAATCGCGAGCTGATGGCAGAGAGCCTTGCCGCAGGCGGTGAAAAATACCGGGATATCCTGGCCTTGACGTATCGACAGGCGGTAGCTGCGCATAAATTGGTTGCCGATGAAGCTGGACATGTGCTGTTTTTTTCCAAGGAGAATTTCAGCAACGGATGCATCGCTACGGTCGATGTCAGTTATCCGTCGATTCCATTGTTCCTGAGATACAATCCTGAACTGGTCAAGGGGATGATGCGCCCGATTTATAAGTATGCCATGAGCCCAGATTGGCCGTTCGATTTTGCACCTCATGACGTGGGAACATACCCCAGAGCCAACGGGCAGGTGTATGGCGAGAACAAGCTGGAATACCAGATGCCGATCGAAGAATGCGGGAATATGCTCCTAATGGCTGCCGCGGTATGCAAATATGAAGGGAATACGGATTTTGCCCGGGAGCACTGGGAACCTCTTACTTCTTGGGCGGGATATCTACTGCAGCATGGACTCGATCCGGATAATCAGCTCTGCACGGATGATTTTGCCGGACATTTGGCGCATAATGCGAATTTGTCCATTAAAGCGATCTTGGGCATTGCCGCGTATTCGTACATGTGCGACCTGCTGGGCTCACAGGAAGGGGCCTCTTATCTTGCAGCCGCTCGGAATATGGCGAATGAGTGGATATCCATGGCCGATGCAGGTGATCATTATAAGCTTACGTTCGACAGCGCAAACGATACCTGGAGCATGAAATACAATCTGGTATGGGATCGCCTGTTGGAATTAAACCTGTTTCCAAAAGAAGTTGCTGCCCAAGAGCTGGACTATTATAAGTTGAAACAGAATCGTTACGGCCTTCCGCTGGATAGCCGCGATACGTATACAAAAGCAGATTGGCTGGTATGGTGTGCCTCCATGAGTGCCAAGCAATCCCAGTTTGAAGCCATGATTGCGCCCTTATGGGATTTCATGAATGAAACCTCCGCTCGCGTTCCGGTGACCGATTGGTATGACACGCTAAGCGGCAAACAGATGAACTTCCAGAATCGCTCCGTTGTCGGTGGGTTTTTCATCCAGTTGCTTATGTCCCGGTCTGAATGAAATCTGTGATAAGACAGGTGATGCATGTTGAATAACGTTAATGTTCAGGCAGAAATAGCCCACAAGGATCTAATGCAACTGAAGCAGCAATTCGAGAATCCGGATGCCACGTATCGCCCGCAGCCGTTCTGGTTCCTGAATCATGAGCTCACGAAGCCGGAGCTGGAAAGCCAGATCCAATCGATGTATGAAGCGGGTGTTGGCGGTGTTGTTCTGCATGCGCGCCATGGGATGCAAACCTCTTACCTGTCGCCGGCATTCATGGAAGCGTTGGAGTTTTGTACCCTAGAGTGCAAGAAACGTAATATGGTCGTCTGGCTGTACGATGAGGACAATTGGCCAAGCGGAACGCTGGGCGGCAAACTAACACGTCAGCATCCGGAGTATCGCATGCGTTACTTAAGGGTTGAAGAGCAAAGATATATGCATGACGCACAGCAACAAGGATTGAAGCTGGATTTTGCGCGTTATGATCACAATGAGCTTATTGCCATTCTGGCTTATCGCGCTGCCATGCAGGACGGGGAATGGCTGCTCTGTGATGAACCGGAGGATCTTACGCATGTATGGGGTAGGGAATGGACGCCGACTACGGAGGATCCTTATATCGTGCTGGCCTGCTGGTCCTGCGAGATCGCGGAAGGGATCACGTTTGCCAATGGGTACTACTTGGATACGTTAAATCCGGAAGCCGTTCAGGCTTTCATCCGAATGTCCTATGATCCGTTTCAGTCCTTGCAGGAACACTTCGGCACAACGATTCAGGGCGTTTTCACCGACGAACCCGGGCTAATGATCCACGATGGTTTCTTTGGGGTAGAAGCGATCCGGACGGCGGTTCACGATGTAGGCGCTACCCTGCCGGGTATGGTCTTCGCTTGGACGGAAGGAATGGCGGAGCGATATCAGCAAGAGAACGGCTATGATCTCATCCCGCGGTTAGGTGCCTTGTTATATAACATGGCTGATGGCAGCCGGTCAACGAAACAGCAATATTATGATACGATAACACGCTGGTATGTTGAGGGCTATCATCTTGCGATTCGTTCATGGTGTGAGCGGCATGGACTGCTCTACATCGGTCATACGCTCGAAGAGCCGGTCTGGGGTCAGGCTAGATCGCAAGGCAATCAGACCCGGGTGCTGCAGCAGTTTCACTACGCTGGCGTGGATTATTTAACCCCCGGTATCGGCACGAAGGAGAATCCGCATCGGATCGTGTCAGTGAAGACGGCAGCTTCCGTCGCTCAGCTGAACAGCAAGGAACGGGTGATCTGCGAATCGTTTGGCGCAAGCGGTCACGGCTATTCCATGCGAGAGCGGCGACTGGATGCCAATTTCATGGCATTCCTGGGCGTTAACCTCTTCATCCCGCATGCGTTCTATTACTCGTTTGCCGGGTATCGGAAGACCGATTTCCCGCCGACGGAATTCAAGCATGCGCCTCACTGGCCGCATTATCGTGCTTTTGCCGACTATCTCGGTCGACTGAGTCTGCTTGGCGCGAGCGGTAAACGAACACCGGAGGTTCTTCTGCTGTCACCTATCCATACGGTATACGAAAATATGTTCGTATCCGGTCAATCGAATAAACATCCCGCTTCCGATGCTCTATTCTCACTCCTGTCGGATCGGATGCTTCGCAGATCCATTGATTACGACTATGTAGACGAATCTCAGCTTCGCGAAGCCAGCCTTATGGATGGAGAAGGGGTGCGATTTTACGGGGATGGGAACATATATTCGGTTATGATTATGCCGGAGATTGAGGTCATGTCGAGGGACATTGCCGCACAGCTCGTTTCGTATGTTAAGCAAGGCGGTACTCTTATTGCCGTAGGAGCGATACCGCGGCATAGCGAGTGCTTGCATCATGATCCGGAACTGGCGAAGCATATGCATGCGCTGTTTGGTTCGACTCCGCAGCATAATGAATTACGATCCATCGGCAAGGGGTATACTCTGTTTTATTCCCTGGAGAACTTGCCACTTGTTGATCCGATTGATTCATTGTGTGAACGTGTAAGCGGGTTATTAAGGAAAAGTCCTGTTTTACGATGGAAGTTGACCGAAGGACAACATGAGGATTTGATTAGTCTGGAACGTGTGTTCGGGGACCGGGTATATGTGTGGCTGATGAACTGGTCGGAGAATCCCGTTTCCATGAAGCTTGGTGCAATTGAGGCGAAGTACCGAATCGAAGAATGGGCTTGGAAAGCGGAGAAATACGCCAGTTAGCCAGCGATTCCGTTCTAACCTATGCACCTGGAGAGCTGCGAGTGCTCTCGGTTGTACCTGAGGAGAGCCCAAATGGTTCAATAGAACAAATGTTCGATATAGAGCGAGAAGCCGGCGATGTAATCCTTCTTGATAATCTATGGCGTTTCCAGACACTCGAACCTAATGTTTTATTACTGGATCAATGGCAGGTCACGCTGAATGACCGACAGTCCAGGATGAACGCTACGATGCCTGGGCAAGTGAACACGTATCGTACAACGTTTACCATGACGCAGGAATTGATCGAACGCTTGCAATCACCGAGCGGTAGGGGGCTTCCAGATCAATCTAATAACAACTCATCACCGAAGATCGAGTTCATTCTGGACGATGTGGAGCAGAAAATCCCTTCCCATATCGGTTTCCTGCAGCGCCGGCGCAACCTTGAAATCTTCGTGAATGGCGTAAGACAGAATGCGCTGCAGCCCTCTACTTGGCAGGATCAACACTATGCTAGCGTGGATATCACGCCGCATTTGTTAGCGGGCGAGAACGAACTTGAGATTCTGACGGTTTCATTGCTGGAGCCGATGCCGGCCATTTCATTTCCTGCATTTTTGATCGGACCCTTTGTTATAGAAGATCGGATGAGGCTAAACGCGAGTCCGGAACATATGTTTGGTTGTTGGGCTACAGCCGGCTATCCTTATTATGCGGGAGCGGGAGAATATTCACAGCAAGTGGATCTGACCCAAGTTAGCTTGGCTCCAGATGAGGAATTATGGCTGGAGGCTGAAGATATAAGGGAGACAGCTTCTTTATATGTGAATGATATGGAGGTAGGGATTCGATTGTGGCCTCCTTATCACTGGGACATCACGCCATATGTTGAGCAGGGGAGCAATTGGATTACCATCCGGGCAGCCAATACGCTGGAGAACTTATATGGAAAGACTGCATTGCCTTCCGGGATGAATGGAAGGGTGAAGCTGGTGCGTCGAACTTTGTCTAAAAGATTGTAATCTTAAATGGATAGCTTTGAAAATGACTGCAGCCGAGGTTAGGTTGTAGTCATTCTTTTTAAAAGGTTTACATAATATTTAATATGTAATCTTAAAGATTTGAAGAAAAGAAAATGGCGTATTCCGAGTTTGATAGGTGATATTTTTTCATAGAGACATATTGAATAGGGAGCTTCATTCTTACACAATCAACGATTTACGATAACATTCTCTTCATCATGGAGGCTTACACTTAAGAAGTTTGACGAACGATATCAATTTGGAGGTGCCATGAAGTGCAGCTAAAGAAGAAAACCATCATGGTTTTGGCGCTCAGCTTGTCCATTTTTTCGCAAGGCATGATCGTTCATGCAAAGGAAGATGGGGCTAGGATTAGGCCGGAAGGAAGCGGCAAATGGATGACAGGGGAGTATCACTCGCATACGTATCAATCCGATGATGCCAGCCAATCCCTGCAGGAACTGCTGGACAACGGATTCCAGAAATATGGCTTGGATTGGATCGCGGTCTCCGACCATCTTAGAGTTTCTAAACGGGACGACGAGGGAAATCCTCTTGCCGGCGGATCTATTCCGTTCTCCATGGGAATGGCTCAATACCAGATTCCCAAGATTCAGCAGCTTCAGGAAGCAGGGAAATACAAGAACAAGATTATCTTCTCAGGCTTTGAGTGGGACATGCCTACATATGAACATGTGGGAATCGGTATTATATCAGGTAAATACGGTTCAGAATCGAGCCTCAAGGCAGCCCGTCAGTTCGAGTATCTGTTCACCGATCGGGATGAAGCGATGTTCGATCCCAAAGACGTAGCCGATTGGAATAAACAAGACAGCCGGGCCTATACGACTCCCGAAGATGCCCGAGCAGCACTGGCATGGCTTCAGAAAAGCTATGGAAACCGCAGTTATGCATTGCTCAACCATCCTTCCAGAAAAACCGTGTACACCATCGCGGATATCCGGGATTTCAACAATATTGCGCCAAACGTGGTGTTCGGAATGGAAGGCATGCCGGGGAATCAGATGGAGCCTGACCGCGGCGGACTAAACTTAACCACGCCGGAAAACAGAACGTACGGCGGCGCTGATTACATGATTGCCAAGGTTGGCGGCGTATGGGATGCGCTGCTTGGCGAAGGACGCGAATTTTGGAACTTTGCGAACTCGGATTCTCATTTTGAGATCAGTGAAAACCGTTTGTACTCCAGTGGATATTGGCCCGGGCAATACGCTAAAAATTACACTTGGGTGAATGGGGACGACATGCAAAGCGTACTTAACGGTATGCGTTCGGGTAAATCGTTCTCCGTCTACGGCGATTTAATTAACGCGCTGGATTATCGCGTTCGTCACGGGAACAAGCAGGCCGAAATGGGGAGTAACCTGCAAGTGAAGAAAGGGAACCCGATTGAAATTACGATCCGATTCAAAAGTCCGAGTAAAAATAACAACGGTGATCCTGTAACCGTAGATCATGTCGATTTGATCTCAGGCGACGTAACAGGTAAAGCGCAGCCAGGTACGGCGGCTTACAGCAGGAGCACTAACGATTCGACGAAAGTGGTTAAACGGTTTACGAGCAAGGATTGGAAGACCGATCGGGATGGATACAACGTCATCACTTATCGGACGACCGCAACGAAGGATCAATACTTCCGTTTAAGAGGGACTAATCTTGGCGTGAATGTTGCTGGAGAAACCAGCAATGGCGACCCACTCATAGATCCGAAAACGGACATCGAAGACAATGAGCAGCGGTTTGCGGAAATTAATAAACGAAACTACATCGACCTGTGGTTTTATTCTAATCCGATCTTTGTCAGCGTTGGCGACAAGCCGGTTAAAGGCCCTAACAAACAGAGAAAGCATCAGTAGGATGCGAATCGCACTCGATTTATTTAGAAGACTGCCGGTGGTTCGGTAGTCTTTTTGTTTTTTTACACGAAGTATAATGATGCATTTCGTAATATAGCTGATGAGAAGTTGGTTGTATTTTGCTGCATATCCTATCATTTAATTGTGCAAATTTAACGAAGGGTATAGGCTGTTAAGGAGAGGAGAGATGATATGTTTACGATCGGTGAAATATCCAAGCTTTTTCAGATCGATATCCGCACCCTCCGGTATTACGACGATATTGATTTATTTAAACCGGCAACCGTGGATCATCTGACAAATTACCGTTATTATTCGGTCGATCAATTCGAGCAGCTGAATACCATTCTGTATCTCAAGGCGCTTGGCATCCCTTTAAAGGACATTAAGCTTTTTCTGGATGATCGGGAGATTGACCATATACTAACCCTGCTCAAGGAGCAGCAGCTCAGAACCGAAGAGAAAATTGAGGAATATCAAAGAATCCGGGCGAAGATCAAAAGCCGAATTGAGCAGATCGAAGATGCCTCGAATAAGGAAGAGCTCTACAAAATTCGGGAAGTCGAGTTTCCCGAGAGAGTGATGGTTTTGCTCAAACAGAACATACATAAAAGCGACAATCTGGATATGCCGATCCGATTATTGGAGAACAGCACCAAAATGAAGTCCACCATTTTCCTTGGCAAAGTAGGATTATCGATCTCGATTAATCGTTTAATGCAAAGTAAATTTGATGAATATGACTCCATTTTTGTCATTGTAGAGCAGGAAAGTGCGCGCAGCAGCACTGAGGTCGAAGAGAAGATATGGCCCCAAGGCACTTATATTACGATTCGGTTTGCCGGGACACACGAAGATGCAGCGCCTCATTATAGAATGCTCCTGGATTATATCGAGGGAAAAGGATACAGCCTGATCGAGGATGCGTTGGAGATCACATACATTGATTACGGGCTTACCGGTGATCCCTCTCAATTCGTAACCGAAATTCAAATGCTTGCTAAATAAACGATTGACCCTCCAGCTGCTGGAGGGTTTATTCTTTGTATCAAAACATATTTAGTAGGAGAGAACGACTGTGATTGGAACCATTGTAAACGTAACAACCATTGTTGTAGGCAGCACGATTGGAAATGTATTTAAGAAGGGGATGAGCGAAACCTATCAGGACATCCTGATGCAGGCGATGGGTTTGGCCGTCATGGCACTTGGTGTGAATTCAATCGTGAAGTATATGCCGGATAGCCAATATCCCGTTTTATTCATTATAAGTCTTGCCATAGGCGGTCTGATCGGGGAGAAGCTGAACCTGGAGCAGGGATTTAAAAAAGCGGTGTCGAGGTTCACCAAGGGTAATTTGGCTGAAGGATTAACAACGGCCATTCTGTTGTTCTGTATGGGAACATTGTCCATTATCGGACCGATCGAGAGCGCTTTGAATAATAATCATACCTATCTGTTCACCAATGCCATTCTGGATGGCGTGACGTCCATCGTACTGGCTTCAACCTTCGGCATTGGCATTGTTCTATCAGCCGTGGCCACATTTTGTTGGCAAGGGTTATTGTACGTGATGGCCGGCGCAGCCTCTGGCTTTATTACAACGGAGCTGTTAACCGAAATATCCATCATTGGCGCCATATTAATTTTTGCTTCAGGCTTAAACATTTTGGGTATACGGAATTTCAAAACCATGAATCTCACGCCATCGCTGTTGATCCCGGTCGTATTCATTACGCTTAAAAACCTGCTCGGTTTTTAATACGAAACCCGGATTCAGCCTTATCTTCATTTCAAGGATAGCCCGCCTACAGATGGCGGTTTTTTTTGCTGTTCTTCCATACCACGCTCGCGGAATGAACCATTGTTTACCTTGGTGCATAAGTTTTGTGACAATTTCAATAATATAGGAGAACCGACAGCAACGAAGAATTGGACTAGGTGGATAGACAGAAGGAGGCTTCATCGTTATGAATATAGCTGAACATAGATTGCTGGTCGCAGCGCTAGGCGGCGTTAATGAAATTGGTAAGAACATGTACTTCATTCAGTATGATCAAGATATCGTGGTCATTGATTGCGGTTCCAAGTTCCCAGACGAAAACCTGCCCGGCATTGATTTAATTGTGCCTGACTTCACCTATTTGCTGGACCATGCGGATAAAGTCAAAGCTCTTATTGTCACACACGGACATGAGGACCATATCGGAGGGATACCTTATTTACTGAAGCAGCTCCCGATCCCTGTGTATGGGACGAAGCTCACGATTGAGCTGATTAAAATCAAGCTGAAAGAGCATCGCCTTCTGCGTGATTCCGAGCTCCACACGATTGATGCAAATTCCACCATTGAAGCGGGCGCCATCCATGCCTCTTTTTTTTCGACCAGCCACAGCATTCCGGACTGCGTGGGTATCGTCTTTCAGACGCCAGAAGGCAATGTTGTCCACACGGGGGATTTTAAATTTGACATGTCTCCTGTGAAGGGACCATATCCGGATCTGCATCGGATGGCTGATATCGGCAAGCAGGGGGTAAAGGTGTTATTATCCGAAAGCACAAACGCCGAGAGACCGGGATTTACGCCTTCGGAACGTCTCGTTGGCGGACATATCCTGGAAGCATTCGCACAGGCAAAACAGCAGGTATTCATCTCTACGTTTGCGTCGAACGTGAACCGTGTTCAGCAGATCATCGATGCCGCCGCTGAAACAGGGCGAAAGCTCATTCTGCTCGGCCGCAGCATGGTGAATGTCGTCACCGTATCCAAGGAGCATGGCTACTTAAATATCCCCGATGACTTACTCATTGATGCAGGCGACAGCGAGCGTTATCCACCGGACAAAATTGCCGTCCTGTGCACGGGGAGTCAAGGGGAACCTATGGCAGCTTTATCACGATTGGCCAACTCCAAGCATCCCCATATCGAGATTTTGCCCGGCGATACCGTCATCATTGCTGCAGGAGCCATACCTGGAAATGAGCGGAACCTGGCTCATGTGATCGATAACTTGTACGTGCTGGGTGCTCAGGTCATCTACGGGTCCGGATCAGCTTCAGGGATGCACGTATCCGGGCATGGCAGCCAAGAAGAGTTGAAATTAATGCTCACCTTGATGAAACCGGATTATTTGATTCCTGTTCATGGTGAATTCCGAATGCTGTATCAGCATCGTCAGCTGGCGGAATCCGTGGGGATCCCTAATGAGAATGTGTTCATCATTCAGAATGGCGACACGATCCAAATCCAGCAGGGAATGGCCTCCTTAGGTCCAAAAATCCCTTCAGGCAACAGCCTGGTGGACGGATTGATGATCGGGAACGTGGGCAACATCGTTTTGCGGGACCGTAGACAGCTGTCATCGGACGGGATGCTCATTATCGTAACCACGCTCAGCAAAACGGAAAAGCAGATGGTAGCGAAGCCTGAGCTCATATCCAGAGGTTTCATCTTCGTGAAAGATTCGGAGGAATTTATGGGGCAAATCCACGATATCGTCATGTCTTCCATGAAGGATTTAACGGAAACCGGGTCCACCCAATGGAATCTGATCAAGCAGACCTTGAAAGATCATGTCGGGAAATTCATATACAGCGAGACAAAGAGAAGGCCGATGATTCTGCCCATCATTATCGAGGTATAAGCCTTTTGAATTATAAAAAAAGCACAGCCTATTTCAGGCTGTGCTTTTTTCAGTGAGATTCGAAACATGGTCGTTGTAGGCATACACCCGGATGCGGGCCGCTGCATACACTGCCGATAAGGAATCGCTGAAGGTGTTGTTCTTCCGTTCACGTCTGTGAAAAAAAGAATAACACATAATCCGGATTCGTCCACATAACCATTTACAGAATGGACATGAACGTCTTGTCCGATTACCGGAATGGATCCGGTTATTAACGAAAGGAGGAGGATCGGTTTGTCATCCACCCCAGAAGGGAAATGGACAGCGGAGCATGGAAAATGGGCTAAACGAAAGTTCAGATTTACGCGCAATGACTGGATGGGCTATCTATTCAGCGCCCCTCTCATTATCGGAGTCATCGTGTTTGCCATTTATCCTATGTTCGCCGCACTGTTTATGAGTTTTCATCAGACATCCGGGCTCAATTTATCCGGCACCTGGGTGGGCCTGAGCAACTACCAATACGCATTAGAAGATTCCTTATTTTGGCAAGCGCTTTCAAATACGTTTGTCATGGGGATATGGTCTGTACTGCTTGGAATCGCACTATCATTTGTTTTAGCGAGCTTAATTAATAATCTGAAATGGCATCTGGGACGTAATTTTTTCAAAGCGGTATACTTTCTGCCCAATGTCGTGTCAGGCGTTGCTACAAGCTTGTTGTTCTCCTTCTTGTTTTTTCCGTCCAAGGAAGGGCTGATCAACTTTGTGATTGGTTTGTTCGGCCTTGATCCAGTCGGCTGGTTCACGAACCCGGAAGTGGCCCGTTACAGTATCGTGCTCATGAGTTTATGGGGCGCGCTTGGGTATAACACCATTATTTTTCTGGCTGGTTTGCAGAGCGTTCCGCGTGATCTGTATGAAGCTGCAGAGGTGGATGGAGCCGGCACCTACCGAAAATGGTGGTATATTACGATTCCATACTTGCGTCCAATCTTTGTTTTCATGCTCATCATGGGAACCATCGGCGGAATGAAACGGTTTACGGATGTATGGTTAATCGGCGGAACCGCTGGCAATCCGGGGGGAAGCTTGATGACCGTGGTGCTGTATATTTACCGAAATGCGTTTCTCTCTTCGCAGATGGGGCTGGCTACGGCCGTATCCTATCTGTTATTCGTCATCATACTCATCCTAACCGTGTTCCTCATGCTGCTCAACCGCCGCAAAGACAGTTTGGACTAATGCCATTATCCATGATTCGGGTCCGTAGGGGAACCTTATTCCAGAAGACAGGAGGTTAACTATGAGCAGTTCTGCCTTACCCAAAGAGCCTGTGCGCCGTAAACGAATTACACTTCAACAGTTGATCCTAACGCTGGTTCTGTTGGTAGGTTCATTCATCATGATTGTGCCATTCTTATGGATGCTGGTAACGAGCTTCGATTGGGCTGCACGATTAAATATTTCATTCCCACCGAAAATATGGCCGGAGGAGCCGTCGATTCGAACATATGAAGCCGCCTTCACCAACATCAATATGTTCCGATATATCGGCAACTCCACGCTTGTAAGTGCAGGGGTCATCATTATCAGCTCGTTGTCTGCACTATTATCCGGTTATGCCTTATCCAAGCTTCGCTTCAAAGGAGCAAACTTCGTCCTGCTGCTGGCGCTAAGCACGATGATGATTCCGTTCGAAATGACGATGATTCCGCAGTATTTGCTGTTCAGCAAACTCGGACTGGTCGACAACTACCTGGCTTTTTATTTGCCGGCCATGAACTATGCGTTCGGTACCTTTTTAGCCAAAGCCTTCTTCGATCAATTACCCAGCAGTCTAAGGGAGGCGGCCGTTCTGGATGGCGCCAAGGAAATCACCGTATTCAGCCGGGTTTATCTGCCTCTGTGCACGCCCATTATCGCCACCATGGTCATTCTGCTGTTCTTAGGCGTATGGAACGATATGCTGTGGCCGCTGCTGATCCTGAAATCGGCTGCCAAGTACACCATCCAGATTGGATTGGCCATGTTTACGTATAACAACGGTATTAATCAACAGCCATCCATTATTATGGCGGCCACGACTACGAGCCTCATTCCGGTTATCGTCGTTTATATGTTCCTGCAGCGTTATATTATCGAGAGCATTGCGCTATCTGGTATCAAGCAATAATTCAGAATAAAGCTAAATTTATGCGGGGGTGTTGATGTGATGAAAAAAGCTGTACTGCTAATCCTGTCATTCGTGCTGGTGTTTACATTGGCCGCTTGTTCAGGCAGTTCGGGAAAAGATGTAACAGGCGGCGTTACAATTGAAAAAGTATCGGATATGAAAGGAACGGTTCGCGTTGCGCTGGCAGGTTGGCAGCTGGATAACGGAATTGATGCGCTGACAGGTAACCCGACCATCGGACTCAACGAATATTTGGATAAAACGTTCAAAAAAATGTATCCGAACATCAAGCTGGAGGTTTATCAAATTCCTTGGGAGAACGTAAAAGCCAAACAAACGGCCATGCTGCTCTCCGGCGATGCGGATGTCTTGTATACTGGCGGAGCCTTTGCATCGCAATGGTACCAGGAAGGGCTTCTGCGTGATCTGGACGACTTGATTGAAAAGGATACTTCGTTTGACCCGAGCATTTATCTGGAAGGCATTATGAACAACTCCTACAGCACCAAGTCGCCCGATGGAAGCAAGCAGTTTGGGATTCCTGCCGTTCTTGGCCGCCGGATGACCATTTATGATAAGAAGCTGTTTGAAGACTGGGGTGTTGAAACACTGTCGGCACAGCCAGGACCGGATGAAATTCTGGAGAAAGCCAAGCAAATGACCGGCAAAAACCCGAAAACCGGTGAAGACAATTTCGGTCTGTATTGGAGCGGCAATTCATTAAATGGTTCCACCTTTGTTGCATTAACCCTTGCTTATGGCGCCAAAGGAGCGGAAGGATCGCTGAAAGATATCAAGAACATTAAATGGCACTTGAATTCACCGGAGATGGTCAAAGTGCTGGAATGGCTGAAAGAAGCCGCACAACTGCCGCCGGCAGGATTCGTGAATGCCCAGGGAGCTGAGAACTTCGGTCTGGAGAAGAACAATATCGCCATTGCCCTTGATTCCACCGGCGGCTCTACGATGAGTGAATACCGATCGAAGCAGAATAAAGAGCTGCTGGACCGATTTGAGCCTGTGCTGAACATGGGGCCTAAAGGCGAAGGCTGGGTTGCGGTTGACCCGTTCATCATGGCGAAGAATGCGAAAGATGTGGATGCGTCATGGGAAGTGTTAAAGTTTTTGACCAGCTACATGACGCAAAAATATATGTATGAAAACTTCTCCAGTACTCCGACACTTAAAAACGCTGATTTCGTAACGCCGGAAGACAAATTTGTGAAGAAAGCACTCGAAATCGCAGATGTTGGCCACTCGGAGCTCATGGATGAAGCCAATCCGTTCTATATGAGCGATATCGCTCCAGCCATTAACGGATTTATAAGCCAGGCTGCATCCGGAAACGCACCGGATATTCAGAAGTTTCTGGATGATCTGCAGGCTCGTGCTGAGAAATGGTCGGCAAATCTGAAGTAAATCAGGAGGGGACTGCACTGGGTGCGATTTGGCGTGGTTGTAACGTAAAGTCTACGGAATCGCGGGTTTTCCACCGCATGAGAAGACTTTAGAAAACCTTAGGTAATCCTATCCCTGCAGAGACGGGCCTAATCATGATGATTATATGAGTCAAACAACACAATATATTCCAGTATTATGTAAAACGTGCATGATCTCGATGCTGCCCGGAAAAAAACCGACCTATATGGCCGGTTTTTTTTGTGATATTTGGTATGTAGACCGGAATAAGGCGATCATGGAGTTCAAAGCGAATAAAATAGATATTGAAATCACACATAAAATAACAATAAATGGTAAATGATAAGAATATAGAAGGGAGGCAACGTAAAATAACAAGGACAACAATTTTCAGGAAGTACTAGTGATGATGTGATGAAAGAAAAAACAATAGATAAACATAATCCAGGTAATGATCAAAAAAAACTAAATCAACAATCTAGACGGTGTAGCAAAAAAACTTATTATAAATGAATCTGGATGATCACACGAAATTAAGATTTAGTGAAAAACGTTCAAAACGATCGAGGCGATGATCGATATTTATGATGATTGATTAAAGCTAGGATTTAAGTGCAATTCAAGTGAGACTTAATCGAATGATGAAAAATTTGAGTGAAAAAATAAAACCAACCGAATAGTTGATTAGAAACGGAAGAGAACGATGACAAAGTTGAGTATAAGTAATAATTGTAGGATTTAAGCAAAATATCAGAAAAATTGTACAGTAACATAAAACTCCAAACTTTATGCCATGTGACAACCCAGTCATATCGGCATTTGTTTGATTCAAAGTTCGTATTTCAGGGTTACCGACGGTAACGCGAAAATGCGAACTTTTTCGTTTTATAACATGCAATTGCAAACTTTTTCGAGAAGTCGTACAATTGGAATAGATTACTAGATTTATAGAAATCGGAGACTAAAATATGGACAATAAATACACCCCCATAATTAAGTTCAAGCAAACCCGGTACGGTAGTAACCATTGGATTGGCTTTAGCCCAAAACTAAAAAGAGATGTCAATTTATATAGTGATTTAGAGTATGCCAATTGGATATACGTAGAAACTAACCCGTATATAATTACCTTCTGTGAGCAACCGGTAAAAGCACATTCAATCGTCGATGGAAAAATAAAGACCTCGATCATTGATATGTGGATTCGGCGAATCGATGGTTCTGAAGCTTATATTGAGGTCAAATATTCAAATGATATAGACCCCAATAATCCAAAGAATAACAAAACGCTGAAACAGATATTATGCCAAAAGCAATGGTGTGAGGAAAATGGTTATGAGCATATTGTTCACACTGAAAAGTTCTTATACGAGAATTCATATTTTATTGAAAATATGAAGATCATCCTTACACATGTGCGAGATAGTCCATTCCCTGACGAATTAAAGTTAAAACGCTTGCAAAATGTATTGAGCCATAGAAAGACAACAATTAGAAGTATTAAAAACGAAATAGATAACCAACCATGGGTCGCTGCCGCGATTTATCATTTGATTTTCGCTGGTTTATGGCGTGGCGAATTAAAGAGTGCACCGCTTACAGATCTTACGGAGGTTGAATGCAATGAGCAGAAGGAAAGTTGAACAGTTTAGTAATACCAACGAAATTAACCCCAAAAATTGGGCGTCGGTCTTGGAAGATGCCTTGATTCCCGATAAGAAAGAGATATTTTTAAAAAGAAAACGTGCTATAGACCTTTACTTTGATGAAGAAAGTTTGGATGTAATAAAAAATGAAACGGGAGTAGTACGATCAGAACTTTACCGTTTCCTTGAGCGTTGCTTCACTTTAGACCCTAACGGCCAAGAATGGGGATACCGTGCATTAATTCCTCGCAAGAGAGTCGAAAATGAGGAGGAATCGGGTCCATTCCAGTTGTTTTTAGCCAAGTATCCAACGATAAAAGATCATATCGATGAATGGTTCCTGAACCGAAAAAGAAAAAATCTGCAGCCCATAAAAGGATTAAAAGAAATCCACGCTGATTTCGTCAGGTTGTGCAGGGAATCAAACATCCCTAGCTCCGAATATCCAATGAATACGAAAACGGTTTCACGACAGTCGTTGTATCGATATTTGAAATCTCTTGAAGCAATGAATTTTTATCAAGCCTCTAAACGTTATGGCGATGAGGGTGCAAGAAAAATTAAATCCGATCCCTCAAAAAGAAACACTGCTACGCCTCAGATATATCGTCCCTACCAAAGAGTGCAGTTTGACGGTCACCGTATTGATGCAATGTTCACCATACATTTTACTACGCCTATTGGAGATCAGATTACTGAGATTTTGGAGCGTTTATGGCTGCTTGCCATTATCGATGAGCCAACACGAGCTATCCTAGGCTACCACATAAGTTACGGAGCTGAATATAGCAGTTACGACGTATTAAAATGCATAGAAAATGCGATTATTCCTTGGAAACCTATTCAATTTTCAATTTCAGGGATTTCTTATCCTAAAGGCGCCGGTTTCCCATCCGGTCTTATTGAACAGGCAAAATGGGCGGTATGGGACGAATTTTTAGTTGATAACGGACAAGCGAACCTAGCTACTATAGTCAAAAAAACGATTACTGAAAAAGTTGGCGCTCACATGAATCCTGGTCCGGTAGAAATGCCGGAAAGGCGGGGAATTATCGAACGATTCTTTAAAAAATTAGAGGAAAATGGGTTCCATCGTTTTCCTAATACCACAGGAAGCAATCCCGATGATCCGCGGCGGCGGGACCCTGAAAAAAATGCCCGCCGGTTCGACATAACTGTAAAAGATCTTGAGGAAATCACAGAAGTTATTATTGCTGATTATAACAACACGCCTCATCATGCGTTATATGGTTTAACACCATTGGAAGCCATGAGACAACGCATGGAAAAAGGGTTACCGGTTCGGTATTTAAAAGAAGAATATCGTGATGAATATACTTTTGTCTCATTAAAAATAACACGAAAAGTAAATGGAAGTATTAAACATGGCAGGCGACCCTATATCAATTATGAGGGCGCTGAGTATACGAATGAGATCCTTGCCCGAATGTTTGATTTAGCCGGTGAACAGTTGCATTTAGTTGTAAACATTAATGATTTGCGTTATGTCAAAGCATTCTTCGAAGATGGAAGTGAATTTGGTATCCTTACGGCATCAGGAAAATGGGGCTTAACCCCCCACACACTCCAAATGCGAAAACAAATTAATAAATTAAAAAATGACCGTATTCTAGAATTTGGTTATAACGATGACCCGGTTCAAATTTATTTAAATTATTTGTCTGAAAAAGCAACAACAAATAAAAAGGACCGAAACAAGTTGGCAGCAGCGCAGAAGCACCAAAAAGACTTTGAAGATAAACCGCTGCAAAATCCAACTGAACCGGAACCTCCAACTCCTAAACCTGATCATAACATTGTAAAGGCTCAGCAGCCGAAGAAAGTAGAAAAGAAGAGTGGCGAACCAATAGACAGAAAAGAGCCACCAAGTAAATTAAGAAAAACAATACTATATTAACGGGGGTGTAGAATGAAAGCGCTCAAAAACTCAATAAATCCTGGTGATGAGATCATCCGTCCCTTTGTCCCCGCAGGCACTCATCCAATCGAGACAGGTCGATACTTAATTGGAACGGAAGAGATAAACCGCTTGTATGAAGTAGTGACCCAATGGATAGAGAATCGCTCTCCAGGGGGAATCATTTATGGCCGCCCTAGACTCGGCAAAAGTCGCGCCATATCGTTTTTGATGCATATCTTGCCGGCTGATTATAATAATCGTCTTAGTATATATGACTTGAGCAGCTACCAAAGTAAATCTCCGACTGAGCGATCATTCTATGAGGATCTTCTATCTGGAGTTGGCCACGATTTAGCTTTTAAAGGTTCGACCTCCGAAAAAAGGGTTCGTCTTACCCGATATTTAATCGAACAGGGCATTCGGCTGGAAAATCGACGGATTGTTTTTTTCATGGATGATGCTCAACGATTGAGCGAGCTTCAATACAATTGTCTGATGGATATTTACAATGATTTGGACAAAGCAGGGATTCAACTGACAGTTATATTGGTAGGACAACCGGAACTTATCCATCAAAGATCGGCTTTTATCCGTACGAAGAAGACGCAAATTGTAGGACGATTCATGTCACAGGATCACGAGTTTACAGGCATTCAAAATCTTGAAGACCTCAAATATTGTTTAACCAGTTTCGACCAGGAGTCTGAATATCCCATTGGTTCAGGTTGGAGTTTTACACGTAATTATTTTCCAGAAGCTTTTAATGATGGACATCGACTTGAGAATGAAGTGACGAATTTGTTTGAATTGCTTAAAGAGTGCGCATCCTCTGCGGGTTTACGTAAAATCGACATTCCGATGCAATACCTAATGCTAACGATAGAATATGTCTATAAACGATTTGGCGCAAATACTGGTAATTACTGGCCGACAATTGAACAATGGAGGAGGGCAATTGAATCCTCTGGCTACATAACGGCTGAACTTTTGCATGAATCTGTAATCAAGAAATAGGGGGTTGGAGGAATGGGCAAGATCTTTGTTCTTCCGACATTTCATGCCACAGCGAGAATAAAAAACAATTATTGTTGGAATGAAAATTGGGTTCACGAATTTGAATCACCATGGAGTCTTTTCGAGAAATTTAAGTATGCAAACACGGTCAAAGACAGGGATGTCCTTGAAATTTTTGGAACAGAGGAAATAAAGAATAAAAAAGTGCTTAGACGCACTAAGAATAACTCCAATTTATATTCTTTGTCTGGCTTTGACAATTTGCGCTTGGCTGAGGTGTTTGGCCATGATTTCAAACAGACTAATGAAGAAAATATAAAGAACATAATTAATACCCTGCCACGCAGAACGGGGCAGTATCTAAGGGATCATTTATGTATTTGCAACGAATGCATGAAATTCGGATACCACAGCATCCTTCATCAATTTAAATTAATTCATAACTGCCCTATTCATAATGAACCATTAATTCAAAGATGCCCAGGTTGCGATCATACCTTTAATTACGAACTTAGCGACGAGCATTTTGCAAGTCCTTTCCAGTGTGAGTGCGGCTATGAATTTTTGAATACCAGTTTTCCTTTTGAACAATGGAATCATAATAACCTTGATATTGTTAATGATGACGTGCAAAAGTGGTTGCATTTGATCCCTGAGGAGAAATCAATTCTTGGGGATTTGATTTTGTTCGAAGCCCTTGATGAAGAACAATATCCTGATATGTTAAACAATATATTATCCGTGATTTTGAATGAAGATGAATCTCATAATAATCACGTGATATTACGGTCGACAAAAAATATTTTGCGATACGGAAACAACCTAAACAAATACTTGGAATTAGAGTCTGCCATAAATGAAAATCACTCTTTACGGAATGAAAAATGGTACGATCGATTTCAATACAAAATTCACGACGAGATATATTGGAGTACGGTGGCTACTATCAAAGGTATCGCAAGTCGATTGAGAAAAACAGTAATGAAAGACCACCGGCAGTGTATAAAAGATTTCAGATACAAGGATGAACCGTATTGTCCGTATGCATATGCTTATGTCTTCTGGAGAAAATTTAGCGAGAACTATAAAACCTATTGGGAGATTGATAACGGCTATCGTCCACGTCGTTCTACGGATAATCTTTTTCCAAAATTTTGTTCAGACACTGATCATGAAGAGTTACTGCACATTATTGAAAGTTGGAATGGAGGTTCCCATCTTAGGAAGTACAAACATCTTGCGGCCACGAAGTGGATCATTAACATGGTTGTCATGCACATCTCGCTAAACCATTTTAGAAATTGGATTCGCGTTGCGGATCATGAAACAAGGTTGAGAAGTTCAAGCGAAATCCATAACCAACTATGTATGGACACGTCGTATCAGCCATTTCAGTATAATAACCTTCCCTTTTTCTTGATTAAAGTACCAAATGAAGAGAAAGGGGAGAAGGTAATCGAATTTCACTACTGGATGAATAGTAAACATACCATTCAATACGAAAGACTGATCTGTCGAAACAGACCGGGGGCTTATGGGGTATACCAGCAAAGCTGACGCCACCCGAAAAGTATATGGAAAATAATATTTATCAAGAGATAGCTTAAAAAGAGGGTGGGAAATGGGCTTTAAGCTAACCAACGTAGGATATGCAAAATGAAAAATACACGCCGTTTTCAGCGTATATTTTTCATTTTGATGGAGCATCATGAATCAAATGAATTTCTTTCAAATAACCGTCAGTATAAGGTTCTCAGCGCTTCGACGGTAAAAGGTTTCAATTCGTCGAATCGACCGTTCCGTATTTTCATGGCCCACCCTGGGTCTACCAACAACGATCGCCCCACGGCGACCAGATCAAATTCGTTGCGCACGAGTCTTTCGATCAAGCCATCAAGGTCGCTAAACTGAGTCACTTGGCCGGGAGCGAAGGAACTCATGAATTCTTCGTCCAAGCCTACCGATCCTACGGTAATGGTCGGCCGTCCGGTCAATGCTCTGACCCATCCCGCCAAATTCAGGTCTGAGCCCTCGAATTCCGGTTCCCAGAATCGCCGGGTCGAACAATGGTAAACGTCAACGCCCGCGGCTGTTAGCGGCTCTAATAATGACGCCAATTGCTCCGGCGTCTGCGCCAGCTTGGCGGTGTAGTTCGAGGTTTTCCATTGAGAAATTCGAAGTCCGATAGGAAAGTCGGGACCAACGGCATTCCTAACGGAGCGAATGATTTCTACGGCGAATCGCGTTCGTCTCCCGAAGCTATCTCCACCGTATCGGTCTGATCTTTGGTTGGTTTGCTTCCAGAAAAATTGATCGATCAAATAACCGTGCGCGCCATGGATTTCGATACCGTCGAATCCGAGTAACTTCGCGTCGGCAGCAGCTTGAGCGAATGCCTCGATGACGGAATGGATATCCGTTTCGGTCATAGGTGCGGTTACCAGATTGCCGGACAGATCGATACCAGACGGTCCTATAGGGAGGGATTCCGGATTCGGAGGACTCCCGACTTTCCGAGTCATGCCGACATGCCATAATTGAGCGAAGATGAGACCGCCCGCTGCATGTACTTGCTCTACGACGGAGGACCAGCCTTTCAAAGCAGGACCGTAGAATTGGGGGACGTTCGGATCCTCAGCGGACGAGAGATGGTTAATGACAGTTCCTTCCGTTATGATCAGACCTACCCCGTTCTCGGCTCGGCGCCGGTAATACTGGGCAACATCAGGACCTGGTATGCCGTTCGGAGAGAACGATCTGGTCATTGGTGCCATGACGATTCGATTCGGTAGCGTCAGCTTGCCGATCGAGAATGGCGTAAATAAGGGTTGTACGGAAGGATGGACGGCAGAAAATACGTTCTCATTTGATTCATTGGACATGATGACTAAATCCTCCTTGTTTGATCTCAATTTTTTTCATAATTCAAGCTTTGAACCCGTGGGAGCTCTTGGTGTTTCTTCAGACCGTTTTTTTATTTTCATCGATCCGACCGTCAGAGCTGCGATTGCGCCGATGACGGATAAGCAAAGAAATAGAACAAACCCTTGTGTGATGGCATGATCCATCGCATGTGTAAAGTAGGAAACCAGATCCGGTTCAAAACGATCCTTATATCGTAACACGGTTTCGGCGTCCGGAGGATGATAGGTCGGGTCCGAATTCGGATTCAGGTTGAACCGGGTAATTGCAGTCTTGGTCGACGTTGTCATTTGAGAATTAACGATGACGGCCATAATCGAAGCACCTATCACGCCACCCATGCTGCGGTAGAAGCCGACAAGCGATGAAGATAAGCCGATGAAGCGCTCTTCAACACTGTAAACGACAGCGTTCTGGCTCAGACTGTTAAGAGGGCCGAGTACTCCTAGCCCGAGCAAGACAACCATTCCAATAAATTGCCAAAAAGGGACAGCAGGCGAAAGATTCATTAGCAAGCAAGAAACAACGATTCCGATCGCCATGTTGACCGCCATGACGGTCCGTATTTTGAAGCGAGTAAGAATAAAACCAATCAGAACCGAGCCGCTTATCATGGAAAGCATCAACGGGGTCAACAGCAAATTCAATCTGCTTTCGCCAAGTATATAATTAGTATAAAGTGGAAGGTATATCATCGCGGCGGACATAATTGCGCCTTGGCAGAGTACGACGATGCTTGTTCCTGTCACCATACGGTTTTTGAAGAGCTGCAACGGCAATAAGGGTTCCTTGGCCCGCCGTTCCACAAAGAAAAAACTTATGACCGCCAAAACCGAGACCCCGAACAAAGCAATGATCCTCCAGGAGGTCCATGCATCGTCTTTACCGCCTATTTCGAGCGCAAGCATGAAGCAGACCGTAGCGATGACAAGCAGCATGGCACCCAGCACATCGATTTTCGGTTTCGTCTCCGCCCGGGATTCCCGAAGCGTCAAGAGCAGAGCCACGAACGAGACGATACCGATCGGCATGTTGATATAGAAGACCCAACGCCAGGATAGCGTTTCCGAAATCCACGTGCCGATCTGCGGTCCCGCAATGGAAGAAAGTCCGAATACCGCACCGAATATCCCGGATAGTTTCCCCGATTCTTTCGGGTCGGTGTACAAGGTATAGATCAAGGAGAAGGAAATCGGAAAGATGCCGCCGGCTCCGATTCCTTGTATGACCCGGTAGATGCTAAGTTGCTCGATTGTCTGGGCCGTTCCGCAGAGCGCAGAGCCCAGTAGAAAGATGCCGATTGCGATCAAATACAAGGTTTTTCGCCCGAAAAGGTCGGAGAGCTTGCCGAATATCAACATCGTGCTGGCTCCGGCCAGCGCGTAGGTTGTATAAATCCAGGTGACTTTATCCAGACCGCCGATGTCGTCTATGATCATGTTGACGCTTGCCGATACGATTGTGTTATCCAGTGCGGTTAGGACCAAACCTAAAGCGATGGACATCAAGATGATGCCCTTTTTTTGTTGCACCAAGCGAATCCCCCTCTCTATTTCGACATGCAGCCACCATCAGAACATTTTTGCCGCAAGCGCCGTATTCCGGAGTCCTTCCGCAATGATCGACTGACTGCGATCGGGGTACTGATTATGACCTTCAATCACAATCGTTGTGATGTCCCGAATGCCGAACACCCGTAAGTGCTTTTTGACGAAATTGACCGCGAGTTCGTCATGTTCCCCGTACACGCCGCCCCTGGCATTTAATAGTGCAACCTTCTTGTCTGGCAATAGACCGACCATTCCTTCCGCTGTATATTTAAATGTTTTGCGAGGCTGATGCAGATAGTCCAGGTACGTATGTAAGACAGCAGGAACCGTCAAATTCCATAGAGGGAATGCAATGACAATTTTATCGGCTGCGAGAAACTGTTCTAGGTATTTACAGACAATCTGTTGCTCGGCTTCTTCTTCCTGGGTGAGCGCCATGCCCTGAGCGACTTTGTAATTTCCCGTGATCATTGTGGTCCCCAGATAGGGCAGATGTTCATGAAATAAATTCACTTCCATAATCCAATCCTGTGGATGCGATTCCTTGTAGCTTGACAAAAATGCTTCGTACATTTTCACACTGACGGCGTGCTCAATTGGGCGATTGTTCGCTTGAATAAATAACGTTGTTGTCATTTTCTTTTCCTCCGTTCACGATTAACTTTTGATGGATAAAACTTTATAAAGTATTTTATTTATAAAACAAACTTATCCATTTCCTTTGACTTTGTCAAGGCTTTTCTTTACAATGTGGAGAACGCAGTATTTGTTCGAAATACGATGTGGGAGTCGGTGATACGTTGAATAAGAAGGTTGAAACGTCTGTAACATCCACCAGAAAAGTGATTGTAACGCTGCTGAAACAGCATGGTCCTATGGATGCCGTTACGTTAGCTTCTAAATTGTCATTGACAGGGATGGCTGTACGTCAGCATTTATACGAACTACAGAAACAACAAGTCGTTGAATATGAAGAAGAGGCTCGCCCGATGGGCAGACCCGCTAAATTATGGAGGCTGACGGCCTCGGCGAACCGTTGGTTTCCTAATGGATATTTGCAATTATCGGTCGATTTGCTTCAATCGATCCGAACCACGTACGGAGAAGAAGGGTTGGAGAGAATACTCGAGGACCATAAACTTACTCAGAAGAAAAAATATCAAGAGCAATTGTCGGATGCGATAAATCTGAGGGACAGGCTTCAAAGGTTGTCCACGATCCGCATGAACGAGGGGTATTTCGCAGAAGTACAGGAGCAGGAGGATGGAAGCTACTTACTCGTACAGAAGCATTGTCCGATCATGGAGGCTGCCGCGGTATGTTCCGGTATTTGCCGGAATGAACTCGAACTCTTTCAATCGGTGCTTGGCGATAGCGTGACCGTCGAACGTGTAGAGTATCTCTTATCAGGCGGAAGCCGATGCGATTATCGAGTGACGGTAATCTAATATTAATGTTTCTAGCTGCATGCTCTAAGGCTCACAAAACGGACGGTAACATTGACTCCGAACTAATTTCAAGAACTGTAACACATAAATACGAACTAAATGAGTTAGTTTGAGGTCAATGTTATTGGAGTTCGTATTTAAATGTTACTGGACAAAAATCAGTTGGAAAACTATCTAAGGCGATTGTACTTAACATCTGTTACACAAAACTCGTATTTTGTACATATGTCGATCGGTTGATACAGGTGCCCTTTCATCTATTGCCTCTGTGCGTGTCCAACTATAAAATAAAAAAGTTTTATTGTGCTGATGTAAGCAAGCCTCCGCGAAGCTTGGCCCAAAAGTAACCCCCTCGGGCAAGCCAAAGCTGGAAATCCACAACAGCAAGCTCGTATACGCATTTCCCGTCACATGGGATCGAAGGCGTTTCTCACGTATACGTAAACGCCCGCACAGGCGCTGGCGAAGGCACTAATTACAACCTGTAACCACAACAAATTTAGGCAGTCCCACGAACATCCTCGCTGCGGGCTGCCTAGATTTTGCGTGCCAACGTTGGGTCACCACTTCCTTTTTAGTTTTTTTTACGTTTCTCCGTGACTAAAATTAAACTAACCTGCCCGTTAGCTTAATGAAATTGCATGGAAACAAAGTTAGATACTTATCTAATCGGTAATCGGCTCATGTTCTTGTCCTTTTCGGCAATCGATACAAGTTCTTGTCCTAAATATGGCTTGAGACTATTAAAATGACGTTTCTTTCTTCTGAAAAACGTTTCCCGTTAGCTTAACGGGCTACCGATCMCCCCCGCCACTTTCCCCACACATTATCCGTTGTTCAATTTCAATTATTTTATCTTCACAGCGTTTTGTAGCAGCATGATGATTAGTTTTTATTCTGTCTTGCTTTAGCCACTCTCGGTAATTGTTTCTCAAATATGGATAATACATTTGAAATCAAATGTTCGTTCGGATTTTTTATCATTGTGTTTTGACAAGAACTTGATAACATAAATATAAAAATCCGCATATTCAGCGGCTTCTAATGTTACAATGTTATTGTCACCCGACATTTTCTAATCCCCCCTCCTCTCGGGACAAGAACTTAAACCGATAAAACAAAAAAAGCCGCTTTAATAGCGACTTTCACTGGATTTTACAATCAATATTACTTTACTTTATGGTGCTAACAGCCTTGTGAAAGACATTGATGCCAGTTTCCATTGATCATCCTGTAGCACATATACCTCTGTAACAACAAATGGATTCGTCACTTCATTTCCCCCAACAACAGCAATCAGGCGTACTTTATTTAGAAGAATGGCAGTTGAGCCAATTAGCTGAACAGATGTTTCTTGAATATCTACATTTTTATAAATTATAGAACCGTTTTTAATTACATCAATTTCCTCTTTTTTAGAAAATGTAGCTCCCATGTGAACGAAAACGGCTTTTTCGTGAAAGAGATTTCTTAAATCGTCTAGTAGTCTCTCCATCATCCATTCCCATTTATTTTTTGAAAGATCTATAATTGCTTGTTCCATAGTTGTATCTCCTTTTCAATATCATTTTTTAAACCAACTTTTTTTTCAGGAACCGTAGTAATTACCGACTTAGCCCTTAGTTCTTTCCTCCGTCTGAACAATTGCAGCGTATAATGAGTCCCACTGATATAAATTCCCATAATACATAAGCAATCTATTAAAAATATAATGATAGACTCATCAACGTCCAAACCAAATGAATTGAGAGTCCAATGTGAACTGCCATGAAGATGAATCCCCAATATGCAGTCATAACATGGATCTGTCGTACAATCATATCATTAGGCATGGGGAAATAAGGAAAGGCGTCATCAGAGATCAGTAGAGAACTTATCATTACCATCACCATGGATACAAGAAATAGAAGGTTTTTTTAAACCTTTATAAAGTAACTCACTTGAACCAACCTGCCCTTTAGCTTAAAAAAGCAGCGGATCGTTCTGATCTGCTGCTTTCTCGTATTTATTGCATTTCACTTCATTTATGAGGGCTTCCATTCCGATCTTTATCTTGCCTCGAATCCAAGCCCTTTTCCTCAAGAAATTCGGAAAGAAGATCAGCGATTTCTAGATTATTCAGATCAGAGAACGGAAAGTGTGTATTGCCGTGGATGCCAATATCAGGCAAATGTACTACAGTGGCATCACCGCCGTGACGGTTCACAGCGTCTGCCCAAAGTTCCGCCATCTCCAGACGTACACGCCAATTGTCCTGCCCCGGATTTTCCGAGGGTTTATCCGGAATGTTGTCTCCGTAATAAATAACAATTGGGATCTTGGTGAGTTGCATGAAGTCGGATAAAGGTATGCTAGACGCTTCCAGTGTGCCAGCTGAACTAGGCATCGGAGGTGGCGCCTCCCCTTCTGGGAAAAGGAAACCACTGCCTGGTTCATAAGAAACGACTGCGCGAACATTTTCGTTCTTGATTGCCGTCATCCAACCAGGGCCACCGCCTTGCGAATGAGTGACGAGAATTCCAGGTCCAACCTTATCGAATAATTCGGACACCGCATTTGAAATAACTTCTGCATCGAAAGGGCCTGTGTTAGGCGTCATTTGACGAAAGTACTGGTTCAAAGCATCAGGATCATTAGAGAACTGCACGCCTGGGAAGAAATCTGGCCAATTACCGAGACGAAACTGATTGAAAAATTGCTGTTCATCGGGTGTAGCCGTAATTGTGCTCGGAACGGTGCTGCGTCCCGCCTCTCCTCGGCGTGGTTGGTCGATTAAATAGACACCGAAAGCGCGGCGCAGGAAAATGTTTTGAAAACCCTCACGACCGTCCGGTGTAGTTTCCCAGGTTCTTGATGACTGGCCGGCACCATGCAAGAACATGAGAGGAAACTTCCTGGCGTTAACAGGTAATTGATAAGTTACAGAAGCATGATCACCATGAAGCGTCTGTCCGTCAGGAGGCATTTTGATGGGATCAAAATTCCCAGGATTATTAATTACTGTTCCACCAACTGCAAAGCTACCTTGCTCTTGAATGATTAGCGGGTTAGATTTGCTCTTTTCGAGAACCGTTGCTTTTCCCGGTACTACAATGCTAGCTGACAATAAGATTGCTGCGAATAGTTTGGTATACTTCATTGAACCTCCTCAATAAATTAAACTTGGAAGAGCTTGTCTAGCTGATATGGTTTTACAATATAGCTTGCTCGCTCAAGCAGATGTCTTTGATTTGTTCGATGCATCTTTTGCATCTTTGAACCTATCGGGAGTACGGCTGGACCATCAAACTGCTATTCCATCATTTGTATTTTTTCCTCACCCCCTTTCCCATGTAGGCTTGAGATCTTATTTTTTCGAGCACTTTAGTATCTGGTATATTTTATTTCTCTGCCCGTGCCTGTTCCCGAATTTGCTCAATCGCATGGTTAAATCCGTTCGGGGTACCGCTGGAACCTGCAAGACGCCCAACGTTTACTTCGTCAATACGTTTACCAACGACAACGGCCGGAACGGCAGCTGCGAATCGTTGCTGGAGCTCAAGAGAAGTCGGATTCGTTGCATGTGTTGTAACTGTGACGTTCTCAATCACATTGTTTTTCAAAGAGAGGTTAACTGTAATCGAGGATGGAAGACTTCCGTATTTTCCAGTAGCTTCGTAACTACCGTCTTTGTAAAGATTCCTCGCCTCAGGTCTTGTAGCTTCCAAGCTGACATCCTGACGATTAAGAGGTACATTGGATGTTCTGCAGGATGACAACGTCAGGGACATTGAGATTCCTGCCATTGCGGTCACAAAAATCCACTTACTAAACATAGACTTAATCTTATCCCCTTTCTATTCGATTAAAAAAAGACCTCGCCTTCAAAATTCTTAGATACTTCTGCTTGGCCATCCTTGAACATTCGAACATAGGAGAAGCGAAAGAATCGGGCAAGATGCTCACCGCTTGTAAAAAATAGCGCGGTCGCTAACCCGTCAGCGACCAAGGCCACATCAGCAACCACCCACGTTGCAACGATGTCTTGGGCTGGAGTACCTGTTCGAGCATCAATGATATGATGTAACCCCTCTCCCCAAGTTCGTCTATTTACTGCAGATGCACAAAGTGCTTGGTTTTTCAATTTGCAAACGCCCACTACTAAATTCGAATCAAAAGGATGCTCAAGTCCTACCTGAATATTAGTTTCCCCAGAATGCCGGATGTCTCCGCTACCATCCACAACGAACTCGGATAATCCCTCTTCGATCAGTATCTCGCTGATAATATCCACTAGATATCCCTTTCCAGCTGCACCAACATCAATTACAACTGGACGATCCGTTATGAGCGAGGTCCTATGTCTGATAACATTGGTTAACCATCCCGGTTTGCCTTGAGCGTAAGCTTTTTCTCGGATGGAATCGGACACTGGTTTTAATGAGTAAGTGCTATCGTATCCTAGGAGTTCAAGTTCACGTCCCACAAGCGGATCAACAGCCCCTTCAGTTGCTTTATAGAGTTGGTCAAATAGATCAAAGAGCAAAGTGGAGTCTGCTGGGAAGTCGAATTTACCCCCATAAGCTGCAGATGCAATACGGGACACTATTGAATCTGGCCTAAATCTGGAATAGGACTGATCAAAAAGCTCGATTCGTTCCTGGATGAGTCCCTCCAACATATCTCCCAAAGGTTTTTTCGTTTCAATATCCCAGTTTGTTCCTATGGCATTGAACTGATAACTGTTAATCTGCTCTCCCCCCTAATTCTTTAATAAAATGAAGGCTTTGCCCAATCAGTATCGGGTTCACTGACACCTAAGCTAACCGTAAGATATTGATCACTCTTTTCTTCAATGATATCCATGATCAATTGAGTTACAGCCTGACGCGTAACTTGGGCACCCTTAAATAATTCTCCTTTCTGAGTGAGCATGTATCGAGTATTGCCTTCTTGGTTGTACAGCCATGTTAACCGTAACAATGTATATTCTAGATTAGAATTTTCAATCAACCTCGCAGATATAATCTGGGATTGCATTCTACTACTTCCCCCGATCATTTGCTTGTTCCATTCACCGAAAGCCCCAGGCACTTCATCATAAATTCCCAGTATCGATGCAGCAATGATTCGCTTTACTCCGGTAACCTCCATGGCATCAATGATCGTTTTTGTGGAATTCTCGTCACCCATATCATTAACATAAACTAGGTCGACATCTTTCATCGCTTCGATCAGCTTATTTTTGTCTTTAAAATCACCGTCATATACAACTTCTCGCCCGTCATCACCAACATTTAAACGTTTGTGACCATTTCTTGCATAGAGAATGAGCTGATGATTCGTTTTATGGAGCAATTCATTTTTTAGCATACGGGCGATCTGTCCCGCTGCGCCTAGAATCAGAATTTTCATGATTTTTTCCCTACTTTATCATTAGTTTTTTTGAAAATGACCGAGAAAGCCGGGCTGTTATCATTGAAAGCACAGCTGCTATCAGAACAGTTATCGAGCTTACCCAAGTAATGTCCATGATTGACCAGATCCCCACGGTAACACCACCGATTCCAGCTCCAGCTGCAAATCCTAGTTGTACAAAAGAACTGTTTAAACTAAGTAGAATACCTGAGGCTTCAGGTGCAAGTGAAACGAGATTGAGATTTTGGGTTGGCCCAAATGTCCAACAAGCAATCTCCCAAATCATGAGCAGTGGAATGGTTACGACAATCCACCCGGGATTGATAGCTAGAAGCACCAATGCCACGATTTGGACAACCATAGACATGGAAATGGTTCGTATGGTCCCCAATCGATCGGCCATAAAGCCCCCAAGTCTAGAACCAACCAAGCTTGCTATCCCCATCGCTAGTAGGATAAAGCTGATTTGATCGGTCATCGTCGGTAATGCGGACGTTAAATATGGCGCAATATACGTATTTATGACCGAATAATTGATAAAAACGAAGAATGTTACTGCAAGTGTAATCGTGATCCTCGGGTTTTTTAGATGAGAAAATCGATTACGCAATGGGACAGCCGAATCGCCAATTAATGAAGGAATCGTACTGGCCACAACAAAGACAGCTAACAGACTAAGGATACCAATTGCCCAGAAAATTGATTTCCAATCATAGGATGCCGCTACAATACGTCCAATGGGAACTCCAAAAACTAACGACGAGCTATACCCCATCGCAACGGTAGACATGGCCCCACCCTGACGTCCAGGAGAAGCCAACTTTGCTGCTATGGCATAAGCCGAGACAACAAAGACCCCCGTTCCAATTCCTATGATGACTCGAGAGACCATCAGGAAACCGAATCCTGGAAGAACAAGCATGAAGGCAATACCAAGAACGATAATCCCGAGAGCCATTAATAATTGATTCCGCTGATTCATTTTAGCAGTGACAATCATAATTAAAGGGGTGCCAACCGCGTTTCCCAGGGCAAAAACTGTAATCAGTTGACCTGCTGTGGATACAGATACTGAAGCGGATGCCGCAACTTGATCAAGCATACCCACAATGCTGAATTGAGAAGTCCCGACCAGAAAACTGATCAGGGCTAACATGTATATCTTTAAGCTGTTATTCAAAGCTGTTGTCCTTCCTTCTATCCAATTTACGTAAACATAATCCGTAGTGCGCCTTTCTTACAATATTCTGCTTAATCATTCGCATTTCAAGTATGTGCGAGAACTGCTCCTCTTTATTATGCAAGGGTTGAGCATATTACCGGTATCATAATTGTCTTGAATTATTGCCTAATAGTCTCACACCTAGTTAAGGAAGAATCGTATGCTCTCTTGCGAATGACTTTTTACTTATTCGACGAATTCCATAATCCTCGTTATACTTTTCAAATGTATCAATGTAAAAATGAAAAAGTCCTATCAGATTTATGAATCTCTTTGTAGAATTATTAAGAACTAATTTAATTATTTTAAGCAAGATCCCCCTTCTGGAAAAGAATCGGCATGACTGTATCTAAAGTGCCGGCAATACCTCTTTCTAGCCTTGAACCACCGTGCATAAAATAAGGATGTAAACTCGTGGCGTATCGGTCGCATTTGAGTCACACATGCCCCATTCGTTTGTTAGATCAGTGATTGTGATAGGATTAGGCAAACATTTGGCACTAATGTTATAACGTTTGCTTTGTCAACTGGTGCATAATATAGATGTGAACTAGGCGCTTGTATCGGAGTGGTCCAAAGAGGGAAAGTCGACGGAGTAAGCCTGTTATAGAGGTAATGGATAAGATCAAATCGATTTACAAATTATAATTAAAAACGGGAGGATTTATTATGCAGAAAGTAATTTTGAACAATGGTGTTGAAATGCCCATACTCGGTTTTGGTGTTTTTCAGATGACTGATCAAAAAGAATGTGAACAAAGCGTTTATGACGCTATTACGGCTGGTTATCGACTGATTGATACAGCTGCATCTTATCTAAATGAAGAAGCTGTTGGAAGAGCGATCAAACGCAGTGGCGTCGCAAGAGAGGAATTATTTATCACGACGAAACTTTGGGTTCAAGATACGGGATATGATCGCACAAAAAAGGCTTTTGAAATATCATTGGAACGATTGCAATTGGATTATTTGGATTTGTATTTAATTCATCAGCCATTTGGCGATGTACATGGTTCTTGGCGGGCTATGGAGGAATTGTATCGTGAAGGAAAGATCCGTGCCATCGGCGTTAGTAACTTTCACCCGGATCGCCTGATTGATTTGATCCTTCATAATGAAGTCGTTCCTGCCGTGAACCAAGTTGAAACGCACCCTTTCAACCAGCAAATCGAGAGTGCGAAATTCATGAAAGAGAACAACGTTCAGATTGAGTCTTGGGCGCCTTTTGCTGAAGGGAAAAACAACTTGTTTCAGAATGAGGTTTTGACATCTATTGCTGAAAAGTATAATAAATCCGTTGCTCAGGTGGTTTTACGTTGGTTGACACAAAGAGAAGTCGTTGTGATTCCAAAGTCTGTTCGTAAAGAAAGAATTATCGAAAACTTCGATATCTTTGATTTTGAATTGAGCCAAAAGGATATGGAGTCGATTACTTCGTTAGATACGAAACAGAGCCTGTTCTTTTCTCATCGCGATCCTGAAATGGTAAAATGGATTAGTACCAGAAAACTTGATATTTAACAACCATAAATTAAGGAGCAGATGACCCTAGGAAATCTGCTCCATTCCATTTTAACTTGTAAGAAGAAAGAAACAAGGAGGATTCAATGACTGATTTAATCTATAAAAATCAGAAAGAGCTAGCTAAAATCATAGAGACATATTCAGGACGCGATGGTGCTCACGTTACTGCGATTCCGTCTTTATTTTTTCTTCGCCGTTCCAGAGTTACCGAATTAAGTCACAGTATGTATAAGCCTCGCATTTGTATTATCGTTCAAGGTGCGAAGGAGGTATTTTTGGCGCAGGAGCACTTTAGGTACGGTCCTAGAGATTACCTTGTTACATCGGTTGATCTCCCTGTTTCCGGGCAAGTAACGAAAGCTTCTCCTGAAGTTCCGTATTTGGCCCTCCATCTTGAATTCACACGCAGTCAAATCTTAGAAGTAATACGAGATTTTAAAATTCAAACAGGAAAAAAAGAAAATGCTAAGCGTGGGATGTTTGTCAGCCCGACCGAGTCATCGATGTTAGATGCGGTCATCAGGCTAGCACGTTTGTTGGAAAATCCAAACGATATTCCGGCACTTGCTCCTCTATATACGAAAGAAATTCTGTATAGGGTTTTGCAAGGACCGCACGGAGAATCACTGGAACAAATTGCAATTGAAAGAAGCTCTACTCATCTTATAAGAGACGTTATCGAACAGATCATGAATAACTATGATCGCTCTCTTCGGATTGAGGAACTTGCGGAAATAGCAAATATGAGTGTATCTTCACTTCATCGGCACTTTAAAGAGGTAACCGCGATGAGCCCCATTCAATTCCAAAAACAACTGAGGTTACAAAAAGCGCGGCAATTGTTATTGTCTGAGTCAACAGATGCCGCTGATGTCGCATTCCGAATTGGTTATGAGAGTCCTTCGCAATTCAGCCGTGAATATTCCCGCATGTTTGGTTTTCCACCCAAAGAAGATATAAAGCGCCTGCGGGAGAACTATGACGAAACGATAAACGCGTGATTCTTTTGGCCCGTGGACCAGCGGCCTGTCGTCATTGTAATATCGCTCCATGTTAAAAACGGCACCATGAATGTGGAGCCGTTTTAACGAGCTTATCTAGTTTTAAAAAATTCTTACAAATCCGCATTCTATGGTAAACAAAAAGAATCCATTTTGAAAAAAAGATTGATCAAAATGGATTCTTTCTTTGTAATCATGTGTTACAAAAAAGTTTGATGATTTTCTACTTCACCATCTCGTAATCCAGCTTAGTAAAAGCTTGGTTTTGTAAATTCCGTCCCAGGTTCCACTTCTGTATGGTTTTTCTTTTCCTTCTTTGCATTATTGTGACTTTAGGGGGTTATATTTATGCGCATCCTTATTATGCAACAGATGAGAAAAAAACCGATATCCCATTCTTCTCGAATAATGGCCTAATCCTCTCAACACCACTTAAATCACGGAGAAATATGCATTACAATAGCACTATTAAAGAGAAAGGAACAGCTAGCCATAGCAAGCTGCTCCTTCATTATTGACCTAACGATTCCCGGTGCTTACTTTCTGATGGCTATTGATTACCTCAAGCAGCGACTTTAATTTCCTTATGGGGTCTTATACTCCATAAGATAAAGAACGAGACCATCACAATAGCCAGACATACCCAATAAACCTGACGGAACCCTGCAAACTGAGCAATGATGCCACCTCCTAAATTCCCCACTAACCTACCAATAATCGATACGTTGTAATAGATCGTTGAGGACATCCCCGGCGAATTTGGAAGCAGCTCCGTGAAATAGCCCAGTCCATTACCCATAACGATAGCTACAAACGCCGCCTGCAAAAGCTGTGCTACGATCAGTTGCCATGAATCAGTAGAAATACTCAATATCATGTTATAAAAGATTGCAATCATGCAAGCGCTGATCATCAAAGAATGATTCGATATCTTTCTGCCCACGGCCCCTAGCATAAACATAATAGGAATCTCCAGACCAGCACAAATACTAACGATCAATCCGACCTCTGTATGCGTACCATGAAGCTCGTTTACAATAAACAATGGCATCACGATCCCGTTGATTGCATTAACCGCAAATAGTAAGGTCAATGCAATCATTGGATACCAAATCTGCCTACGGTTGAGTGAAGTTGAGCCTTTCTCAGGTCTTTTCTTTTGAGCCGCTTCTTTTTTAGGAAGAAATAGTAACACAAGAGAGCTAATTGTAAGAAAAATTGCAGCAGTCCCCAGAAATAGTCCCTTGTAGCCAAAAGCACCTAAAATTATGGTTCCGATTAAAGGACCGCCCAGGAATCCGAGAGATACAAGTGAGCGTAAAGTTGACATCGCAAACGTCTTATCATCAGAGTTGCTTTCATTTGCAGATTCCTGAGCATAGGCATAAATTTGCGGCATGGCGGCTGCCCCTAAACCACTAAAGAAACTAACAACAATAAGCAAAATTAAGAAGTTATCAAAGACTAAATATGAAATATAGCCTAGTGCTGATGAAATCGTGGCTAAAATAATGATGAATTTCCTGTCCAGCCCACGATCCGAATATTTGCCAATGAATGAGTTGGCTACCACGCCACTTAATGAACTCACAGCTGTTAGAACGCCGAAGGCTCCCGCACTCATTCCCAAATCCTCTGTAAAATAGAGAGCTAAGTACGGGAGCGTAATCGAAATCCCGGTGCCTACTAATAGAACACAAATGACAAATAAACGATATCCCTTGATCGCAAACAGTTTTTTTAATCGTGTGTACAACGTTACCCTCCTTAAAACAATGATGATTAATGCTCTTCACTAAAAAATCCCATCATATCGTGAAGGGATTTTAGTCAACTCAATTCTATTGGAGCAGTTCCACACTCAGCGACTGTTCTTTGTCCTTCAATAAACGTTTCACAAATAAAGTGAAAAGGATCAATGATACCCCAACAGATACCGCGCTTACCGCGAATATTACAGGTGACCTACGATTCGATGAGGTACATACGGCTCTTCCAGCGAGGATATCTCTTCAGGAGTTAATCTAATGGAAAGAGCAGATACTGCATCTTCGAGATGCGTCACTTTGGTTGCGCCGATAATGGGAGCTGTTACCGGCTCTTTCTGCAGCAGCCAGGCAAGTGCGATTTGGGCACGTTGAACGTCATGTTTATCGGCGATCGCCGCTACTTGATCGATAATTAATCGATCGGTATCTGCCGTCGCGTCGTATTTCTGTTTAATCATTTGGTCGGTTTCCGAACGATGCGTTTTGTCCTGGGGATCCTTTGTCAATCTTCCTCCTGCGAGCGGGCTATAGGGAATGACAGCGATTTTTTCTGTTTTACAGAGCGGCAGCATTTCCCTCTCCTCTTCACGGTAAATGAGGTTGTAGTGATTCTGCATGGACACAAACGGGGTCCATCCATTTTTCTCCGCGATATGCTTCGCCTTCAGAAACTGCCATGCATACATGGCGGATGCGCCTATATATCTTGCCTTGCCAGCTTTCACCACATCATGAAGTGCTTCCATTGTTTCTTCGATTGGTGTATCGTAATCCCAGCGATGAATTTGGTACAAGTCCACATAATCCGTTCCCAGACGACTAAGGCTGTGATCAATTTCCGTCATGATGGCTTTCCGGGAAAGGCCTGCCGCGTTCGGACCCTGGCGCATTGGGAAACGAACCTTCGTCGCAAGGACAACTTCATCCCGATTCCCATAATCCTTGAGCGCCCGCCCCACAATTTCCTCGCTTGTTCCGCCCGAATACATATTTGCCGTATCAAAAAAATTGATGCCGAGTTCCAGGGCTTTTTTAATCACTGGACGGCTGTTTTCTTCATTTAGTACCCATTGATGATGCCCCCGCTCCGCTATACCAAATCCCATACAGCCAAGGCACAACCGGGACACATCCATGCCGGTATTTCCTAGTTTCACATATTCCATTTGATGACCCCTTCCTTTCTAGCTAAATTCGCGGCGGCGGGGCAGCGAAAACCACAGCCCGTCGAGCCAGGATAGATGCTGTTCGGTCAAAGCATCCATGTTGGCGGCTTGCAGACTCGCATCCAATTGCTCCGGACGACTGGCGCCAATGATGGCGGATGTAATGCCAGGCTGCTGTGTAACCCATTTCACGGCCGTTGTAGAAAACCCCCGCATTGTTCCCGAGTCCAAACCGGGTCCCTTCTTCGATACGGGCGTTTTTTCCGTACCGGCCCGTCAGCATCCCGCCAGCTAGCGGGTTGTAGCTGATCATGCCGATTCCCTCTTCAAGCGCCATGGGAACCAGGTCGTCCTCAATCATACGAAACAACAGATTGTAACGCGGTTGAACGCTTACGATCCGGGCGTAATTTTTCTGATCTGCAATACCGTTTGCCTTTGCCACCTGCCAGGCACGCCAATTCGAGATTCCGATGTAACGAACTTTACCTTGCTGAACAAGATCGTCGAATGCGCGGAGTGTTTCATCCATTGGCGTGTCCGGGTCGAACTGGTGAGCCTGGCAGAGGTCTAGATAGTCCGTCTTTAAGCGGCGCAGACTGTCTTCTACCGCCGTGATGATATGCTTCCGACTCAAGCCGCTTTCATTGGGACCAGGTCCTATCGAGCCGAAACACTTTGTCGCAAGCACTACTTTGTCTCGTTTACCCTGCAGCCATTCCCCGATGATTGACTCGGTTGCACCCGCGACGGCATGCGATTCCCTGCCAATTGGATACACATCGGCCGTATCGATGAAATACACGCCGGCTGCATAGGCTTTGTCCAGAATTTCAAATGAAGCCTGTTTGTTCGCCTGATAGCCAAAGGTCATCGTTCCCATGCACAAGCCACTTACCTTTAATCCTGTTTTTCCGAGCGAACGAATATCCATCGGATCACCTCACTGACATACTGAAAGACTTTCTTTTATTATTTCTCTTTCGCGAATACTTCTTTTGCGACCATTATGGCCGACATGGCCTTTGGCCAGCCTGCATAAAAAGCAAGATGGATCATCGCTTCGATCAGCTCTTCTTCCGAAAGACCGTTTTGTTTAGCCAAATTCAAATGGTTTTTCAGTTGCTGCGTATTTCCGCCAGTGATTAAACTGGATACCGTAATCAAACTTCGGTCGCGCGACGAGAGCTCCTCACGCTTCCATATATCCCCGAACAAAACATCGTCCGTTAGCTCCACCATCTTCGGCGCGAAATCTCCGATCGCTCTTTTTGCAATAGTAAGTTCTTTTAAATCTGACAATGCGTATCCCTTCTTCCTTCTTAGTATAGTGCCTTAGGTTGTGGAATTTTTTGCTGTCAGCAAATATATGCTCAGCCCTATTATGCACTAAACAAAAATGGGATAGATATCCTATTCGTCTCGAATGTTTGCCTAATCCTCTCGTCAAAGGATCATTATAAAAAAGAGTCCCATCTCTCCATGGTGCATGTTAATTGATATCTTATTACTCTTCGAGAATATCCAGTCGCGCTTCTACAGGTCCCTTATAGGAAGAGAGTTTTTCACCACCAGCATCAATGCTGCCTAACTTAATCAAATCCGGAGAATTTCGAAAGTCACGAAAAAAAATAGCTAAATTCCCCCATGGAGCATAGTACGTAATATCGCCTATCGAAGCAGATTTACTTTTCGGAGAACGATCAGTCGCAAGTCGCTTTGGAAGGTCGCTTATTTTTTCCATTCCCGCATAGTCTTCAAGTGTTAGTGTCATGGGTAGCAGGCCAATAAAATCTGCCGCAGCCTTGCTATTATTTAACGTAGCAGTATATTGATCCTGTTCTATCGTTAGTTTAATTTTCATTGCATTAACACTCTCCTCTTGTTCATCTGCGATGTTTTGTTTCTGATAATTGTAAGTTCGAATCGTATATGTTACAGAGCGGTTGTGCCAATTGAACAGGGTATGAGGGCCTGAGGTACTCTGAACCCATCAGGGTAAGTCTGGCTCCTACAAGGCAGCCCTATTTTTACGATGTCTTCTCTTCATTCTCTCCGGGTGCTCTATATCCAAGGCTGTATTGCCTCGGCTAACATTTTATTATTTACAGTCCCGATAATATGTTGACGAATGATCCCTTCTTTATCGAGAATGAAAGTCTCTGGTTGTCCTCTAACTCCATATTTTTCGGAAACCTGATTGTCAAAATCGAACAGATAAGTGGAAGTTGTTTTGTGTTTTTCAATAAACTTTGCCACTCGATCCTTTGGCTCGCCCTTATCAAGGATGAGCAACTTAGCTTCATTATTATAGTTCTGTTCAAAAGCTTCCAACTCCGGGGCTTCATCTACACAAGGTTCGCACCAGGTGGCAAATATATTGATAACGACTACCTTGCCCTTATAATCAGACAACTGATGCACATTTCCTTTCAGATCTTCCAGTTTGAAATCATAACCCGCTTCCCCTATACCTGTTACAACTCTGTCTTCCCTGAGCCCTAAGACCATGATCACAAAGAAAACAATAATCAGAAGAAGCATCGGGATTTGAACTAGCTTTTGTTTATTCATAAGCCTTATCCTTTTTTCTGCATATCCTGAAGAAATTTCAACTCTTTACTTAGTTTTGCCTGCCGATTCCCCAGAACGAACAGGTACCCTCCAATAAGAAGCCACACAACGGAATACGCAGCAAACAGATAATACATTTCGGTTCCCCCTAACGGACTATTTTTTCTTGGAGTTGTTCTTTCCATTGAATTAAAGCGATCTTAGCTTTCTCAATGTAAATACCTTTTTGCAATAAAACCACATAGACCAACGTTAGAGTAACGAGAGTGAATATCAAAGTAATCATCATTTCCGGTTCAATTCCCCCACCTCTCTGGTCAATTCCTTCACCAAAAACGATCGGATGCATCTTGGTCCTCCACCAGCGGATTGACATGTACACAATAGGGACATCAATGAATCCGATAATCCCGAATACCGACGCCAATCGCGCTTTCTTTTCCCAAACCCCTTCCATTTGGCGAATCATGATATAGGCTAAATAGATGAAGAAGAGTATGAGCGTTGTTGTCAATCTGGGTTCCCACGACCACCAAGTATTCCATGCAGATCGTGCCCAGATCGGTCCGGTTGTCAGAACAATCGCTGTGAAAACGACTCCGATTTCTGCGGAAACGCCGGCAACAATATCATAGTACCGTTTGCGGGTGATCAAGAACGCAATGCTGTAGATAAAGACAATGAAGAAAGCGAGGAAAGCCGTCCACGCGGATGCGACATGAAAATAAAAAATCTTTTGCACGATCCCCATCACCGCCTCTTCAGGCGACCAAACAAAAGTAAGGTACAATGCTATAAGCATCATCGGGATGGTAAGGATGACGAGAGTTTTATGCATGGTTACACCTCAACTACATATTCGAATAATAGAAAACACACGACAAAGAAAATGAGATCATACGCCGCCATAAACTGCATCCAGGATACCGCGCTCGAGATATTTTCAGCATCGGTTAAAATCGTTTTGGTGCTTTGCACGGCTCCAATCAGTACAGGCGTCGCCACCGGAAACAGAATGACCGGCAGCAGCATTTCACTGCTTCGCGAGTTCGCAGCTAACGCGGCCAAAAAGGTTCCAATGGCAATGAATCCAAAGGTACCGAGCAGAACTGTACCTGCAAAGTACAAAAGGCTTCCCATCCAGCGAAAATCAAAAAACAGAAACAATAGCGGAATGGAAACCAGTTCAACGATAAGCACCAAAACGAGATTAGCAAGCAGCTTCCCTAAATATATACTGGAGGGATCGATGGGGGCTGCCAGCATACCTGATAAATTATCGTTTTTGTATTCCATTAGAAAAGAACGGTTTAGTCCCAAAATACTCGAAAAAACGATAACCACCCAAATGACGCCCGGAGTGACCGCCTGCATTGAGGAATTGGTAGGATCAAAAGCAAAGCTGAACACCACGATCACCAAAGCCGAGAAGATCAGCATGGTGCTTATGGTTTGTCGGGTCTTCCATTCCGTATACAAGTCCTTCTTGGTGATATGAAGCGTTGATTTCATAAAATTCATCATGGCACGGCCACGATTTTTGAATACTTCTCTTCGATGTCGGACTGGCTTTCGTTCTTTAGTTGAAAATCTTCAGCTACGCAGCTGTTCTGAAGAATAATGATCCGATCGCAAACTTCTGCAGCCATCTTAAAATCGTGGGTAACCATCAAAGTTGTGACTCCCTTTTCTTTCATACGGACAATTACCTTGTTTAGCAGCATGATGGCTTGCTGGTCCAACCCCGTATGGGGTTCGTCGAGAAGCAGGAGCCGCGGAGAATGGATTATCGCCCTGGCAACTGCAAGTCTTTGCTGCATCCCGCGAGAAAAGTTTTTAACTGGCTCGTGACGGAACAAGCTCAGCCCTACCTCTTCGAGCAGTGCATCCGCTTTTTCGTTCGCATTTTCCACAGCATACAATGAGCCATAGTAAATCAAATTCTCCATCGGGGAAAAGTGGTCGTACAGCATGCTGCTGTGCGGCAAATAACCGATCATTCTTTTGATATGGGCTTCATGATCTCGAACAGCCATATTGTCTATTTTTAGCTCCCCGTAAGTCGGTTTGCTTAAGAGAGCGAAAATCTTTAATAGGGTACTTTTTCCCGCTCCGTTAGAGCCAAGAATCGCGACGGTTTCACCCCGGTTTATTTCCAGGTCAATTCCCTGAAGAATCGTTTTATCCCCAGCTCTTTTCACCAATCCTTGCGTGCAAATCATAGCGAATCGTCCTTTGAACTTTTCTCTGTTTCATGCATAGTGCGTATGAGGATGGATTCATATTGCCGCGACAGTTTATGGAAATCCTCGTCAGATATTTTGTGCGATCTGTAATCAAATTCAATTTCATTTAACGTTACCATAAGGTCTTTCTTGTCTATCGTCTCTTCTTTCGGAGGACTGTCGGCATATTTGCTCACCTCTATCACTTCCTTCCTTAAATATGGAGAAATGACCAAATATAAGCGAAATAATACGATTGCGACAGTAGATATAATCGACAAAGCCGACATACTTGATCACCTGCCTACAAATACTTTTTTCGTTCTTGTTCGATCATGGATTTCATATTTTCATCTTCCGCTTCCTCCGGCAAGCTCGCTTCTTTTCCTTCCTGATCTCGAGTCTTCGCTTCATTTCGCTTTACCCACCGGCGAACCGCAAAATAAACAATAACGGCTCCAAGAAAAAGCACCGCGAAAGGTAAAACCCAGGCCATTAAGCTGAAGCCCTCCGTCTGAGGGGCCATTAAAATCGACTCCCCATTCATCCGCACATAATGCTCGCGGATTTGATCACTATCCCAACCCTTAAGAATGAGTTCGGCTATTTCCCTTTTGAAGGCCGTGGAATTCCCGCAGTTGCTCATATCGCAATCAAAGACGTTTTGGCCGCACCCGCAGTTACATAAAAATTGCGAAGCCACCTCTTTGAACTCATCCGAATTATAGTCAAATTGAAACCCTGCTTGCGCATAGGAGGTTGCGGCGGAGAGAAAGGTCATGATAAAAAAAGAAACCCGCCATTTCACTTCACGCCACCTGCCTCGCTATACCTGAATATCTCGGCGTGATATTTCCATATTTACCGTTCCATAATGCGAATACGGTCCCCATAACGAGTATCATTCCGCCAAACCAGATCCAGTTCATCATTGGATTAACCTTGGCGACAAAGGTAGCCCGTCCATCTGGCTCCCAACTGCTCAACACCACATACAAATCTTCCCGCCAATTGCTATACAAACCTACTTCCGTTGAGGGATCCTCCCCAATTCCGTAGAAGACTTTCTCAGGTCTTAGAAGCCCCAACTCATCGCCGTTCTTCGCAATTAACAGTTCAGCATAAACCACCCTGTTGATTCCTTCACTTCTTTCATTTAGTCTATCGTAATTTATGGAATAGCTGCCAATTTCAAAGGATTCCCCCGGCCCAACCGTCCTCATGGTCTGCTGCTCGAAATTTTGAGAGCCAATGATCCCCAGTGCAATCAGCGCGACTCCGAAATGCACAATATATCCTCCATATCTCCTCCGGTTTCTCGTTGTAAGATTATATAAAGCCCTAATTGCACCTTCCCCGGTCATCTTCCTTCTCGCCTTAATGCCACGGTAAAATTCAATAAAGTGAGTAATTAGCATAAAACAAACCACGCTGTAAGCGATAATCGGGTATGCCTTTCTCATCCCTACTGCCAATAAAATCACGCACACCGACAAGCTTAACAAAGCGGGAATCAAGAAATTTTTCATAAGATGCTTCGTAGTGGATCGCTGCCAGGAAATTAGCGGACAAACCCCCATGACGAATATCAGACTCAGCAGAATAGGCGCTTGCACGGTGTTGAAGAACGGAGGCCCGACCGTTACCCTCGTTCCCCGTACCGCCTCCGAGACAAGCGGAAAAATAGTCCCCCACAATATGGCGAAAGCCGCGCCTACCAACAGCAAATTATTGACGAGAAAGCTGGTTTCCTTGGAAATCAATGATTCAATGCGGCCTGCATCCCGAAGCAAATGATAACGGTTCATGAGTACGTACAAGGAGAAAAAAACAGCCACGGCCAGAAATATCAAAAACCAGGTCCCTAAACTCGAATTCGCGAAAGCATGAACGGATGTCAGTATACCGCTGCGCACCAGGAAGGTGCCGAAAAGCGTTAAAGCGTAAGAAGCGATAATCAATCCGACATTCCAAACCTTTAACATATTTTTCCGCTCCTGCATCATGACGGAATGAAGGAATGCGGTGACGGTCAACCAAGGCATAAATGAGGCGTTTTCTACCGGGTCCCAGGCCCAATATCCTCCCCAGCCTAGCTCCATATACGCCCAATGAGCGCCTAAGAGGTTCCCTAAGCTTAGAAACAACCAAGCGATGAGCGTCCATCTTCTAGTCATTCGGAGCCAGAAATTGTCCATGTTTTTCAATATCAGGGCTGCCATCGCAAAGGCGAACGGAACGGCCAGCCCCACATATCCCAGATAGGTAGTGATAGGATGAATCATCATTCCGGGATTTTGCAATTGAGGATTCAATCCTCGCCCCTCCGTTGGAACATAATCCAGAAGAACAAAAGGCTTCTCTATGAACGCCAGAATAAAGAAGAAGAAAAGCGAATTCGCCGCCATGATTGAAGCAATATAAGGGACCATCGGATTATTGCTCATTTTTCGCGAATAAACCACCATGACGGTGTACGAGGTCAATAAAAACAACCAAAGCAATAATGAACCGGCGCTGCCTGCCCATAGCGCAGATAGCTTATACATTAACGGAAGATCGCTGCTCGTATAATTCGAGACTAATCGATACTGAAACTGACTGGTTCCGAGCAAATAAAACATTATAAGCATGGCTAGAGCGGTCAAAATAAAAACGGCAAGCAAACCTCGTTTGCCGCTGTCGACCATCCTCTGATTCTGCTTAAGGATTCCCAAAATCATCGCAACGATCGAGTAAAGAGATAATGCCAACCCTAGGTATATGGTTGTATTTCCAAGTAGGTACATCTGGCTTCCTCCTGCTTATAAATCATCATTCATCTCCGGAAGCTGGGTTATTCAACTGTTTATGGGACTCAGGGTCATATTCCTTCGAATCCCGCGCCTCGTATTTAGAAGGACATCTAGTCTTGACTCTGTCGGCTTCGAAAACCCCGTCTTCCCGGTATGTCCCCTCTACGATGGCGATAATCCCTTCCGAGAAATTATCCGGTTTAACCCCGGAATGAACCACTTGAAGAATATTGCCTTCTTCATCTTTGATTTTAAAGCGAAGCTGAATTGTATCCGCATCCCATTCAATCGAATCCCCGATGATATCGCCTTGAACCAACAAATAATTGCTCTGTCTATACTTCGCCGATTCGGATTGCAGCTGCCCGATCGTCGCTTCGACCCCACTGGACGCGGGTGCAGCTCCCAATAGAAGGAACACAATCGCGGCAACGATAAATCCCCCTCCCACAAGCACCTTCTTGTTTTTTTTCATGACCCGACCTCCAAGTCTTCGATTTTTGCTAATAGTCAAGCACCGTTTTAAGACAACTCCGCGCTTAACATCTGTTCGAGTCTATACATGTAGTCATCTTCCTCTTGACTCATGTGGCAGGAAATGCAGCGATTGAGATCTTCCTCAATTCTCACCGACTTGTCAGGATTGAATGCTTGATATTCCCATCCTCCATTGGCCGATCCACCGCGCTTTTCCATCACGAAGTATTTGGTAAGCTCTCCATCATTATTGATCACGTAAGTGATCACAGTGCCGCGTGGTACAGGCTGACCGCTTTGCACAGCTTCAATCGCTTCTTGGCTCGTATAGATCTCTCCGTACATATTTCCTCTACTAACCGTCGTGTAAAGCACCCCTTCAGCGAAGTTTTCAGGAAATTGAACCTGACTACCATCAGATGGGGTTTGAGGAACATTCCCGTTTGTTTCTCCGTTTGTTTCTCCCTGTGAACTACCATTGGGTGACTGCTCCGCCTGTCCGGTATTGTTTGGCGTTTCAAAGTTGCTGCTGCCGCAAGCGACAAGTGTGAGGGCCATTACCAATGCCAGGGCCGAAAATAATAGTTTTTTCATACTGTTTTCCTCCTCTAAATCGTCATCGTCTATTTCTGAGCCTTCGCTTTTTTCTGCTTCTGTACAAATTTCAGAGCATAATGCGTCCCACAGATATAAATGCCTGCGATGGAAAGGTAATCAATTATAAACCTTAGTGTGGATTCGTCCCAAAAACCAAATGGATCATATATGGTCAGCTTGGAAGCCATATCGATCTCGAAGGAGGTCTTTACTCCATAGACAACAATCAACACCGCCAAGATGCGCAACGAAAGCGTGCGGATACGGCTCGCGCCGGTAATTCCCGTCATCCTTCGCACTGCGTTAATAATCGTTCCCCAGGACATTCCTATATGAACTGCCATGAAGATAAATCCCCAATAAGCAGTTTGAACATGTATCTGCCTGACAAACATGTCATCGTTCATCGAAACAAAGGAAAATATGTCGAGGGAAATCGGAAAGGAACTTAGTATCACCACACCCATAGATACAAGAAAAAGCAGATTGACCGCTATACTTAACAAACGTCGTATATGATATTTCCCCGTAAAAATCGTCCTATACCACCGTCGATTTAAAATATTATGAATAATAAACAATAGGAGCAGGATGACTCCAACCCATTCATGGGTTTTATTACCGGTAATATGATAAGCCATTGCTACAAGCATGAGAACTGTCATAACAAGATCAATGACCAGCCTGAATAACAGATATCGATTCAATGAGTCCCCCTACTTTCTAACGCCCCGTAAGATTACCTCCCATTCTTACGCGGAAGTAAAAATATGCTTCGGAATTCTTATAATGCAATAAATAACCTTTCACTGACGCTCAACTCCGGTGTATTAAACATTCATAAGCACCGTTACTTCCGCCTCCGCTTCGCCGCCTTGACTGCCATCTGTCGCTCCACCTGAATTACCGCACGCAACTTTTTGTGAAGCCGGTGACATTAGGTGCAGGTGCTTGTTGTTGATTCTGGTTATCCGCCGGCTGTGCTTCTTCGTTAGAGTTGCGCATCATCGTATTGGACAATCTGTTCACTTACACCTCCCCTTCCATCCGGATGGTGACTGTCAAGCGTCAATTCGAGTTTGTCCGACCTATCCCGGCCTGCTCCTTAATCTGTTGGATCGCATCGTTAAACCCGTCGGGGGTATGGCTGGAGCCTGCGAGGCGGCCCACGTTCACTTCATCGATGCGCTTTCCGACGACGACCGCCGGGACCGCTGCGGCGAAGCGGCGCTGCAAATCAAGGGATGTCGGGTTCGTCGCATGAGTAGTAACATTAACGTCGGTGATGACATCGTCGTTCAGGGTGACGGATACGGTGATGGTCGAGGGAAGACCTCCGTATTGACCGGTCGCCGTGTAGTCGCCGTCTGCGTATACAAAGTCTTCTCTTGTTGCCAACCTCGAACGATAACCCATCAGTACCGCCGCAACTTCGGCTCTAGAAGCTTGACCTTGCGGATCAAACCTATTTCCCGGTTTGCCGTTCATGATGTTGTTTTGCTTTGCCCATGCAACAGACTCTGTCGCCCAATCCCGCACCTGATTGGAATCAGCAAAATCAAGCTGTTCCGTAATGTCAATGTCACCGTTCTTGTACTTCTCATAGCGGAACACCAGCGTTGCGATTTGTTCACGTGTCACGTAGTCATTCGTTCCAAAGGTTTGAGAATTATATCCTGAGATAATCCCCGCAGAATTGGCCCAGCGAATTGCCTCCGTATACCAAGTGCCTGGGGCAACATCTTCAAACGACATTGCGTCATTGGCCAAGGGGCTGCTATCCATACGCCAAAGAACGGTAGCGAGCATCGCCCGGCTCATAGGGGCAATCGGTGTGAATGTTGTTTCAGTCGTGCCGCTCATAAGGTTATTGCTTTTAGAATAGGCTACAGCATTCGCATACCATGCCTCGGAACTCACATCTGAAAAATTCGTGTTTCCTCCAGAGGCAATTACCGCAGGACTCGTATTAAAAACAACTCCGAAAGTTAATAAAATGGATAACGCCTTTTTCATTCTTCTCATCGCCTTTCGACTAAGTGTTATGACTTTCTGTTTGTAACTCTCATGGGGTGGAATCCGAATATTTACGCCGCTCACCCAAACCGGCACTTCGGACGTCTTGGACCAACGACTCATGATTGTCTTCATTGGGTTCTTGGCATAACCATAACCTTCATCTCTTCCCGAAGAAATCGCAGCTGCTGAGTTACCTGCGAGAGTTATACGTCGCTGACGCGCGAGCCGCTGTACTTTGCTTTCTCAAGAGCAGCAAAGCATCATCACAGCGCCCTCTAATGAATTCTAACCCCAATATTAGCAGTAGATTATAAATAGAAAGATGAGATAATCTAAACAAATACTAAACAACCAAACTTGTCGGTCCTTTCACATCTTTTCACAGAAAAGATCGATCTAACTAATCCAAAACGGTCTCTGTCATTTACGAAGATATTTCGTACTACAACCATACAAGCTTTCAGAAAAAACTAAACGACCGTTTTCCGGTAGGATACCGAGAATCGGTCGCAGCATAAGGATGTCTTTTTGACCGTGGCTACAGGTTTATTCGATAACCGGCGCCCCATACGGTTTCAATCAGTCTCGGTTTAGATGGATCTTCCTCGATTTTTTCCCGGATGCGATTGATGTGAACCGTAACGGTGGCACTGTCACCGATATAATCATGTCCCCATATCTTTTCAAAAAGCTGATCTTTGGAGAAAACGATATTTGGGTTCATGGCAAGAAATTTTAACAGTTCAAACTCCCGGTTAGGGAATTTTATTTCTTGTCCGTCACGGTATACCTTCCAACTGCGGGTCATTATCTTCAAGTTACCAATTTGGATTGCACTTTCTTCCGCAGTTCGAGAGGATGCATTGGTGAGACGATAATAACGGCTTATATGGGACTTAACCCTGGCCACCAGCTCCGCAGGATCAAAGGGCTTTGCAATATAATCATCCGCGCCTAAGCCAAGGCCGCGGATTTTATCAATGGATTCCGTTTTGGCAGTCACCATCAGAATTGGAATTTCAGTCTGATCGCGAATTTCGCGACAAATATCATAACCGCTGCATCCTGGAAGCATAAGATCTAGAATCAATAGGTCGTAGCCACCATCCAAGACTGTTTTCACTACTTTGCTGCCATCTGCCACAATTTCCGTTTCAAAGCCGTTAATCTCCAGATAATCCTTTTGCAGCATGGCGATATCGGCATTGTCTTCTGCAATTAATATTTTCGTCATGCACTAACTCCTTTCGCTAATGGCAAAGTCATCGTAAATTTCAGCCCCTGATCGTTTTCAGCGATAACCGTACCGCCTTGTGCCTCAATCAGATATTTCACAATATACAATCCGAGACCACTTCCATCGCTGTTCATGTTATTTCTTGATTCATCGCAGCGGTAAAACTGTTCGAAGAGGTGGGGGAGCTGGTCCGGCGTTACACCTTTTCCATTATCAGCAAAGCAGAGCACTACATTTCCGTTCTCCCTCTTAACCTTTAGAAAGAGCTTTAACGACTCAACTCGTGCGTATTTCAGTGCATTCTCCACGAGATTGGCCAGTATTTGCCTCATTTGCTCAGTATCAATCCGTACTGGATGATTATTGCCCGATATCTCAACGCGGATGGAAGCATTCTTATGTTTCAAATCATCTTGAATATCGAGTGCAAATTTCTGCGTGAAGTTGCCCAGGTCTGTTTCTACCGGAAAGAATGGCAGATTACCGGTCTCCAGCTTAGAAAAATAGAATAATCTTTGCAGCAGCACGTCCATATCAGATGCTTTTTTGTAGGCAATGGAGAGATACTGTACCTGTTTTTCAGGGGTGTTCGCGATTCCGTCCTGCAGTCCCTTGATATATCCTTTTACCGAGGTAAGCGGCGTTCTCAAATCGTGGGAAATGCCGGAAATCATATCGGTACGTGCCTTTTCATAGGCTGCGTTCTTGTCCTGTTCTTTTTTGAGATGAGCACGCATCTGATTAAAGGAGGAGCATACCGTTTCAAATTCATCCTTGCCTGTATACACAATCGGCGTTGATAAATCGCCTACTTTAATGCGCTTGGCACTTTCTGTCAATTGATGAATAGGCGTCATGATGTGCTTGACAAGGCGCTTGGTAAGCAGCTGGCTGAATAACAAAAGGGCAGCAATGGCGGCAAGTCCTACAATCAGGAAAGTGATTAAGAAAATTTCGAAATCGCTCCTGTCTACGCCAAACAAATGATTGTGATACTTGTAATTGACTGCAACCATATCATAGGTTTCATCTCCAACTGTGATGTGTTGTCCAATACTTGTCACGCCATCTCTAAAGAACACGTTTAGCTGATCGGCGCTCAAATGGAGCGTTTGCAGATAGGCTTTTATATCATCTTCTTGGTGTCGTATATTGCAGTAAACCAGTGAGTTGTCTTGTGCGACACAAAGTCGATAGTTATACTCTGCTAGAGAGCCACTAAGCTTCGACCAATCCCGGGCGCTTCCTTGATATTTCTTCAAAATAGACTCAACCATAAAGATGTTAGGGTCGAGCTGATTATTCTTACTGGCTGCTTTAAAATACACATTTACCATACCGCCGCCAATTGCAAGCAATACCACCAATGACAAAAACACCATCAATGTATTTGAAATAAAAATCCTCTTTCCTAGTTTCATCACAACACCCTCTAACGAATCTAACCCCCATATTAGCAGCAGATCATAAACAACAAGATGAGATAATCTAAACAAATTCTAAACGACCAAACTTGTTGCAGGCAGTCGAGCAAATTACCGTTCTTCGTGTCTGCTGAATGGTTCAATCGCAAACACGCGAGCAATGCTATCCGCTTCAATTGATCTTTATACGTTTCAACAACTTCGGTACTAATCTAGGTCTGTAATCGATGCCGGTAATTCAGACTGAACTGCTACCGGCAAGTTAATGGTTGAGTTTATTTCCGTACTCTTCAATAAAATCAAACAATAGTTAAACTTGCTATTAGTGCTGGCAGATTAAAGCCAGACCTTATTATGCAACATATGAAAAAGAGACCGTTATCCCATTAGTCTCAAATGCTTGCTTAATCCTCTCACCAGATGAGCCCTCGCCAAGCCTTACTAATTGAACTACATTTTGGCCAAGAAGGTGTTTGAAGATAACGATCCTGGCTTTATCTTTTGATCTCGTCTCTCAAGTGACCAAGCCCAACTTTCTCTTCACAAGAGGCAGCCGATCTCATGCCGGCTGCCTTTCAATGCCATCGAGTATCTTCTCTAATTCAGGTTCATTATGGCATCGGCTGATAATTAAAAAAGAGTGTCCGCTTTAATGGATACTCTTAAACAAGTTAGATAGTTAGTTTATAAGATAAGTGCGTCTTTTTCTGTGCGAAATGACTACATTAAACAAAACACGAAAGAAGGCACCGATCGCTCCTAGGCTTCAGCAAGTGTTCCTTGATACTTTCTAGGTTGTTCACGGAAATTTACACTAAAATGTGCATCAATGAAATTTATCTCGGAATCGTCAGAAAGTGATTCCCTACAATGTAGTCTTATTTGTGTCAAATTCCTACAATGTGGTCACTTTTGTGCATTTTTTCATGACACAACTTTGAATACATAAAAATAAAAAAGCCTGATAAGTCAGGCTTTTCAGCTTTAATAAATGTAGACACTTTTGTGTCATTAGACAGTAGTAGACCATTGACCATTGTGATCCGGTATGTGAAGTCTACAGGAAATTTATTAAAATATGTCATCATCAAGTTGGAAATTCGTGTGAGTCCATGGACAGGTTGTGCCAGAGCCTGTACTTTGCCGCCGCCATCTGTGAAGAGTATGGCGTCGACAGATAGAAATTTCATGATTCGTGCCACATCGCCTGCAGCAAAAGCATGCATAAATTGCTCTACCAAGCCAGTGGTTTGCTTCCGATTCAGGTCGTCCACATGATCAGGAACAGGTTTCATATTAAGACTGCGTTTAGCCCGATGAAATATTTGCCGGCAGTTCGTACTGCTCTTGCCAACGATGCCGGCAATCTCTTCATAATCGTACTGCATCGCCTCGCGCAGCAGGAATACGGCTCGCTCCACATAAGATAACTGCTGGAGTAACAGCAAGTACGCGGTAGATACCGATTCTTTTTGCAAGTAGGACTGTATCGGATCCGTTTCGTCGCTTGCGGTTGCTACAAGCGGCTCGGGCAACCAGGTTCCGGCGTAGACTTCCCGTTGCTTGCTCGTAGATCGGAGGAGTTCGAGACAGCGGTTCGTTACGATTTTGCACAGGTAGGCTTTGATATTTTGAATATGATCTGAACCGGATTTATATATAGTTAAAAAGGCTTCCTGGACAATATCTTCCGCATCCATGACGCTGCCCATCATACGGTAAGCAAGGGAGAACAAAAGCGGTTTATATAAGGTATATAATTGGTTAGCTTTTATATTTTCCATTGACAGGCACCCTCTCTCTTCCTGCTGCTCATACTATTCAATGGTGGCTTCCCTCCCGGACTTACGGTCTGCCTCCATATCCTTTAACACGCACCTCGCCGCGCGTCTTCCGCTTCCCGTCGCTGCATCCGCCAACAGTTCTCCGTGGCTGGCCCACTCTCCTGCCACATAAAGCCCTGTAATTTCAGGTACGGCCGGACTCGGAAACCGATCTTCTCTGCCGATGTGCATATAATCATGGGCTACGACCATGTTGGGAAGGTACTGTCTTGCGACGAGTTCCTTCCTCCAGCCCGGTTGGATCAAGTCCATCATCTGTTCGAGGAATCGCTCATCGGCTTTTGCATCCGTTCCGCCAGTGCCATTGTGTTTAAGAATGCTCACTACCGATGTGCCGTCTTCACTCAGTCGAGTAAATTTCGATTGATTCCCGAAGTATATCGGTTGATCGACACCCAATACCGCGAATCGATTCGGTACTGGCAGCCGCATCAGGCACAGATCCAAACATGCCACCGCAACCTTACGAGCCTGTTCATTCCAACGTAAAACAGACTTGCATACCGCATTTCCCAACAGCCGGCAGGTTACTTCCGGCGGGGTGGCGGCAATCACATGCGTGATGTTCATCTCCTTGCCGTCGGCAAACTTTATTTTTCGAACAGTCCCATCATGCTCGATTTCCATTACATTTGTTCCTGTCATCATGGTTACGCCTGCCCGATCTGCTTTTGCAAAAAGCTGATCAACGATGGTTTGCCAACCTCCCTGCACATAGACAATGCTATTCTTTTTAGAAGTGCGTGCTACGTGACCCAGGACGAGACCAGCCATTTGGTGATCCGGGGCTAGCGTGAACGACCCTACCCTAAGCCAGTGGTTTGCTTCCGATTCAGGTCGTCCACATGAAGCATGGCATAAACGATATGACGAACCATCGGATCGTGAAGTTCTTGTTCGATCCAACTCCGCACACTGATAGTCGGCACGGAATCGGCATCGATTCTTACAAACTTCGCAAAAAACTTTAACAACTCCATCTTACCTGACCAACTCAGGTTTTAGAGAATATAAATTTGAACATAGGGGTTACCTTATTGTTCCAAAGAACTGATATATTTGCTGAAGGAGATCCTCCTTCAATTATTACACCTAAATCTTGAAAGACTTCTTCCGCAGACCCTCCCTTGACTATGGCATGACCACCTAGATTGAAGTTAGCCCCTTTCTTCTTGACAGATATTGCCCGACCGCCAAGTTGGCTGGACTTCTCGAAAAGGACAACAGACTTGCCAGCCTGAGCCAATTCAATCGCGGCCACCGTTCCTGAAATGCCTCCGCCAATGATCGCCACATCAAAAGGTTTCATCCTCCACACCCTCCTTCGCTGTTAGTCTTCATAAACTAAGATGGAGAATGCTGTGGATTTGTGACATTCTTACTAAGAACACGATATATCCATTCATTATCGGCAACTTAGCATGTTTTTGAAGGACAAGGTTTAATCTAAGGCAATGTACATATGCCAGGGGAGTGGACGATGCTAGAACTTGAGACGCAACCTTAAAGCTTCCGTTCTCACACCTTCGTGAGCAGAGCAAGCCGGTGCTCGCCTTGGCATTTGGCGGGACGTTGCTGTCTTTCCTTCTCATCGCTTTGGCGATGTACGGATTGATGGGATTACCGTTAGCTGTTGCTTTTACTTTTGCCGCACTTATGAGCGCAACAGATCTGATCAGTGTCATATCCATCTTCAAGTCCCTTGGTGTTCCCAAGAAAATTGTGACCATTATTGAAGGTGAATCTCTTTTTAATGACGGCATTGCCGTTGTCTTGTTTCAGATCTCTTCCATATACTTACTTACCTATTTGGAAATGGGGTGGGTAGGAATCGGCAGTGGTGTATTGCTCTTCCTGAAGTTTAGTTTGGGGGGAATTGCAGTTGGGGCTGTTTTGGGATTCCTCTTCTCACAGCTTATTCGCTTTTATGATGACTATCCACTCGAAATCGCTTTCTCAATGCTGCTGTTTTTCGGAAGTTATTTTATCGCCGAGCATTTTCACGTGTCCGGTGTTATTGCAGTAGTCGTAGGTGGCTTAATCTTCGGCAGCTACGGGGCTCGTATCGGCATGTCGGAAACCACGAAGATGAACATCAATTCATTCTGGGACGTCATCACCCTAGTAGCAAACTCGTTGATTTTCCTAATGATCGGACTTGAAATCAAGCACATCGACTTCACGGACAAATGGGCACTTATTGGTGCTTCGATTCTTATTGTTCTGATCGGAAGAACGTTAGCCGTTTATGTCAGCATGAAATCCCTGAAATCCTTCCCCGCTTCCTGGAAAGTGATTTTGAATTGGGGAGGATTAAAGGGTAGTTTATCCATCGCGCTTGCCTTAAGCTTGCCCACGACCTTCGAAGGCCGTGACGATATTCTTGTGCTAACCTTCAGCGTCGTCCTCTTCTCTCTGCTCGTACAAGGACTCACAATCAAACCACTGGTTAAGAAATTAGGGCTCGGCAAATCAATGAAGGTAAGTGAATAGCAGTAGAAACTGTAGAAAGAAGCCGCGGTCATATTTTAAGTACCCAAAAACACAGCGTAAAAATATGGGGAATTTGCCGATGACCCGGCTAAACTTCCTCATACTCCTTACGCCGTCACACTTTAGGTACATTGCTACTACCTAAAACTTTATTTCTAAGTACTACGTCAGCTGCTTTATCCTATGAGCACCTTCTCTTCGGGCAAACGGTATTTTTGCTTGAACATTCGCTGCGACAACGCGAATGCAAGTGTTAAGGGTCCAAGTCTGCCAATATACATGGTCAAAATAATGATCCCTTTTCCTAAGGGTGAGAGTTCTGGTGTTAATCCCATCGATAAACCAACTGTTCCGAAAGCCGAAGTCACTTCAAAGAGAACCTCCATAAAATCCTTCTGCAAACTATGCTCACTAATGGTTAGGACAAAAGTAGCCAAAATAACCACCCCGACTGAAATCACCATGACGGCTAACGATCGAAGGATGATGGATTGAGGGATTCGCCTGTTGAGTATTTCAACATCTTGTTTGCCCCTTATAATACTTATCAAAGTGAACAAAAGAACTGCAAATGTGTTTGTCTTTATCCCCCCTCCTGTTGAACCAGAGGAAGCGCCGATAAACATTAAAAAGATCATAAAAAACTGGGAAGCCGTCATCATTTCAGCGATATTAATTGTATTAAACCCAGCGGTACGAGTTACTACGCCTTGAAAATAGCCCGCCCAAATCCGTTCTGCCCACGTTAAGGAGCCAAACGTATGGGTGTTGAACAATTCGATGATGAATATAACCAAAAAACCCGTGAGACAAAGGAAGCCGGAAGTTGATAACACAATCTTGGAATGCAGGGATAGCTTTGTCCACCGCCTATGCTTCCACACATCTAAAACTACAGTAAATCCGAGGCCGCCTATAATAAAAAGCAGAGTAATGACGATATTGACTAATGGATCACCAACGTATCGGCTCAAACTATCGGACCAAAGACTAAATCCAGCGTTATTAAAAGATGAAATGGAATGAAACACACCGTAATATACCGCTTGCCCCATACCCAGTTCCTCTTTCCAGCGAGTGATTAACAAGGCTGCTCCCATGAGTTCAATTATAAACGCAATGAGAAAAATACCCAGTGACAACTTCACAACACCTTGTGTTGATAAAGAGTTTGTAGATTCTTTTATGAGAAGGCGGTTTTTCAATCCGATTTTCTTACCCAGGACTACGGCTATCAACACACTAAATGTCATGAATCCAAGGCCGCCAACTTGAATCAAGCACATGATGACGATTTGGCCAAAGAGGGAGAAATCGGTTCCGGTATCCAGCACAACCAATCCTGTAACACATACTGCAGATGTCGAAGTGAATAATGCGTTTAACCAACCGACACCGGTGCCTGTTGATGATGATATGGGTAGTGCCAACAAGATAGCCCCTAATACAATCGGGAGAGCAAAGCCTAAAAGTATGAGACGCGAAGATGTTAAATGAAATTGCTTTATTGATATTTGGGGCTGTGATTTGCTACGAAACATCAGATATCCTCCTTCTTGTCCTAATTTTCAGTAAACGAAACCGTTCAGCCTACTACTGCGTAGTATTAGCCTTATCAAAGCATTGATGCTACTGCAAAACAAATTTTCGCAATGCTATTATGCTGTATTTCGGTTTACATTTAGAACAAACTAGCATAATATGAATTACGATAATTTCATAATTAATAATCGCTTAATCCCCTCTTGGGGAGCGGGGGAACCATCGAGGTCGTACTAACGGCTTCAGGGGTGAATTCTTTCTAAACAGAAAGGACGGGGACTCTCAGACCCGAATCCGGCAGCTAACCTCGTCAGCGTCCTTGGGAGAGAACCCTCTTACCACTTTGACTTGTTACATATTAAACAGTCCAAAGCCTGGAAGCAGACACTCTGCTCCCAGGCTTTTTTCCTGAATGGTTTGCAGAGTATCTACATTTAGAAAAAGAAAAGGAGCAGAATTATTCATGGCAAATAACGAAAAAATCATGGTTTGTGTTTATTATGGTCCCCATGGGGAACGTCTCATTCGCCGAGGGGGGGAACTGGCTAAACTTCTGCAATGCCCCCTGTACGTATTGAGCGTCATTCCTGTAAGAGATGATGTGCTTGATCAAGAACAGGAAAAATTTATGGCCGCATGGCAAACGACATGCGACGAATATGGCGCTACATTTATCGCAAAAACGAACGTAGATCGTAAAGCTGCAGATATTATTGCGGAGACAGCCAGAAATCATCATATTACGCAATTAATCATCGGACAATCCGGGCAAACGCGATGGCAGGAAATTACGCAGGGTTCCTTCGTTAATGAACTACTGAATCGGATAGGTGAAACGGATCTTCACATTGTGGCGGTCCAGAGGATGGCACATCACATGACCGAGACCCATGAACGGGGAAGACGAGTCACGGTTATCAGAAATGGTGAACATTATAGGCTCAGCAATGGGGAGTCTGAAGGCGAAACTGTAGCTGAGGGTCTTTTTTTCAAGTAATTGAATACCGATTTCGATACGGGTTTACTTAAAATAATGACAAATAGTGAATTCAGGTATTTGAAGATAAGCAATGGAAAAGTGTTAGACCCTTCTTCTTTCCAGTCCAAATAGCGCATGATCAATATTACACGGGAGTGACACATGTGAGAAAACAGTTTATACTCATCGAAATAAATATCCCTATTACGGAGAATGACCATGATCGAAAACGATGACCATACCAGACGTCGCTCCGCCCTTTACAAAATCGATTCATTCGTAAACAAGTTGAAGAATAATATGAGTCCTCCCCAGCTCATCATGGTAGTGTTTTTTGTGCTGATCTGGACGGGTACCTTGTTGCTTACACTCCCTCTATCTTCTACAAACGGAAAATCTGTAGGTTTATTGAATGCTTTGTTTACCGCCACCTCGGCTATATGTGTGAATGGCCTTGTGGTTGTAGATACCGGGAGTGTTTATTCGACCTTTGGGCAAGTCATCATTATGATCTTGATCCAGATTGGCGGACTCGGATTTATGACTTTCGGTGTTATGGTAGCCATAGTACTGGGGAAAAGAATAGGTCTCAAGCAACGTCTTGTCATTCAGCAAACAACCCACTCGACATCAGCTCAAGGTTTAGTCAAGCTATCGCTGTATATGGTGCTTATAGCGTTCGCATTTGAGGCGTTGGCTACGGTCATTCTTACGATTCGATGGCATTACGAATGGGGTTGGGGTCAGGCAGCCTATTATGCGCTTTTTCATTCCGTTTCCGCCTTCAATAATGCGGGATTTGCTTTGTGGTCTGACAGTCTTTCACCTTTTGTCGGCGATCCAATCGTTAATATTACCATTGTTATGCTCTTTATCATCGGCGGACTCGGCTATATTGTTGTCGTGGATCTATTCCGCAAACGTTCATGGAAGAGACTGTCTCTCCACTCCAAGGTTGTTCTTCTGGGCACAGGCATTCTCTCAGGAATCGGTTTTCTAACTATACTATTGTTGGAAAGTTGGAATCCGTCCACCTTTGGTCAGCTTAGCGGAGGCGAGCGTGTGTTGGCCGCTTTCTTCCAAGGTACGACACCTCGAAGTTCTGGATTCAACACAATTGACATCAGCAGTATGCTAGCCGCTTCCCAGTTCCTTATGATTATTCTGATGTTTATCGGAGCTGCCTCTGGAGGTACAGGAGGTGGAATCAAAATCAATACACTGATTGTACTCATCTTGGCAACGATCCAAACGTTTCGCGGCGGTGGGCAAATTCACGCATTCAAGCGCAAAATAGGCGAAGAAACGGTTATGCGTGCCCTAGCTGTTGTCATGAGTTCATTGGTTGTTGTACTTTGCGTCTCCCTTCTGCTCACGATCACGGAGGGAATGCTGGAGGAACATTTTCTGGAGGTGCTGTTTGAAGCCACATCAGCATTCAGTACAACCGGGTTGTCGATGGGGCTGACGAGTGAACTATCTCCCCCCGGTAAGGTCATTGTGATTGTTACGATGTTTGCCGGACGCTTGGGTCCGTTAACGCTCGCTTTTGCGCTGGCTCAGAAAAAGCGTTTATCTAAAATAGGTTATGCGGAAGATCATATTTTGATTGGATAAACAAGTGATATAAGGAGGCCCCTCCAGTTGGAGGGGCCTCCTTATATCACTACAATGAATGCTTGGGCTATTGAAGCCTTTTATTTGTTACGTGGGTATCTCCTTTTTTTATTTCATTAAATAAATCTGTCTCTTGATTTTGAAGGTTGGGGGTTAAAGCATCACTTCCACTCACTATACCGTTTAAATATTTTGATAACAGGTTTTCCAGTTGCGAAAGGGTTACCGGTTTTGCCGAATCATGCAATTCGTAACCAAGTTGCCCGTTTGGTTCGATAGTAGCCGTCTTCACATCACTTAACTTCGATATTCCTTGCTGCCGTAATTTCATCTCCAGAGCATCCACGGTTAATCTCAGTTTCTTCATATTATGGATCACTAATTGGCCGCCTTCAATAACAACAATTGCCGGTCCTTTAATCCACTTTTCAAAACGATTCCAGCGAACTTGTAAGATTTCAACTAATATCAACACTGATATAAACACGATTGCAGCAACGATGGTTAGGAGTATGCTTTCATTGGCAATTGGTTGAACAATGATGGTACCTATTGAAATCATCGTAATCGTCGTAGGGATCGTCATCTGTGAAATGGACTTTCTCCCGGATATACGAAGCATGAGCATCCCGAATATAATTAATACAAGCGATTTCCAAAGCTCATCCCAAAATTCATTCATAAGAAGATATGTCCTTTCTCTTCATGTACCATTTACTTTTTACATTTTGTGCAGTGTTTATTCTGTTGAAATATACTGTAACTGCTGAAGGAACAAGTTCAAATAACAAAATTGGAACTTTCATCTACCCCCCTATGTTGAAACGAAGATTCCGTTGTCTTAGACTTTAGCTCTTACAATTGCGAACTTCTACATGGGCATCTGCATAGGATAAAAAAAACAATCAAGTGAGAGGGGTATGAAGGTGTACCGCAATTCGTATTTCAATTATCAATATTACAATCCTATGCATTTTAACAATTGGAAATATATTCAAAGACCTCATTATTACCATTGTAACAATCACCACTGGAATCCTCATTTTAGAACCGTTAAATTAGGAGATTATGGAGGAAGACCATTTGTTGTGAACATCGACCAAGCCGCTAAGCAAAACAATACTTATCGCACAGCTTTATGGACAGGAGAAAAATTACAAGTGACTCTTATGAGTATTAATGTTGGAGATGATATCGGTTTAGAAGTTCATCCGACAACGGATCAATTCATACGTATTGAAGAGGGTCAGGGGCTTGTTCAAATGGGTGATAGCAAAAACAAATTAGATTTTCAAGAAATGGCATTTGATGACTATGCCATTATGATACCCGCAGGAAAATGGCACAATGTAATCAATACTGGCAATACACCACTAAAAATTTACGTTATTTATGCGCCGCCTGAACATCCATATGGTACAGTTCATGAAACTAAATCAATTGCTATGTCAGCGGAAGAAAATCACCATTTCTAATGAAAGTAGTGGAAATTATTAATAGATTGAAACTGTGTTTTAACTCATGAGATGTTAGTCGGCAAAAACAACGGGGAACTAAGACATTATTATAAATAAGTCTTAGTTCCCCGATGCTTTAATTTTGATAGAGCTGTCTAAGCACACTTACAATAATAAATTATGATACTGATAGGTCAAAGGCGCCTTTCGCGAAGGGCGGTAACTACTTCCTTCTTGTGCTTTGAACCTCAGACGACAGCAGACGGATCGAATCCAATGCTGGAATGCTGATGGAATTATAATCTGTTTAATATATGAATTCAGAAAATTATAGGACAAGAACATGTATATTTTTCAAAGCCACCTATAATGTAGCCGAGTTTATGTCATAATCCTACAATGTGGCCACTTTAGTGCATTTTATAATGACACAATTATGGCTACAAAAATAATAAAAAGCCTGATAAATCAAGCTTTCTTATCTAATAAATGTAGACTCTTTTGTGTCATTAGACAGATACAAGAAGACCTCACTACAACCGTAAACGAATCTATCAAATCATCGATGCAGCGCTTTGTCATAATCGCATCGCCCTCCCCTCTTCGTCCAAATTATAACATTAATTTAATACTTCACGAAACGGTTATTTTGTGAAGTATATTTGTTTTTCTCTTACTTTTGGAGTTGGCTTGTGCGGATTTATCGTATGGTGTCTAATGACATTAAACTGTTATCATTCGTGACGATATATATCATTGTTTTCTTTGACAAAAAGAAGTCTCATTAGATTGAATTTATGATAACACTATCTTGTCATTTTTCTTTGGAGATGCCGCAAATTGCAAAATGAAAACATGCCCCTTCAAACTTTTTCCAGAAGTTGAGGCGTTCCTTTGATTACCGTTAAAGGATTCAGGATGATATTGGCTGTGCCCGCCGCCATATGCCTAATGGTTTCCCTTCTTTCTTTCTCACATTGAATTTGCACGTACTGTTGAAAATCTTGGATATCGGCCATTAGAACAAACGTTCCCCTTTTAGCTGCGGGTATACATAGGTGATCATTCATGGATCGCACTTTGCCATCTAACCTCTCTTGCACGAGTACTCCCGAGTAATTCTTTTTATCCTGCAAAACTTCCCCTACGATCGATTGTAATGCCGAGTGTTCAGGGAATTCTTCTCCGGGGGTTACTGAGACCAGCTTAACTTGGAGTTCCCCGAACTCTAGCCTTGGAAACCGACTTCTGATCTACGAAAGAGCCGTTCCACCACGCGCTTCATTATCCGATTCTTACGGGATTAGACGGAGGCCGGCAAAGTGCCGGTATAAACAAGTAATGATGTCTCTCTAAATGATTCGTTTTACAGCGTTCGCGATCTCATAACCCGGAAGAAAAAGCAAGTATATCCAATTGCTCTCGATTTTGATTTTGACTCCGTTCGTCCTGGATCAATTGACATAACGTTCTCGCCAATATACGTCCAGCCGTTCTTGGCGCGACCAATCCCGGTAAACTTGGTGCCAACAAGGCCTTGATTCCACGTTTTTCGGCAAAACGAAAATCGGTTCCACCTGGTTTGGAAGCCAAATCAATAATAATAGCGTGATGCGGAATACGGGTCAACACACGAGAAGTAAGGATTTGCTCCGGAACCGTGTTAAAAATAATATCCACATTTACGCCTTCATCGTACAAATCTTTCGTATAAAACGGCTCAATCCCCATCTCCCATGCACGTGCAAACTGCTCCGGTTTCTGCACCCCCGCTTTGACGTGTGCACCCAGGCGCTGAAGCATACTGGCTAACGTAAGACCGATTCTCCCCAAACCCAGCACCATACAACGCGAACCATGTATGGTAATTTCCGTCTGTTGAATGGCCATCATTAAGGCGCCCTCCGCAGTGGGAATGGAATTGTATATGGCAACATCGTCCCTGCTAAATAATTCTATCAGATCGATCTCTAGTTCCGCGCAAAGGTTCCTCAAGTAAGACTTGGCTATGCCAGTACAGACTTTTGCGTGTTTCGGCAAGCAAGACATATATTCCTTGTTCAGCAATAACGTTTCAGATGAAAATGAAGACTCTACTCTGCCATGGTCGTCTGTACCGACAACCGGTAATATCAATACGTCAGCATTGCGAAGCACCTCCCTCGTAAGCTTGGAATGCTGAACTTCATGAAGTTGTTCGTGCAAATCTTCATAACCGATTACCGCAATATTTGCATCCAGGTCAGTAAATGACCGAATGATTTCAAGATGCCGGGCATCGCCTCCAAGGAAGACAATATGCAGACCCGTTAACAAAAAATCCCCCTACTTTCCTTAAGTGTGGACTTAAAATTAACTAACCTCGTTTACCATCTTTAAAAGCGCATCTGCTCCTTTCATCCCAGGACAAATTCCGCGTAATTCCGCCTCTGTGGTCACCATATCGAGTGGGGCATCCAGCAATTGCTCTATTGTTCGTACCCCAGTTGCGCGTTCTGCCACAATGCGGCGATCGTTTAATTTCTCATTTAACAAACGAACACCAAGCGCCCCGCACATGATATATCCGTGACGGTTGTGATGGCCAGAAGTGTTGTTTTGGGCAGGGCGACCTCGATACTTATAACCTGATACCTTCAGCTTCAATCGGTTTCATATGATCATCTATGATGCAGCTCCTTTTTTTACACTATATGCCGGGCGTGATATTTGCACCATAGACTGTTGCCCAAATTCGATATTACTTGATTCGTTGGAAGCCTTCTCCCCTTTCGCCATATACATGTGTAAATTGGACTTCGATTCAATTCCATGTAATTTTTGAAATTTATAACAAAGGAGATAACAAACGCGCTGCTTGATCAAGCATGCGCTCGAAAGAAGTACGATGCATATGATCTTCCAAACGATATGGAGTAGCCTCGGCGAGATCCCGTTCGAATTGTTCCGTAAGCTCCCGGGCCACATCGGAATGATACATCACTGCACACACTTCGTAATTTAAACGGTAACTACGGAGATCGTAGTTGGAAGAACCCACTTCGGCAATCTCGCCATCGATAATCATGACTTTCGCGTGCAATACCCCTTTGTTGTACTGAAACACATCGATCCCTGCTTCCACGAGTTCGCCATAATACGTACGGCTTGCAGCTCCTGCAACTTTAGGAATCACTTGGCGCGGCACCAGTAATCTCACTCGAACGCCACGCGCCGCGGCTGTTTTGATGGCCATCATGATATCCGCATCGGGTATAAAATAAGGGTTGGTCACGTCGATAGTTCGGGTCGCCTGCGTCAGGCAGATGAAATGCATTTCCCGAATGACCGGAGTAGGCAGCCCGGGATTGCCTTCGAATATCTGTATATAGACGTTATGCGAATCCTTGGACGGGGAAGCTTTTCCCATGTGGGTGCCTTCCATCGTTCCCAGCTCCGATCCCCATTCCCATCCGTATCCGGATCGTTCTGTTTTGCCGGATGGAAATGGATGAATGGCTTTATCGTCTGAAAGTTGAGCCGATTCAGGGATAAATTTTGCCTTTCTCGTTGAATGGAGCATGTCCGGTGACGCCATTTTCCAGTGAGCCTCAAAAACGGCTTTCACATCATACGCTGTTTCGCCGGTTAACCGCATATGAGTGTCGCGCCAAAAACCGACATCCGGCTTCATTCCGGTATACTCGTCCCCAACGTTGATTCCTCCCATGAAGGCTTCCTTTCCGTCGACGACTGACAGACAAAGGTTGCAAAGCCCGAGCGATAACAAATGCGGAGTGACCATATTCTGGGGGGTAATGAAATCGGGCTATTGTGCGAAGAAACGAGCTTGTCCCGCCGCATTTGCACAGGATTCGTGACGAACAGGTAACAAACGAATCCGATAATCGGTAATACTAGTCCGACTGATATCCAAGTCAACGCTTTGGCGGGGCGGCGCACCTCCCGAACCGCAATGATGATCAATAGTGCCGTATTTACTAGCCATAATCCTGCTATCCATGCCAAGAAAATCAGCCTCCCAATCCTGTCGTCTACGAGGGAATAAAGATAAAGGGGCAGCCATGCCGAGAAGAGATCGGCATGGCCTTTTTTAGAAACCTTTATACTGCGGTTCTTCCTGTTCAATTTGTTGTAACCGTGGAGTGACCTGGTCAATGAGGTTTTGTGTCTGTTGCGCTGCATTTGTGAACGTGGTTTTGGCCTGCTGGTTTTGTGTATTTAACGCAAACTGTTCAAAGCTGGCCTGCGCGCTTTTTAATGAAGCTACAGCAGTTTTCACTTGAGAAGCTACCGTCATGTTGATCACCTCCTGAAATGGCATCTGTATATAATATGTCAACTCGTCAGAAAATTAATGAATGGTAAAATTTGATGATTGGCTATTGTCAGGGGTTAGAGTCTTCCTGAAAAGACTTACCGCAATCTATGCCCTTCTTGGCAATGCTTGAAGCCAGCAAGTACAGCCCAACATAGATAGGAAACGAATATGTATGTTTCCAGTGAACGGGGTGGTATAAATCGGCCATTTGTGAAATCGGTTCAGCCAAAAAAGCGGAAAATCCCCCAAATAGGAGAGCTTTGAACAACGGATGTATGCCAGACTTGTACTGGTGTAAGAACATAACCGTGACGGGAAGAAGTGAAAAATTCCATGGAAAATTAGCGGGCATGAACGGTATGAATTCCCAGTGATAATGCCAGAGTCCCATGGCAATCCCAAGCTGGTCCAGCCACGATGACACGATAATCATCGTAAGCCCGGATAGGAGAAACTGTCCCGTAGCTCTCTTATCCCGAAATCCGATCCAAAATAGCCAGGGGCATATCGATAAACCTACTCCAAACCACCATTGCCGCGTAAACAGTACGTGAGTGCGCCAAATGTCAGTCATGTTGCGGTGTGCTTCAACAATCAATTGATAGGCTTGATTGCATGATGAATCTGATTTTCGTCCACCGATGCCACCCCTTTCCGTTATGCGGATACCGATCATTTTTCATTCGATATGTGCCTGCTTTGGCTCTTTATATACGCGAGTTTCCATACAGTATATTCGACGTTACAAATACGCCGACCGGCGGCAGCGAAGTTGAAGGCGGTTGCGGTGGGATATAGCCGCTATACCCCGCCAAGCTTATATCAGTTGTCGCTACCCAGGTTCCATATTCGCTCGTCTGTAAAGAAGAGGGTAGCATCCGCAGACGTCCGGTGAGAACCAAATGCCGAAGTTGAATCTGGACATCGTCATAGATGGTTAATTGGCCGGAGTAGGCGGCGTAGGGGGAATGAAACATGATCTGCTGCGTGCTTTCATTCCAGCTTCCTTCAATCGGAATCGGCGTTCCGCGAAATTGGATGGTGCCTTGAATTTGCTGGTCCTGCAAAACACGCATCACGAGTTTGCCCCACACAACCGGTCTTCCGGCGACAGATGCATGAACTCCCCATATGGARAAGGGAGGTAAACTCTTTGTACTTGTTTGAGCCGCAACGGACATGATTCATCACTCCTCAAAGTTGGATCACGTCATTATATGCGTCCTCGGCAAAAATGCCAGTCACTGGGCATGAATTCTTTACAGATAACCGAACCTGATCAAGTAAAAGAAGATGGACTATCTCTTATACTGGTTGTTTCTTAATGCAGACAGGTTTCGAACAAAATTGTTTCAACCCATCCCAGTTGCCCCAGATGCAATTTTTACATCGATTTGGTTGTCTTGGGGCAGAGGTAGTCCAGTTTTTAATGCTTGTACTGAATGTTGGTAACATGCAGGCATCCGCCTTTCCAAATTTATGCAAACAGCATTTAAGTTGTCCAGAAACGAATCATCCTATGCAGTTATCCGCATCGTGAAAGTCCGCTTGGATTTGATCCCATCTACCCTTGTCCCCTGCATACAAATATCAAAGGCCGGAGCAACCCATTTTGGGCAACAGCCGGCCATTTGGTCCTATTTCGCAGGCATTCTACCGATGGCTCGAATCGCAAACATTTTTCACACACCGATTCTCCCAGTTGTTGCAGAAGTCCTCATATACTTGCTCTACGCCACAGTCGGATAGCATGTGCCTGGCCAAAAAGTCATACCAGAACTGGTCGAAAGACAAGGGCATCCGGGTTCCATATTGGGAACGAAGGGTTACATAGCGGTCCCAGATTTTGATTCGGAATGCTGCCAATTCATCACATCGCTCCATGTCGGTTCGCCTTTACGCGGCGCTGGTGTCGCTGGATATTTCTGACGTTTTCGCTTTTTCTTCGGAGAGCTTTTGAAATTGTTTCGCCCTTTCCAGATGAAAGGTACGTAATTGTTCGTGATACTGAGCCATTTTCATGTGCCAATCGTACATTTGCCTGACATAAGCGGCCTGGTCATGCGTATACATGGGCATTGCCTGTTTGATAAACTGCATTTGAAAACATTCCTCCTTGGGTTAGGTAAAGTTGAACTTACAGCATTAGTCTATGGCAGGCGCATAGAAGCGACAACGGCATCCGCCCGGTTTCCGGTCATTTTATCGGGTTGGTTGTCTATATGCAGGCGGAAACACAGCCTTTTGGGGACCTGACTCCTATGATGCATAAAGGATATGAAAATCGGAATAATATCAGTTGCATATTCTGAAAATGGCGAATGAAAAGGAGAAAATATGGAAAAAAGCGAACTTAAATCACAATTTAAACAGCGAATCAAAACGACAAGTAACAAATCTCCAATAATCTTGGATGGAAAGGCAAGTGAAAATGTTCCAACCGAGCCGAGTTTAATGGAGCGAACCAAAGAAGTGATGGAGAATATAGGAACCGAAATAAATAGCGTCTGACAGTATATGGCTTTTATAGCTTGGTCAACGTAACCTTTGAGATTATCGATGGGGACATTCCGTACAGATTGGAACAAGTAAAT
>NZ_JBNDYG010000044.1:0-46449 GCF_049893405.1 Paenibacillus sp. Dod16
GAATCGGGAATCGCATAACATCCTTCTCATATTTAAAAGCCGCGGAAATCATCCAGATGAGCGGTACGAGAAACACAATGGACAATGCCCCCATGATAAAGGTGACTACCACTTTGGACAGGTTTTTTCGAAGAAGCTGCATGTACATTCCTCTCCCTCCTTATTCTTCATTTCTCATTTTCCAGGTGAGCGCGGTAATCAGACCGATAATCGCGAACAGCAACCAGGAAATGGCCGAAGCGTATCCCATATTGTAATATTGAAAGCCTTCCTCATAGATGCGGAATACAAGCACGGTAGAAGAATTGTTCGGGCCGCCTTCCGTTAAAAAGGCGATGATGTCAAACACTTTAAACGAGCCGATCAACATCGTAATTAACAGGAAGAAGGTTGTCGGACGGAGCATCGGAACCGTAATCGCAAAAAACTTTTTAATTGCACTGGCACCGTCAATATCCGCCGCTTCATAAATTTCATTCGAAATGTTCGTAAGCCCGGCCATATAGATAATGATCGTGTAGCCCAGGCCCGCCCAGGAACTGATGATCGAAATCGCCAGAAGCGACGTTTTCGGATCGACCAGCCATTTCGGCGGATTGCTGATCCCGAGATCCATCAGAAACTGGTTGATCGGTCCCAGCGATGGGTGGAATAATGCGCTCCACACCGCAGCAACTGCGATAATCGAAGAGATATAAGGAATGAAGAACGCGACTTTAAAGTAACTCTTGAAGAACACGCTGTTGTGAATCAAAACCGAAAGCACCAGAGCGATGGCAATCGGGATCGGCACTGTAAGAACCATATAGATCAAATTGTTTTTTATCGCTTGAATAATGGTCGGATCATGGAACATCTTGATGTAGTTATCAAATCCGGTAAACTCGATCCCCTGGACACCTGACAGCATATCCCAATCGGAAAAGCTCAAATACAAAGAAAATCCAAGAGCAAACACATTTAATAGCAGCATCCCGACGATTTCCGGGGCCAGAAACAGCCACCCGATCAAAGCCTCTTTCCGCTTGGGAGTCCAAAACTTCCGCCGGCTCTTGGGCACTGGTTGTTGTACAGCCTCCATGTAGCATCACCTCAACAATTTGTAAGTTGTCATTATAGTAATACATCCGCCATCGGCAAGAAGGAGGGATTATGACCAGCCATGTGCAAGATTTTGACCAAAAGAAGCCCCACAAAGTGGAGCCTAAGCTTCGATGCTTATAAGAATGAAGTGGTAGCGGTCCGCTTATTTTCGTGCGGTGTACTTCGCTTTATATTCGCTGGGTGTGGTCCCAACGTATTTTTTAAACACTTTTGAAAAATACGTCCGATCCGAATAACCTAATCCCATAGCTAAGGACTCCAGATTTTGTCCGGACATTCTGAGCATTTTGGTAGCCATCTTCATTTTGTATTGATGCACGTAATCCGTAAAGGTCAACCCCGTCATCCGTTTGAAATAGCGCGAAAAATAGCTCGGATTCAAAAACAGATAGCGTGCCATGTCGATCGACGTAATGTTGTCGTCAAGATGCTGATCGATATATTGCTGGATCACCTGCAGCTTCGGCTCATTCGTGGAGCTTCCCACTCCCGCTTGCCGGGTTCCGATAATCTGGGTCAGCTTTCTCTCCACTAATTCCATCATATCTTCCAAGGTGCGAGCTAAAGCAAGATAGGCAAACAAATCCTCATCGAATTTGAGACTGGAGAACATCAGCTCGATACCTCGCAGCATGGTGGAAAGGTCCCTGGCAAAGTCGGCCGGATCAATTGACAGCTCTTTCGCGGTGCCGGCGATTTTGTGCAGGGTCGTGCGAATACCGTCGAGGTCCTGCTTGATGAGTTTCCTTTCCAGCTCCGAAACGTAGCTATCTAGAAATCCCTGAGGCGCGGCTTGAAACCACCGCGACCTTATTTGAGAAACTTCGGATATCGTATAGTCGGAATTTTCGTAAAACTCGCATTTGTCATGAAGAATTTCCTGATAAATGGAGCCAATCGAGCTTAGTTCCATTTTGTCCGTAACCGCGATTACGTTCGGTTGAATTTTGAGAAAATGGACGCACTGATAACGCAGCCGCTGCAAATAATTATGGAGATGCAAGCTGGCATTCTGTGCGAGGTTCACCCTAAAGTTATGCAGAATCACAATGTTCCCCTGCTCCATGAACGGCGTAATCCCTTCATACGATTCGGACAATTCCATCGCGATATTGTAGACAGCGTATAAAATCAGCGGAAATTCCGATTGTCTGAAACGCTTGTCAAAGCTGGAGAGCTGAATGCTGACCAGCCCCAGCATAAACCACGGATACGTCCAGGAGATGCCGATCTGCGCCGCATAAGCCAAAGTGGCCTCGGAGGGAGAGCCATTGATCACCTTTTGCAGCAAATCCTGCCGAAAGAGCTGACTATTGTAACTCGCTGCCTCGCGATTAATCAGACCAGCCCGCGTCTTTAACAAGTGCATGGACTTGCCGAGGCTCTGTTCCAGCTGCTCTGCCGTAAGCTGATCCTTGATCAAATAGTCATCCGCCTGCAGTTTTACGGCCTGCTGGGCATAATGAAAATCCTCATGACACGTCAGGAAGATAATCCGAACCTCCGGCTTTATGCGAATAAAATGGTCCGCCAGCTCAATGCCGTTTTTCTGTGGCAGTCCGATATCCGTAATGACAATGTCCGGCCGGACTTCCTCAAACATATGCATCGCTTTCGCGCTGGAATACGTACTGCCGGCAATCTGCAGATTGTTTGCCTCCCAGTCAATCATCTGTTGCAGTACCTTGAGCATAGGAACATCATCGTCTATGAGCATTACTCTGTACATCATTCTTCCTCTCCCTCCGGTAAAAAACCATGATGATGACTTTGGGGCAAGTACAGTGAAACTGACATTCCACCCTGCGGAAGGTTGGCGAGTGTCAAACTCGCTTCCTGTCCGAAGGTCAATCGGAGTCTTTGAATCACGTTCATAAGACCGACTCTCTCATAAGCTCCATCCTGCTCGCCGCTTGGTTTTCCAAGTCTACGGTTTAGACATTGGAGCATGTCTTCATCGGCCCCGAAGCCATTGTTGATAATCTCGATTCTGATTCCGTCCGGGTTGCTACGGGAACGGATCTCAATGCATGGAGTTTGATGATCAACAAGCCCGTGGACGATGGCATTCTCAACGATGGGCTGCAAAATAAGTTTCGGCAAGATGAGTCCCTCGGTTTCCGGATCCAGATCAACCTGTAAATGAAGCGGGATTTCATTGCGGATTTTCATAATGTCAACATAGTGGCCCAGCAGCTTGCATTCCTCGCGTAAGGTGGCCGGCTCATTGACCTTGAGATAGGCTCGGAGCAAACTCATCAGGGAATCAATAATTCCACTGTGAAGCGTATCCTTCGTCAAGATCAGGCTGCATTTGATCGAATTCAGCGTGTTAATCAAAAAATGAGGGCGGATTTGCATAAACAAGGCCTCGAGCTCCATCACTCGCTTCTGCTCCTGCTCCTGTTCGATATCATGGATCAGCCGCTGCAATTGATCGAGCATCGTATTCAGCGTCTGCCCCAATTCGGCGATATCATCCTTGCCCTTGACCTCCAGTCTGACATCCAGGTTTCCCATTCCGAACTGGCGTACGACCCGCTGCAGCTTGAGAATCGGACTGTGCAGCCTTTTGGCGATCAGGATGGACATCCCGGAGAACACGAGAAATAGCAGCAGAACCCCGGCAAGACCGGTATAAAAGGTCCGGGAGATTTGCCCCGACCACTCTTTCTCCGAGGCCTCGTAACCCAGCTTCCAGTTCGATTTCAATATGGTTCTGTCCGTTCGGACACTGCCCTTGGTCTCCGTATGATGCGGGATCAACCCGGAATTGCCTGCGATGAATTCCCCGTTTGCATCAAAGAGCGCCACCTTGCCGAAGTCGATCGTACCCAGCAGCTTGTTGAAGTACGAATCGGAAATGGCACTAAGCAATACGGACACTTGCCTCTTCTCTCGGCTGTCATAGATCACCCTGGCAATATAATAACTCTTGCCTTTCCCTGACGAGTCGCCGCCGGTCATCCCAAGCCATTGCAGGGTTTCCGGTTTACTGAGATCGACGCGCTCCATCAGTTTGTCGAGGCTTCCGTTAAGGGCGGTCAAATCCTCCGTGCCGGATGAGATGACAAAATGCTGACGGTTGACCAAGTACATGCGAACGTTATTATTCAGCGGCTTGGAATTAATCAGGGAAAATACGTCCTGAATTTGTCTAAAATGTACATAATCTTGATAAGTAGCCAGCCGTTTGGTGTCTGCGAATGACTTCAGGATATTGCGAACATTCGTATCGTTCACGATAAAATGGGAAGCAAACGTGACATCGTCAATCGTCTTGCTCAGCTCATCCGTCATGACGTTCAGGACATTCTCGTTGCTGAGCTGCAGCTTCTCTACCATCGTATCCCGAATCAGAACAAACGAAATGATAGAAACCGCTATCAGCGGAATAAAGATCAGCAAAAGAAACGACAGCTGGATGCGTTTGTAGTAGGTGAATTTGAACATTTTCTCTGCGCCTCTCTTATGCTCTTGTCCTCTTTATTCTATCAGTCCTCTGTGCTGGAAGCATTCATTAAATGATGACGGTTGCTTGCTTTTTTCCCCCTTGAAGGGTCATCAGCACAATCTCCCCGAAGATCTGCATGTCCTCCACCACATAAGAATCATAATGGCCGGACGGTGCACGGTGACTAACAACGAGTATAAACTCCTCTTCCATTCCCAGGAGCTGAACACCGCATGCCTCCGCTTGCCCGTCATGAACCCGCTCACCCGTATGACGGTATACCGGGACCTTACGGACTCGCGGAGAAGCCGTTTCGCCTGGACGATGAGGATACAGCACTTGCATGATGCTGATCAATCCTTTTCCCGTCCGGGAGTAAGTCACATTCGCATTCGGTTCCAACAGGTTATACTCGCGGGATATTACACCCTCGCCAACTTCTCCGCGCAGACCGTCTGTGCGTACGGGGATAATCGATAGATTCGCCTCCCCGGGGGTGTTAGTACGGCATATCAATGACTCCGCTTCGATCCCGACTTCTCCTGGCGGGTGCGGAAAATGAAAATTCTGGGTAAAGGTATGCTGCTCAAGGCACACCAAGCTGTCGATCAGCAGCCAAAAATAAGGCTTAACAAAAATGATCCTTCTCCGCGGATACAACGGTTCATTCCCATAGAGATAGCCGTCATGCGCCCCCTCGACATAGTCAAACTCCGGCCTGCTGACCCATTTGCAGCCTAGCGGCGCGGCAATCCGGTCGAAAGACCAGGTGTCCTTGATTCCGGTAAACCCGATTCCGTCGACAACCGTTGTGTTATGGGCTGAGCTCTCCTTTAATGCTTTTCTCAGCGGTGTATGGTCGCTATAGTTATACCTTCCAAGATCCGTGAGCAGATCACGGCCGTAGGCATGAAGATCCACGTGCAGCATATCGGCGTGACCGTGGCCTCCGCCAAGCGGGCCGCAGTGAAAATAAAGGTACAATGCATCTTCGTCCCAACCCGTTCGCATCGTATAATGACCGGAATGGGTTAAAGCCCGGCTCTGACATGGCGGCTCCGCTGGAACCATAGCTTTGTACTCCCGGATTCCGTCTATGCCGAACAGCCAGGCATTATCATAATCCGGTCGAGCATGGCCGCCATATCTCAGAACGGAATCCCCAAATAACCACGCGGCATAGGTCAGAATACCACGAATATCGCTATCGTCGCTGTCTCCCAGCATCGGCTGTCTGTGATTCGGCTTCGCCCAGTATAGAGAGGCTTCGGCCATCTCGCGGACCGTACGCCGAAATGGACCGTCGAGCTCCAACCCGTTGAGATTGGCGAGGTGAATGCAGTCAAGATAACAAACCAGCACCTCATGATGGTATGTAGGCGATTGCTCCCAATGAATGCCATCCGCCATAATCTGAATCCTCGCCGTCTCCATCAGTCTCTCTTCTCCCATTTCCCGCCACCGTGCTGACTTGCTGAACTCGGGGAAGAACAGTGCAATATGGTATAAGCCGCAGGTTTCCAGTACTCCCCAGTTGCTGATATGCTTCCAGCTGGTGAAGGAAGCAGCCAAATACTCCCCGTGCTCGTGAAGCGAAATCAGCGTTTTACCGAGCAATGACGGAGTCAGGGAAGGGCTACCGATCACGTATCGAAGTGCCTTGATCCAGTTCACGCTGCGCAGACCCGCCTCGATCGGACGCCATGTCAACGTATCCGTCGTTGGTTCTCTAGGGACAGGATTCCGATCGATCCAGTCTTCAAGCTGCTGGCTAAACACCGCTGCATACTTCTCATCGCCTGTCATCACATACGCTTGTCCCAGCGCCACCCAATAGCGGTGGCGATTCAGCATATAAGTCCACTCCACGTCTTGATCGGGAATATGGCACCAGTCAATATCACCGTCAAATGTAACGGGAATCACGCTCCGTTCCATATCCCATGGAAAGCGGAACAGGAACGTCTGCTGCACCACCTCATCCGCCGTCTTCATGACGGTTTCCAGTTCATCTGCACAGAATTGCTTCACATAATCCGAAATTTTCTGCTGATCCTCACTGCTCATCCACCATCCGGGTGTGTTCCGACAGGAGAAATGTTTATGCAGCTTACACAGCATATCGCGCCGATGGCCTTGATCATCTGCATCCTGCATCGAACGCATAACGGGATCCTCCAGATTCAAAAGAGCCCATACGGCATTCACCGAAGCTTCCGTGGCATCAGCGTTCATACCAGTACCCCTTGCTCCCGGTCTCCATCCGAATCAAAGCTTCCAGGTAAAAATAATCCCCCCAGATCATGAAATCATCCGGTGACAATCCGCCGCGTACATGATAAGAGCCATGCTGCAGCAGACCCTCCGCCTCCTTGCCGATCGTAGAGTAATTTCGTACCAGCGAGGTCATGGAAAACTCCAGGCTTTGCTCAAAGTCGGTTCTTTCCGGATCCTCCTCATCCAAATGTCCAATCAGTTCCAGCAAGCCTGCTGCCACAATGGCGGAGGCAGAGCTGTCGCGGTAAGTATCAGCGCTTACGGGGGCGTTAAAGTCCCAAAAGGCGACATGATCCTCCGGTAAGTGCTTCAGGAAATACTTCGCCATTCGTTTGGAGGTTTCCAGGTATACACGATCTCCTGTATATTGGTAAGCCAGTGCGAAGCCGTACACCCCCCACGCTTGTCCCCGCGTCCAGGTCGAGCCGTTCGTAAAGCCCTGATGCGTGGCACCGCCGATCGGCTCCCCTGTAAGCGGATCGAAGAAAAAGGTGTGGTATGAACTGTCATCTCCCCGCACCAGATAACGTCTTGTCTTCTCCGCCTGCATGATTGCGATGTCTCTATACTGGGACTTACCGGTTTGCTGTCCCGCCCAGAACAGCAGCGGCAGATTCATCAAACAATCGATAATGATGCGACCGCCCTCCTGTTGATCTCCTTCAGGACCCCACGCTTGAATATATCCTCCGTCTGGACGCCAGCGTTTCAGCAGCAAGTCGGCAGCCTCAAGCGTCAATTGGCGGGCGCTCTCGTTCTTCTCAACGATCCACTCCGCTTTGGAGGACAAGGAATACAGAAATCCGATATCGTGATGATCAAGCACCTTTTTTTCTGCAAAGCGGCGGCGAAAATCTTCTACCGTTCGTTTCGCGCCCAATTGAAAGGCCTCGTCGCCCGTGTATTCATAACATAGCCAGAGAAGTCCGCTCCAGAAACCGTTCGTCCAGTCGTCATTGTCATTCAGCAAATAAGCGCCGTCCCTGCTGACGTGGGGAAATCTTGTCCCGAAGGTATCCATGTTCTTCCGGATTTTCTCTACAGCATCTTTAATCGCACTGCTCCACATAACGTCGTGCTCCCTTCCAATCCATCATGATTACGATTCATGATAAGGAGAGTCACCCGGTTCTTGTAGAGCCGATTTTTGCCTTGATGTGCAATATTTTGACTTTTGCGCCCCTAAGGTGGTGATAAAGGAACAAACCTGTCCCTTTTCATTCGATTCCAACGAAAAAAACGATTCGAGATAACCTCGAATCGTTTTGTCTGCCGAGTAATATGGGCTAGCCGGCATGCTTTTTCCACTTTCGGATTTTGGTTCTGAAGCTTTTGAACGGCGCGACGGAATTGATGTGCAGCCATTTCCACATCGGCCAATTGGCACCGGTTACCGTCCACTTACGAACGCCTGAATGAAACAACTCTTCCTCACGTAAGCCGCTGATCCATTCACACCATTCATTTGTCCTCTGCTTTAACAACGAACGTAATTCTTCCAAAGAATATCCATCATACGTATGATAGAATTGCTGATACAACGCCCCCAACTGATTCCATTTTAAGTCAGGGGTTGGCGTCGTAACTTCTTTACCCGCAAGTTCATCCTTCTCCCAGCTCATCACCAGCGTTAGCCATCCCAGCTGATAGGAAATCATCTCTTGGGGTGTTCTATCGACTTCGCCAATACGAAGATTCCTTTCATCCTCTGGTACCTCATCAAATTCTTGGTCAAAAAGGCTATACGTTCGTTGAATTTCAGCGATGAAAGCTTCCTTGCTCTGGTACGTTTGCAACGGTACACTCTCCTTCATCATTTACATTCATCATTTAAAGACGAACATCCAAATGATACCATGTCCAAGGATCAAGCACGGTGATGAATATCATCAATGGGATGTTCAAATCCCCCTGGACTCAATCTCATTCCGAAGCCTTGCGATCACATCATCTAAGGCACTCTCTCCAAGTTCGCCCTCGCCCCGTTTACGGACGGATACATGATCGGAGTTCATTTCCTTCTCGCCAAGAACAAGCGTGTAAGGCGTTTTCAGCAGACCCGCCTCACGGATTTTATAACCCAGCTTTTCATTTCTTACATCGACGTTCACCCGTATGCCGGCATTTTCCAGACGCTTCTTCACCTTTAACGAGTAATCGATATAATGGTCGGATACCGGTATGATCATAACCTGTACGGGAGCCAACCACATCGGGAAAGCCCCGCCGTAATGCTCTGTAAGAATCCCGATAAATCGCTCGATGGATCCAAATACCGCCCGGTGAATAACAACCGGCCGATGCTTCTGGTTATCTTCTCCGATATACGAAAGATCGAATTTTTCAGGGAATTGGAAATCCAGTTGAATGGTGCCGCATTGCCAGCTTCGCTTTAAGGAATCCAAGATATGAAAATCGATTTTCGGACCATAAAACGCGCCATCCCCTTCATTAATCCGGTACGGCAGCCCCAGTTGATCCAGCACCTGCTTCAGGGAAGACTCCGCCTGCTCCCACAATTCCTCAGAGCCCATGGAATCTTCCGGTCTTGTCGATAACTCAATTGTATAATCAAAGCCAAACACTTGATAAACCTGGCTGATAAAATCGATAACCTGCTTGATTTCTTCCTGGATCTGATCAGGTCTTACAAAAATATGCGCATCATCCTGACAAAACGTGCGCACCCGCATCATACCGTTCAGTGCCCCTGAGAATTCATGGCGGTGCACCTGGCCAAATTCGGAAATGCGAATGGGCAGCTCTCGGTAGGAATGCAGCGAGTTTTTGTAGACTAACATATGCCCTGGACAATTCATCGGCTTCAGCGCATACTCCGTCTCGTCCACTTGCGTGAAATACATATTGTCTTTGTAGTGATCCCAGTGACCGGACATTTCCCACAGCCGCTTGTTCATCATCAGCGGCGTGTGCACTTCATCATAATCGCGATGGAACTGAAGTCCTCTTGCGAATTGCTCCAGCTCATTGCGGATGATCATCCCGTTCGGCAAAAAGAAAGGCATGCCCGGTGCTTCCTCCGAGAACATAAAGAGCCCGAGCTCTTTACCCAGCTTCCGATGATCCCGTTTCTTGGCCTCTTCAAGCAGCAGCAGATGCTCCTCGAGCTGCGACTTCTTGGGAAACGCCGTTCCATATATTCTTTGCAGCATTTTATTGTCCGAGCTCCCCCGCCAATAAGCGCCCGCCACACTCATTAATTTGAATGCCTTGATTCTGCCCGTTGAAGGAAGATGCGGCCCCCTGCACAAATCAACGAACTCTCCCTGCTCATACACCGAAATGACCTCGTCCGCCGGTAATTCGCGGATCAGCTCCATCTTGTACGGGTCATCTTGGAAAATACGTTCGGCCTCCTGACGACCCACCTCCTTGCGAATAATCGGCAGGTCTTCCTGAACGATCTTCTGCATTTCCCGCTCAATGGCAATCAAGTCTTCAGACGTAATCGAGTGCCCCAAATCCATATCATAATAAAAACCATCCTCAATGACAGGTCCTACCCCCAAATGGACGGACTGGCTGCCATACAACCGATTAACGGCCTGGGCCATCAGATGAGCCGCGCTGTGCCGATACACATACAGTCCATCCTCTGAATCCAGCGTTATGATGCTTACTTCCGCATCCTCACACAGCTTATGATCCAAATCCACGAGTTTCCCATTCACTTTGGCTGCAACGGCTTGTTTCTTCAGACCTGAATGGATGGATTCCGCGATTTGATCCATCGTCGTTTGTGCGGGATACTCCTTTTTACTTCCGTCTGGCAGCGTTACTACGATTGACATTGTTATCCCTCCATCAAATTTAGATTGAACGCAAAAAAGCACTCGATCCCGAAGGGACGAGTGCGTTCAGCTCGTGGTTCCACCCTAATTTGATCCAGACTTACAGCGGCTAAATCGCAGCATGCTCATCGGATCCTCATTCAGACATCCGGTAACGGGGATGATTCGGTGTTTTCTAGTTCCATATCTCGATAGTCGAACGAGCGATCAGGGTTCAAAAACACAGCTACAAAGGGGTAATTCAAGAAGCAATCACGGAGGAAGCTTTCACCAATCACTTCCCTCTCTGGGCAGGTCGTTTCAAGAATCATGTCTTTGATCGTTGCTGATAGTAAAGTACTATAAGTCAGTTTTTTCTAATTGTCAAACCCAATCCGAATGATAGCTCCATGTTAATTTGTATTACTTCCACTCCCCTCTAATACAACCTATGTAAATATCTCTATCATGGTTACTTTTCTTCATGGTTCCATGAGATTTTTATCAAATATCCAACGCCTAAACCGACCAGAACTCCTGGGAACGCGCTGTCCAGCGCTAAACCGATACCCGCTCCAATGATGACGCAAGCGTAAATAATGACATCTCCCTTGTTCATTCCGACCATCTCCTTCTGTATGTATTCATGACATCGATCGTAATTTTCTATCACAACATACATCTTACAAGATGACGTAGCGTCGTTTTCAAGTGGTTGATTTAAAAAGAGTAAAGTTTTAGGGGATCAAGGAGAGCTTTTTGGAAATTCTCAAGTAATCGTCAACCCTCGAAATGGGAGGTTAAATCTCCCTTGTTTCTCCTTGAAGCCTAAACGTTTAATATCTTACCATATGACATGAACGCTGAAGGAGGGTTGTCCATGGATATGTTTATAGATTTAGGGATTAAACTAATCGTCAGCTTTTTCGGGTTATGGATCATCACATTTGTTACGGGGAGAAAAACCATCAGCCAGCTTACACCGCTTGACTTCTTGTCCTCCTTAATTCTGAGTGAAATCGTCGGGGCAAGCCTCTATGATGATAAGGTAAACCTTTATCATTTGTTATTCGCGCTTGCGCTTTGGACAACGATGTCTTACCTCTTCGAGAAGGCAACCACCCACTTTGTTAAGTTCGGATATTTAACGGAAGGCCGGGCGGTACTCCTGATCGATAACGGAAAGCTCAACCAAAAATTGTTGAACAAATACGATATGGAATATAAACAGCTGTTATCCATGCTGAGACGGCAAAGCATTTTCTCGTTAACTGAAGTCAAATACGCCATACTGGAAACGGACGGATCGCTTTCCGTCATGCGTAAACCTGAGTACGAGCCGCCCACGGCTCAGGATATGGGCCTAGCAGCCAAGCCGGACACCTTTACGGTAACGGTTATTGACAAGGGAAAGCTGCTCGAGGAATCGATGCTGGGCAAACCCATTGAACAGGGCGAGATCCAAGCGAAAGCTCGGGAACAAGGTTTTGACTCCCTGGAAGACATCGCATACGCGGAATACGGAGATGACGGGAAGCTTTATGTTTATTCCAAGCGTGAGGTTCAGGGCTGAACCTGTACCCTCCGATGAAAAAACGAAAGAAGCCTGATAAATCAGGCTTCTTTCCCCTTGCTCCTAACTATAGACCGAATTCAACGATGTACTGTTTGCACACCGTAACATATCCCAGAGACTGATATAAACGTACCGCGCTTAGGTTATCCTCCAGCACATTCAGATACACATGGGGAGTGATTGCACGCCCCTTACGGGTCAATTCCGCGCACACCTTTTTGCCGTACCCCTGTCTCCTCCACGCAGCATCCGTGCCGATATTTCCAAGCTCCACATAATCATCGCTATAAATATGGTATCCGCCGACAGCGATGAGCTCCTGATCCTGAACAACCCCATAAAACGGATGATGAAGCTCTTCCCTTGCAAAAGCCATTGAATGGAACTCAGCCATTTTTGACTCGATCATATCAAAGTACGATGGGCCTAAACGAAACACTTCGTTATCCCCTACAGGCAAATCTTCAAGATGCCAATGCTTCATGAGAAGGATGCCTGCGGGAGGTTTCGTCACATCAACCTCAGGATTTAGAACCTCCCATTCATCCTCACTCACGATAAAGCTCCCTAATGCCCCATCCGGTAATTCCAGATCTTGAATCATTCGGGTCAGCACGGACCGAAATCGAAACGATGTTTGAAGGGGATACACCGAAAAGGCGTAAAAAGGCAGACCCTTCAGGAAAGCCGCAACACCCAGCAGCTCTCCATGTTCTGAGAACTGCCCATAGTGAACGGTATGATTCTTCCGAAATGTGAGATAGGAATAGTATAAGAAATGCTGCTCTCTGTTGATCGTTTCCAAGAGACGCCCCAGTTCTTCAGGCAAAAGTCTGCGAATCACCTAGTCTTCTCCCTTTCTCAAAAGAAATCCATGAGATAGGTTTGACCGGCGGGGATCATCGTTTCCAGTTGTTTTACAGCCTTTGGATTCCCGGATAGCCGGTGAATGGCATGCAGCGCCTGTGGTCTTTTATATCCCGTAAACAGAGCAGACAACGTCTGAATATCGGTGGTCAGATCAGCCTGCTCCCCTTGATCGGTCGGAAGCTCCGACAGCTCCGCTTTCCCCTCTTGATTAACGGACAACCTCCATCTGCCCGCATTCCAAGGCGCAGCGGAATCTTCCACCTCTAAGGTCATTACGGCTTCCTGATGAGCCTCAAAAGCGTACTGCTCCACAAAGGATTTCAAATCTACGATTCGGGCCATGAAGTAAGGGACCACTTCCTGGGTAACGCGTGGATCCGGCAGCATGAATGGCAGCTGATCATCCCCAGGTACCATTGTCATTGTAACCTGCTCAATCCTGGAATCATGGTTTCCAAAAAAGGTCCAGAGTGCGCTTCGTGCTTCTTCGTTCAGGTACACAAATTCGTCGCACACAAGATCTTTGTCTTTGAGTTCATATAACGCGTAGCCCGTCGGTTTTCCCTCCGCTGAATAATAAACAACGCTGTGATTGTCGCCTTGCAGCACGGATCTTGTCCACCATGCTTCATCACGCACAAGAGTCCCGTTATAGCGGCTGGCATAGGCTTGATACATGCCGTCCAGTGTTGGAATATCGGTTACGCCTCTTACAATGCGGCCAGGCACTTCCACCTTACGCGGGAATTTAGATACCGGAATGGTGTACTTTTTGTATTCCGCGTAAAGTTCCCAGCCAAATTTACGATAGAACGGGATCGAAAACGGATGCAGGAAGGAGAGGGTCTGGCCTTTGCTCTTCATCTCTTGCAATGCATGCTTGAGCAAGGTGGATACATGTCCCTGTCTGCGGTTCTCGGGCCATGTTGCCACACCGGCAATACCGCCCATTTCGAATTTGTTTCCATGCACATAAACTTGCAGCGGGATGATGGTCAGTTTCGCTTGCAGCTCTTCTCCATCAAATATCCCCCAGAAGCGTTCAGGTTTAAAATGTTTTTGATTGGATTCTCGCTGCTCCGGTGTTAGCGTATATTGAAAGGCATATTCGGATAATTTGGTGCTGATCTCAAACTCGTCGGATCTTAATTGTCTAAGTTCCATACTTGCTTCACCTCTCCAATCTGTATATGTACTTTTGTTGCTGAATTACCGCTTATCCCGCTTCAGAAATATTGTTTCAGGACATATGATCAGTATAACATTACTGCTGTCTATGCGGTACAAAACACCGTCCGTTGTCAGGAACATATCCAGGCGCATTGGGACCGTAATGGGACAAAAAATGTTGGAATAATTTTCACAAACTTTTTGTAAGCTACTTGACAAAGTTAACCCCCTGAGATTATGATTAGCTCATGCAAAATAACAAATACATCACGGTAAAAATAAATTTCAAATAATCAGGAGGTAACAACAATGTCCAAATTGAATATCGGTATCATTCTAGGCAGCACACGTCAAGGCCGTTTAAGCCCGCAAGTAGGTGAATGGGTTAAACGTATCGCTGATGAACGCGGAGATGCAAACTACGAAATCGTTGATATCGCTGATTACAAGCTGCCGCTTTTGGGCGAAGCTGATGCTACAAAGCAAGCTACCGCTTGGAACAACAAGCTGAACAGTCTTGACGGCTTTGTCTTCATCGTACAAGAATACAACCACAGTATTTCTGGGGCTTTGAAAAATGCACTCGATTTTGCTCGTGAGCCATGGAACAACAAAGCTGCAGGCATCGTGAGTTATGGTTCGGTTGGCGGCGCTCGTGCTGCCGAACATCTGCGTGGAATTCTGGGCGAATTGTCCGTAGCGGATGTTCGTGTACACCCGGCGCTTTCGTTATTCACTGATTTCGAGAATGGCTCTGTATTCAAACCGGCTGATCTGCATCTCGTCAACCTGAATGGCATGCTTGATCAAGTGCTTGCATGGAGCGGAGCTTTGAAAACACTGCGCTAATCTCTAATTCAAGGACTGCCTTTCTTCATCTTCCGATGAGGCGAGAGCAGTCCTTTTAATTTTTCTGCATCCGTTTTACTGCGTTCATATTTCTGCATCCATAAGTATATCTGCAGCGTCTACCTTCACCATTAGTCCTATACCGTAGCCCCGTTCCTACTCCACGTCAATATGGAATATTTCCTGCAATCCCTTCTTGCCTTCTGGCGTGATTTTTATGGCTCTTGTGCTTGGAACGCGTTGTATCCAATGTAACTCGAGCAACCTTTCTAGCAGGGCATGTCCCAATGCCCCGGCCAGGTGATGTCGTCTCTCACTCCAATCCAGGCATCGATGTGTGAAAGAGCGGCGTTTGCGTTTAACACGACTCAAATCGACCTGAAATGCCTTGAAAAAGTCCTCTCCTTTTTCTGTAACCGTATATTGATCTTCCTCTTCGGATAGGACCCCGGCGCTGAGCAATGAATTCGTCAATTGGATTCCCAATTTCCCCGCAAGATGATCGTAGCATGTCCTTGCCTGACGTAAGGCTTCATTCTCCGCAGCCTGGTTTAATGATCTTATTTCGACCGGAGGCGTTATGGATAGAAGTGTCTCCATGATCTGGGCAACCTCCTGATTCTGTATCCCGTAATAACGATGTCTTCCCTGTTGTTCGACAGTGACCAGATTCGCCGCTACCATTTTCGATAAATGGAAGCTGGCCGTTTGCGGTTTGATGTTTGCCATGTACGCCAGCTCGCTTGCCGGATGATATCGCCCATCCAATAAGACGGTTAAAATAGCCGCTCTAGAAGCATCGCTAACGAGTGAGGCTACTTGTGCTATGTTCGAATTCGCATTCATCTCGATCCCTCCTGATGTAATCCATATTTCGATGAGCATCGAACCTTTTCTATTTTACAATGGTTTGGAATAGAACAGTTAATGGGAGGAACATTTTATGAAGGAAATGAAAGGCATGATCAACTCGGACATCATTAAACCGAAAATACTTTACTATGGAACCCCGGTTATTTTACTCAATACGCTAAATGAAGATAATACCGTAAATATTAGTCCCATATCCTCTTCATGGGCGCTGGGAGATTACATTATTTTAGGAATCGGACTCGGGGGTAAAGCGATAGAGAACTTGGAAAGGCATCCGGAATGTGTCATCAACCTTCCTGACCCTTCCTTATGGGAAAATGTTGAACAATTAGCCCCTCATACAGGAAAATATCCGGTTCCTAATGGTAAGGCAACGAACGGTTTTACATATGAAAAAGATAAATACGCGATTAGCGGTTTAATTCCTGCGGATTCTGTCACGGTAAAGCCAACTCGTATCATGGAGTGTCCGATACAGATTGAAGCCAAGGTCAATCACATTCGGTTTCCTGACTATTCATCCATGTTTGCCATTGTAGAAACAGAGGCTGTACACGTGCATGCCCATCACGACATCGTCTTGAATGAACATCACATTGATCCCGCCAAATGGAGCCCGATCATATATAATTTCCGGCATTATTATAGCCTTGGCAACCCGTTAGGCAAAACATTCCGAGCCGAAACTTAAGCGTGAATGATGAAGAATGAGAGAGGCCCGCAGCATATGCGGGCCTCTTCTATGTTTACACTCGTTGTTACGGCTTAATCGGAATGATCATTTCCAGATCCGTTAGATATGTTTTATCCCCGTGGCTGTTCTTTCCATGACCGACAACGCTCCAATCCTTGTTGTTTACGGTCAGGGTAAACGGCTTAATCGTTATGGATTTCGGAGTTCTGTTTACAGGACTGAACAATTCATCAATATGATATTCGGTCTTGGGCTTGCTGTTAAAGTAACCAAACTTCCGAGGAGTCAGCACATTTCCTTGATCATCCACAAGCTCATAATAGACCATGCTCGCGCTGTAATCGCCTGATTGCTCTGGTGAAGCTGGAACCAGACCTTGACTGTCCAGAACCAGACGGGTCGATACCGGTGAAATATCCAATTGCTTGACGGTATAACTGAATTGTCCATCCGATTTCGTAGCATCGTTTGGCTTCACGACAACCGACTTATTAGCGACATTCACAGGGACCTTGAACTCGAACGTTTCATTCACTTTAGTTACGTTAGCCTGAATGGTCAGCTCGAATTGATCAGGCAATTCTAGATCCTTGGTAAGCTCAACGAGATAGGCATTATCTTGTTGGGGATAGTCTCCGAACCCACCTTCGCCAAATTTCACTTCTTGTCCGTCTACCAGAATTCGCGGCATTTCGATATATCCTTTTACCTGATCTTCTTTAGCTACTTGTCTCGATTTAACATACTCGTCGCTACCTCCGACTATTTCAGCATCTTTGCTTATATAAGGAGAAGCTGTACTCGGCAAATCCACTCCCTCGCGCTCCAGTAAAAAGGACAGCCGGGTTCCATCATATAGAAGGTTAGCTATCTTCAAAGTCACGCCATCATGAGTCACGCTCAAGTTAGGTTCGGATAGAATCCCTTGCTTTATAGCGGTATGAACTGCTTCTTCGCTGGTTCCTTTGAATAGCACGCCGATCCCTGGGATTTGCTTTAGGGTTGCCGCCATCACCGGCGATACAAATCCTGACCCGATCACGGTTCCTCCCAACACTGCTGCCGCGGATGCAACGAGTATCGTTCTTTTTAAAATACTCGGTTTCCGTTTGGATGATGCTCTTGTCATTTCACGTTCTCCAATCCTGTTCATGATTTGATAGCTCATACTATTCTTCGGTAAAGACGATTCACATATCATTTCTTCAAGTACATTCATTTCAGCGAATTCCGTTTGTTTCGGCGATTGTCCCACGTGCTACCTCTCCTTTTTTGCTTATTCGGTCCATCAGTTTACGTCGTAACCGTTCATACTTCTTTCGTATCGTTGCCGATTTGAGTCCCATAATGTCGCTGATTTCCTCAAAGGTATACTGTTCAACCGCCTTCAGCAGCAATATGTGTCGTTCTTCTGCTGTCAGGTAGGTTAACAGCTCGTACACAACCGGCTCGTGCTGAGATATTTGCATAACCGGCTGCTGTTCCTTGTAATGCTCCATCAGGTTAAGAAAACGGCTCTGCTTCTTTTTGATATTGATCAAATGATGATAGGCCATTTTATACAACCAGGCGGAGAAAGACACTTGTCTCTTGTACTGATGAAGATGTTCATAGGCACGAATAAAAATTTCTTGTACCGCATCTTCGGTCTCCGCATGATTCTTCAGAATATAGTAGCAGTACGTGTACATCTGCCGCTCAAACTGGAGGATGATCGCTTGGTATGCGTGTTTATTTCCTGATTTGACTTGTTCTACAACCGCTTCAATGGCTTCTCTTTTTCCTTCCGCTTCCCCGGGGATGGTTGGCTGCAAGCGAGCTCACCTCCTTCTTTGTTTACCTATATAACAATCCCAACAAGCGATTTTGTGACACCCATTATTTTATGTAGTGAATGATCATGAACGAAGCTACTGCCGTGTGTAGAGTCTGGATGCCGGGTATGAGTCACATTTAGCTTCGCTATAGCAGCTACAGCTTGGGATAACTCTTAACATAATTCAAGAATCGCTTCGTAGCCGGAGATATCTCCCGCATGGAGTTTACGGCAATACCGAGCGATCTGAAGCTCTTTTCCTTCAATTCGATCAGCCGTATATTCCGCCGCTGCCCTCGCAGCACAAGTTCAGGAAGAATGCTGATGCCGAGGCCCTTCTCCACCATGGCCATAATGGCATAATCATCACCAAGTGTATATTTGATATCCGGCTTGATCCGGGCCTTCTCCAGCATCCGGTTCACATCATAATCGGAACCTTTGCTTGGCATAATAAAGGGTTCATTCTCAATCTGGGACAATGTAATAGAGTCCTCAGAACTAAGCGGGTGTTCCATGGGCAGCAATACAAGCATCGGGTCTTGATGCAGGGGAATCGCATCGAATGTATCCGACGTTGGAAGTGACAGGAACCCGCAATCAATCTTGCCCTCAGCGATCCAATCCTCGATTTCCCGGTAATCTCCTTCGACCAAACGAATCTCGATATGGGGATAATCCCGCTGAAAGTCCTGAATAATGCCCGGCAGCCAGTGAACACCTACACTGGTGAAGGTACCGATGTGAATGGTTCCCAGCTCGATTCCATGAATGGAAGCCACCTGCTGTTCCAAATGTTCGTTCCATTTCAATATTTCCCGTATCGTCTTCAGAATCTCTTCGCCATTGGTTGTCAGCTTCGCTCCTGAACGGTTCCGAATCAGCAACGAGAAACCAAACTCATCTTCCAGGCTGCTGATCATATGGCTGACACCGGACTGCGTAAAACCCATCACTTCAGCGGCTTGGGTCAAACTTCCGAGCTCGACGACCTTCAATAGAACTTTGAATTTATTTATGCTCAAGGGAATTCCTCCTGCTCATTTATACATGAATTTTACTCATGTTTATCATTAGAAACATTCGTTTTACTTGTCTATTGTACGTGAGTATACTGATTCTGTTCAATCACTTGAAGGAGGAAATAGAACTTGAAACCGCTGAAGGCCGATCTTATGATTTTATTCATCACCATTTGTTGGGGCTCGTCCTATCTTTTTATGAAAATGGGACTGGATTCGCTAGGGGAGTTTAATTTGATAGCCCTACGCTTTGGATTGGCCTTTATACTTGCAGGCGTGATTTTTCTCCCCCGCTTGCGCCAGGTTAACGTAAAGACGATTCGATATGCCATGCTCCTAGGCTTTATATTATTTATCATGTTCACCGCGCTTACCTTCGGTCTCAAGACCACGACAACATCCAATGCCGGATTTCTGGTCAGTCTAACGGTGGTGTTTGTCCCCTTATTACATACGTTTCTATTTAAGAAAAAAATAGAGAACAAAGTGGTTGTCAGTATTGTGCTGGCCTTAACGGGCATTGCACTGTTAACCATCCAGCTTCCTTTTACATTTAAGATCGGTGATCTGTTCTGCATCGCAGCCGCATTATGTTATGCGCTTCATATAAATATGGTAAGCACTGCCGCGCAGAAGGTCGATACGCTAAGCCTTGGCATCCTGCAGCTTGGATTCACCGGATTGTACGCGTTCATCTCGTCTCTGCTCTTTGAAGCTCCAGTATGGCCGAGCACGACCAACTCGTGGATTGCCGTCCTTGTTCTTAGCGTGGTGTGCACCGCGGTCGGGTTCATTTTTCAGACAATTGCCCAAAAATATACGACGGCTACCCGGACGGGACTTGTATTTTCTCTGGAGCCCGTATTCGCGGCGCTGGTCGGATTCTGGTTCGCTCACGAGGTCCTGAATTCCAATCAATATCTGGGTGCTGCCCAAGTATTTCTTAGCGTTGTTATATCGAGCGTTAATGTAAACGTGGGGAGACGCTCTACAATCAAGAATAGCCCCGTTCCAATGGAGACGTATTCTGCTGAATTCAAGTAAAAAAAGCTTGACTAATCCCCCAAAAATATATATCTTTATATCACGGCTTAACTGATAACGATATCAGTTATGCAGGAACGTGATTAAAGGGGAGTAGCTGACACAACAAAGTCGTCATTCCGGGAAATTTCCCCGGCTTTGTTGGCAACGATACGTTGTTTGCGAGACCTTTACCACACACTCTGTGGTGAAGGTCTCTTTTTGATTATTAGGGGCCTTCACCTGCCGGTGGAGGTCCTTTTCGTTTTGTGCCTTCAATTAAACAACTGGGAGGAATGGGTATGGAGCTTTTATTGGAGTATGGGTGGGTACTGTTGGTGCTCATCGCACTGGAAGGGTTGCTCGCAGCAGATAATGCGCTGGTCCTTGCCATTATGGTAAAGCATTTACCTGAGGAGCAGCGTAAAAAGGCTTTATTTTACGGATTGCTCGGAGCGTTTGTATTCCGCATTGGATCGCTGTTCTTAATCTCGTTTCTCGTTGACGTATGGCAGGTGCAAGCCATTGGCGCACTCTATCTTCTCTACATTTCGATCAATCATACATTGAAACATGTGATCAAAGGCAAGAAACCGACGGAAGACGCCAAGCCTCTACCAGACAAACCCAAGAAGCAATCCGGCTTCTGGATGACCGTCTTCAAAGTCGAAGTGGCAGACATCGCGTTTGCGGTAGACTCGATACTTGCAGCCGTAGCACTGGCTGTGGCACTGCCTCCAAGCGGTCTGGCGAACATCGGCGGCCTGGACGGAGGTCAATTCATTGTCATCTTCCTGGGAGGATTCATTGGTCTGATCATCATGCGTTTTGCGGCATCCTACTTCGTGAAGCTGCTGCAGCAGCGCCCTGGGCTTGAAGTGGCGGCATTCCTCATTGTCGGTTGGGTAGGGGTCAAACTTGCCGTCATTACCCTTGCGCATCCCGATGTTGCCCTCATCGACCATCACTTCCCTGAGAGCTCGATCTGGAAGGCATCCTTCTATATTGTTCTTGTGCTGATTGCCGTTATCGGATGGTTTAGCTCTTCGAAGGAGAAAGTACAAGACGAGGACAATGCAATCAAGGAAGTCGAAGACCAGCAGCCTGGAAAAACGCTTCAAGGTTAATATCCGTTATTCGATTGAAACAGGTCAACGTAACAAACGCAATCAATAGATTGATCCAACAATAGGAAAAGGCGATTTGCTGACGGTGCATAAACCGTTCGCAAATCGCCTTTCTTCCTGCTTATATGGTTAATTGCATATTGTATAAATTCGCATACGAGCCTTGACGTGCGATTAATTCATCATGCGAGCCCTGTTCCTCAATTCCGTCCTCGGATAACACGATGATTCGCTGTGCATTCCGTACCGTTGTCAGGCGATGAGCGATGACAAGCGTTGTGCGATTATTGCTCAACAGTTCCAGCGATTCCTGGACGGCTCTCTCGCTTTCATTATCCAGGGAGCTGGTCGCTTCATCAAATATAAGGATCGGCGGATTCTTCAGGAACACACGTGCAATGCTGAGCCGCTGCTTCTGTCCTCCGGACAGCTTGACGCCGCGCTGCCCGATATCCGTATCATAACCTTCCGGCAGTGCCATGATGAAATCATGGGCATTCGCTCTTTTCGTAGCTTCGATAATTTCTTCCTCGCCGGCCTCCATTTTGCCATACCGGATGTTATCGAAGACGGTTCCCGCAAACAAATATACATCCTGCTGAACAATCCCAATATGCCTTCTTAGCGAGTGCTGCGTGATATCCCGGATATCGCGTCCATCCAGCATGACGCTTCCTTCACTTACTTCATAGAAACGCGGAATCAACGAGCACAACGTCGTCTTGCCAACGCCGGAGGGACCTACCAATGCCACATACTCGCCAAGCTTGATGTCCAGCGATACCTGTTTCAGCACATATCCGTAGTTATCTTTATATCTGAAGCTGACGTTCTGAAATGTGATATTCCCCTGAACCTGCGTGATCACCGCAGCATCAACGGAATCCTCGATATCCGGCTCTACCTCCAGAATCTCCATGAACCGGTCGAATCCCGTGATACCCTCCTGGTACAGTCTGGCGAAATTAACGAGTCTCTGGATCGGTTCGATCAGAATGCCAATACACAAGAAAAAAGTCAGCAAATCCGCCAGTTCCAGCGAGGCATCCACGATGGCGGCTCCGCCAAACACAATGACCGTTATGGTAATGAGCTGGGTAAACCCAACCAACCCTTCGTGAAAGTAGGTTTCACTCTTATACCCTTCCCTTCTGCTGTCAACGAATCGCCCGTTAGCGTAGGCGAACTTTTTCCTCTCTACGTGTTCGTTCGTAAACGACTTCACCACGCGGATACCCGATAGAGAATCCTCCACCTGCGCGTTGATATCCCCGATTCGGTCCTTGCTAACACGCAGCGCCACATTCATCTTCTTATTAAAATAAAAAGCAAACACGGCCATGACCGGCAGAAAGAGAAACACGATCAGGGTCAGCTTCACGTCAATATACATTAAGATAATGAATGCACCCAGGAACTTCAGAACGGAAATGACAATATCTTCGGGTCCATGGTGATACAACTCGGTTAACGACAGAATGTCATTGGTAGTGCGTGTCATGAGCTGCCCTGTTTTGTTCTCATCGTAGAAACCAAACGACAGCTTCTGAAGATGATCAAACAGCTCCCGTCTCATGTCACTCTCCATATAAGCCCCCATCATATGTCCTTTATAGGAGATGAACATGTCGCAGAAGGTGTGGATGAGGACCATGGCCAGCATGATTGCACCAACCGCATAGATTTGGTTCAGTGGATTCGGGGAATTCCCTTCCAACACGTTGATGGTGATATACCGTATACACAGAGGAAGCATTAGCGTAATAACCGAGACAACAAAAGCGCATGCCAAGTCTGCAAATAATAATCCCAGATACGGTTTATAATAGGACAAAAATTTCTTGGTTCGTGAATTCAAATCAATCTCCTCCATAATGTCGGAGGGTTAGATGTTCTTATCCCTCCAAACTTGATTCATGGTGTAGTCCATCGTTTTTCTCATCCCAAACACCCTTCCTTTTACTTGATGATTCCATCATACCCAAAACGTCACGACCGCGGAGTGTAAGAATCATTTATACTCAAAAAATCCCCTAAGGGCATAAAAAAGCAAGCTTGGTTCATAACCAAGCTTGCTTTTTCGCATATTCATGCTTTACCGATTCCAACGTTCGTTAAGCAGCTCACCATTGATGGCAGCCGCTGACATGGCTCCCATCGAAGCGGCGGCTATGGCCTGATACATTTCCGTGGCTGCATCACCGGCACTGTAGACGCCAGGCACGCTCGTTTTACCGAAGGCGTCAATGACCACGCTTCCGGCTTCATTGATATCACATCCGATGGCGGCCGGCAATACTGAGCCGGAGACCAGTTTAGGCGCGAAAAAGATGCCCGTGCAAGGAATGATCTCTCCATCCTCCAGCACGACTTCCCGGACCATACCCTCGTTCGATTCAATGCGATGAATCGGGGAGCTGAATACGGGGATTTCATGCTCCTTCAACTCTTGGCGCTGTTCATCCGTCAGTTCATCCGGTCCGTTCGTACAAATCGTATAACGATCACTCCAACCTGCAATGACTTTGGCAAAGTGCACGGCCCCCGCCCCCTTGGCAATGACAACAAGCGGCTGATCCCGCAGTTCCCATCCATCGCAATATGGACAGACGAAAGCACTCTTGCCATATACGTCCGCCAAACCGTTAATATCCAAGGGGCTATCTTTCTTGCCAACGGCAAAAAGCAGCTTTTTACTGCGGTAGATCGTCCCTTCTCCCGTTGTGATCCGAAAATCACCGTCCACGCCTGCAACGGCGGCAGCCGTACCCTCTACGAAACGGACAGAAGGATACGCGCTAATCTGTTCCCTTGCAATGCGGCGAAATTCCGATGGGCTGACACCGTCTCGGGTAAGAAAACCATGAGTCTCACGGGTAACCTTATTTCGCGGCTTCCCTTCGTCAATCAACACCACATCTTTTCTCGCTCTTCCCAATACCAGCGCAGCATTCAAGCCTGCCGGACCTCCGCCAACAATAAGGACATCATGCAATTGCTCCGTCATCTATACCATCACCTTTCTGGATCTTTAATGTCCATAATAATAAAATAAGAAATCCTGACCTCTGGAAAATTCACCATGCTCAAGGAAGATTGCCACGGACAAATATTATTACAGACTTGTGATATCTATTATAGACAAACAAAGTCCATATTGCAACTCGATTTGTTATTTTGATATACGAATCAAATAAAGCTCAGCCATTCGTAACCTGAACGGTTTCTGCAACCAAACGCTGAAGATCACGCATTCGAGTTGGCGTAGCTAAGTTGGAATGAGTTAACATATCGCACAAGGCAACAAGATCTTCAAGCTTGGATAGGATTCTCCAATGATCATTCAGAACCGCTCCTTCCTCACGATATGCTCGAACGAAGTTCTTTTCAAATACAGATCCGTCGGGTTCGTATCGAAGCATATTGGCTATATCTACGTATCTGTTCCATGAAAAAGCCTCCTCCCAATCAAGCACTGCGGAAACCGCACATCCTTCTGGACCATGCTGCATTAATATATTTAAGCCATTATAGTCCGAGTGAACAAGCACGGGCGTCTCTTCAATCTCTGACAATAAATGACTGTATGTTTGACTGAAGGACCGGTTTGACGAACCCTTTGAATGATAGCCAGTTCTTTTTCCGCAATCTCCAGGCCTTTCCTGAACAAACGCAGCACGTAAGGTTCTGCACTGCCTTCCAGACGAATTTTGTAGTTGGTATTGCTAAGTCCGGTACCGATCCGTTCAGCGGCTACTACTTTTTCACGGGGAAATACGGGTGTAATCATGTCATGAATTTGTGTGATGTCTAGTTGCATCGGCGGCACTGTGCGTTCCCATCCCTCTTTCATCTCGATGCCCTCCTATTATTAATTTTTTTGAGTTGACCATGCAGTAATGCCGTTACCACTATTTATAGTTTACATATTCTAATGTGATATAGGAATTATCTTCATAGATAAGGAGAGTGATGTAATGGCAGCAAGCTTTAACCATTCATCTAAAGCACAAGGCGTATCCGTTATTACCTGCACCAATCGCCCCAATTATATTAAAAACCTGTTCCATAATTTCACCAGACAATCTCACCCAAAAAAAGAGCTTATTATCGTTATCAACGATAGTTCAATCGCACTCTCTCCTTACCAACAGCTGGCCAATAAGCATCGAAACATACAAATTTATCGCATGCCCGAACATGTCACTCTAGGTGCGTGTCTAAATTACGCCGTTAGCAAAACGAGATACGGCATCATTGCCAAATTCGATGACGACGACTATTACGCCCCTCATTACTTGTCGGACTGCCTGAAGTCATTAAGAAGATCGAATGCTGATATTATTGGAAAACTCGCACATTATATGTATTTAAAAGGCTCCAAAACTCTAATTCTACGTTTTCCTAACGATGAAAATCGCCCCGTAACCCAACTGCCGGGTGCTACGCTCATGTTTAAAAAGAACGTCCTTAACCAAGTGCGATTTCCGAATCGAAACATCGGTGAAGACGATCTTTTTTGCATGAGAAGCAAGCGTAAGGGCTACAGGATCTATTCCGGTGATAAGTATAATTTTGCAGCAGTACGAAGGAAGAATTCATCAAGCCATACCTGGGTGATCAGCGATAAAGAACTTACCGACAAGCACCCTAAAGTTCCGAATGTAAAAGACTACAAAACATTCGTTCAGAGGAAATCCGGAGGCGATCGAACTTGACGAGAACGTCATTATCTCCCTCACAGCCTGCTGTTTCGATCATCACCTGTACCAAAAGACCGGAATGCCTGCACAATCTGCTAGAAAATTACGCCAGACAGAATTACAGGCACAAAGAGTTAATCATCATATTAAATCATGGCAGCCTGAAACTATCGGAAGTTCAACAGGCAGCCAAGCCATATCGTAACGTGAGAATATATAGGAAGCCTGCTGAATTATCGCTCGGCAGCTGCCTCAATTTTGGTGTAAAGGTCGCTAAACACAGCATCATTGCCAAATTTGACGACGATGATTATTACGCTCGCGATTATCTGAAGGATAGCGTCGATCTCATGATCAAGACTCGTGCTGATATTGTAGGAAAAAGGGCTCACTTCATGCAGCTTGCCGGTCAAAAGGATCTTCTGTACCGTTACCCCAACATGGCCAATCGATGGGCCCCCCTTGTTCAAGGGGCGACCATTTTGGTTAAACGGCACGTATTCGATCAAGTATCGTTTCCGAACCAAAATCGGAGCGAGTGCGTCAAATTTTGTGCTGATTGTATAACTCGTAACTTCAAAATATACTCTGGTAGTCCCTACCATTTCATAGCGAACCGAAGACGGAACTCCAAGAATCACATCTGGGATCGTAAGTGACAAGAATCTATTAACTCAACATGTAAAAAAGCTGAAAGTAGACAACGCTAAGAATTTCGTAAGCAAAGGTTAGACCCAGCATCCCTATTTAATATACCGAAGCTGAAGAATGGTGACTCGAGCCTTCCCATAGAAACGGAGAGCTCGAGTCATTCATACATATCCAGTAAACGAGGTGTAATCAAGCATGCAGGCCACGCCGAATAAAGGGTTAACATCCGCAGTCACCAAATAAATACAAGCACCTTAACGAACCCGCCCCGCTACGACTATCTGGAGGATATCCGGTCGTTTGGCGATCAGGTTCTGGCGTGTTGTCTTTTGACATTGCGGTAAAAGCTTGATTTGTTCAGATCGGATGAGAACGGGTATTTAAGAAGTATTGTGTTGGAAGCACGTTTTCATCTCTAATCTTGAACAATCAGGAGGCAATCACTATGGAAAATATCAAACCGATGCCCAAGGAAGAGGGGCTCGATCACAGCTTAAATGTGCTGCGCGAAGGTTATTTGTTCATTACCAACAGAACGATCGGCTTTCAATCTGATCTCTTCGAGACGCGTCTATTGGGGGAACGCGCCATCTGCATGCGCGGAGAAGAAGCGGCCAGACTATTTTACGATCAGGAGAAGTTTGTTCGTAGCGGTGCAGCCCCGAAACGCGTGCTCAAGACCCTGTTTGGTGAGAACGGTGTCCAGACGCTGGATGGCGAAGAGCATCATCATCGCAAAGCGATGTTTATGTCCTTGATGTCCAGAGAAGCTCTTGGCTGCATGAGGGAAATCACCCATAAACATTGGGAGCTTGCCGTGTGTCGATGGGAGTCCAGGGATAAAGTCGAGATCTATAAAGAGGCTCAGGAAATTCTGTGCCGAGTGGCCTGTGAATGGGCGGCTGTGCCGCTTCCCGAAGCGGAAGTGAAAGAGAAAACGGGCTGGCTAGCTGACATGATTGAGGCTACGGCAGCCTTTGGTATCAAGCACCGGAAAGGAAGAAATGCCCGGGCTAAAGCGGAAAAATGGATACAGGATCTCGTAGTTGAGGTACGCAGTGGAGCAATAGACCCGCAACAGGGCAGCACCCTGCATACAATATCCTGGCATCGCGATCTTAGGGGCGAGCTCCTGGACAAGAAAACCGCAGCGGTAGAGATTCTGAACATTCTTCGCCCCATCGTAGCGGTCGCCATTTACGTGTGCTTTACTGCCTTAGCTGTCATTCAGCAGCCCGAAGAGCGTGACAAATTGATGGCGTCTGACGAGAAGCAACTCAAGAAATTTGTCCAGGAAGTCCGGCGATTCTATCCCTTCTTCCCCTTTGCGCCTGCCCGTGCACGGAAGGATTTCACCTGGAACGGATATGCATTTGACAAAGGCGTGCTCACGATCCTCGATTTATACGGAACGAATCATCATCCCGGTCTGTGGGATCAGCCGGAGCTGTTCAAGCCGGATCGTTTCGACGATTGGAACGGCAGCCCCTTTAGCTTTATCCCTCAAGGAGGCGGAGACCATCATACGGGACACCGCTGTGCCGGGGAGTGGATTACGCTTGAGATCATGAAGGAAAGTCTCGACTTTCTCGCAAACAAGATGAGTTATGAAGTGCCTGTGCAGGACGTAAGCTTCAGCTTTCACGATATGCCGTCCCTTCCTCACAGCCGTATCGTCATTCGGAAAGTCAAACCGCTGCATTAAAACGGCAAGGTTATGCGGTAGTCAGGTGGCAAGTGATTCAATACGCCTGACCCGGCTGCCGCAGCTTTTATATCGCAATGATATAGATCCCCTTTATCAAATTTTCACAAACCTTTTCCCTTGCTCCATGATTCCCAAGCTCTCTTCGCAAATTTAAGCTTGTACACCTTGCCATCTGCATGTCACAATAAACTAGAGACTGTCAGCATGGACCTATGCATCTATGTAGTTTCGCTTACAAGTTCTCAGCTGCCCCTGCAACTACAGCGAGGTGGTCGTACAATCAACCTATTTTTGAACTGGAGGACCGTAATCATGAAAACGATGAAGCTTGGAAGCAGTTCACTGGAAGTACCTGTTGTAGCCGTGGGTTGCATGCGTATAAATTCGCTGGAAAAAGCGGAAGCCGAGCGTTTCGTGTTATCCGCACTGGAAGAAGGCGCTAACTTCTTCGACCATGCCGACATATACGGCGGCGGAGCTTGCGAGGAAATTTTCGCAGACGCGATACATATGAATGCACAAGTCCGCGAGAAGATCATTCTGCAATCCAAATGCGGGATTCGTCAGGGCATGTTCGATTTTTCCAAAGAGCATATCTTGAATTCCGTTGATGGTATCCTAAAAAGACTCAAAACCGAGTATCTCGATGTACTCCTTCTGCACCGTCCGGATGCGCTGGTTGAGCCAGAAGAGGTGGCTGAGGCATTCGATAAACTCGAAAGCTCCGGTAAAGTGCGTCATTTCGGCGTATCCAACCAGAATCCGATGCAGATCCAGCTGCTGAAAAAAGCAGTGAAGCAGCCGCTCGTGGCCAACCAGCTGCAGCTTAGCATCACGAACACCACCATGATTCAAAGCGGGATCAACGTCAATATGGAGAATGACGCCGCGGTTAACCGCGATGGCAGCGTACTCGATTTCTGCCGACTTCACGATATTACGATTCAGCCTTGGTCTCCTTTCCAATACGGGTTCTTTGAAGGCGTATTCCTTGGAAGCGACAAGTTCCCTGAGCTTAATGAGAAGATCGATGAGATTGCGGAAAAATACAACGTAACCAACACCACGATTGCCATTGCATGGCTTCTACGTCACCCTGCACACATGCAGCCGATCATCGGGACGATGAATATCAGTCGCTTGCATGACTGTATTAAAGCCGGCGATGTAACGCTCACCCGCGAAGAATGGTATGCCATTTACCGTGCGGCGGGCAACATCCTTCCTTAAGGCCACTTCAAAACAGCCTCCTATCGTCTATGATAGGAGGCTGTTTTCATTATATTGCCGCGTTTTTTGAAGATGATGATGGTTTGCGCTTGTTCACCGCGCTTAGACAAACAGGGATCATCACCAGTGACAGTAAACCTCCAGCAATGGAAAGCGTACCGTAACTGGTATTGGCAACCACCATACCGGATAAAGCGCCGCCCGATGCTCCCGCCAAAGCAATCAAGACATCCACTGTTCCCTGCGTTCTGGCGCGGGCGGATGGATGGGTTGCATCGATGATGAGCGCCGTTCCGCTGATAAATCCAAGGTTCCAGCCCAGCCCCAGCAGAGCCAGCGCCGTTATGATCAGCGCCATGGATTCGGCGGGAGCCGCAGCAGCTAGAATCCCGGAGCTCAAGAGCACGACGCCCGAAGCGATGGACATGCTGATGCGGCCGATTTTATCCACAAGAAAACCTGTGATTAACGAAGGCAGGTACATCGCTCCGATATGAATGCCAATCACCAAACCTACCGCTCCTAGATCATGTCCGTGATGTTTCATATGGACAGGCGTCATGGTCATGATTGAGACCATGATCACCTGAGTCAATATCATCACGCAGGCTCCAACCATAATCCCCCGTTTGTTTCGTTGTGATCCGTTCACCGTGCCGGCAGAAGAATCACCGGAAATTTTCATTTTAACTTCCTCAATTGCTTGGGCTATCGCATAAGGATCCGGGCGCAGGAATAATAGCAGTATCAGGCCTGCCAGAATAAAAGCCACGGCCGCCAAAATAAACGGTCCGGCCAAGGCAGGAATCCCGAAGGATTCGGCAACGTTCCCCATAACCTCCACCAGATTCGGACCCGCAACGGCACCGAAGGTGGTGGAAACCATCGCCATGCTGACCGCTCCTGCACGCTGGGAAGGTTTAGCCAAATCCGTACCTGCATAACGAGCCTGCATATTCGTTGCGGTACCTGCACCGTATATCAACAACGAAGCGAATAACAGATAAATATTGCCATAAACGGCAGCCAATATGACTCCGATCGCGGCAATTCCACCCGCCAGGAATCCGGCAGCCAAACCCGGCCCTCTTCCATATCGCTGGGTAAGCCGTCCAATATACCAGGCACCCAGTGCAGAACCGACCGTTATAAGAGCAGCAGGGATTCCTGCAAAGCTGTCCGTCTTGAGCATATCCTGTGCCAGAAGCGCACCGACCGTCAATCCTGCGGCCAGACCAGCCCCACCGAATATTTGCGAGAGGATCACAACGATGAGGGTCTTCTTATACAGCTTGTTCTGCAAGTCGGGCGAATCGATGTAAGATTGAATATGGGATTGCCGCTTCGTGTTGGTTTCAGCAATATCCTGATCATGGGACATGGACATTCTCCTTTCATGTGCTACCAAACAGAATACCATAAACCTTCCTACGATAAGAGGAAAATTTCATTTGTCTGTCCATATGAATCTGCCAACCAACGTGCAATCTGCCGTGCGTTAACCGAAACAAGAACGTATTATCAGAGCTTCGCAATGCTCCGCCCCGTCTGTCTCCCCGTGAACAGGCAGCCTCCCAGAAACGTTCCCTCCAATGCGAGGTATCCGTGAACGCCTCCCCCTCGAATCCCACGGCGTATAACACTTTCCGCTTTCAAATAGTGTATGCCTTCCCTGTGCTGCAAACCTGTTTCACATCAAAAAAAGTGAACCCCATGTGGATAAGGGTTCACTCCTATTGTCAGCGTATTTGCGTTTCGTTCCTATTATCCTGTTCGTTCCTCCGCCTCCGAAGCCAGTTTCAGGAGCTGATCCCTCACTCGCACAACTTCGCCAATGATCAGAAGCGCCGGATTCTTCACGTTCATAAGAAGAGCGATCTTGTGGATGGTTCCGAGCGTTCCCGTTATGGTTCGCTCCTCTGCCCGAGTCCCTTGTTCAACGATAGCTACGGGAGTCGACGACGGCTTGCCATGAGCGAGCATCTCCTTGCAGATATCGTTCATTCTGCTAACGCCCATGTATACCACTAGCGTATCCACACTGTGAGTCAGCAAGTCCCACCTGACGCCCCGCTCATTTCCATGGCAGCTCGTTCCGCTGACAAAAGCTACCGAAGTGCTGGCTCCACGGTGGGTCAGAGGTATCCTAGTGGAGGAGGCTGCGCCCAAAGCCGAGGTAATGCCGGGCACGATCTCGAAGGGAATGCCTCGTGCAGCCAATTCGCACGCCTCTTCGCCGCCTCGTCCGAAGATCAGCGGATCACCTCCCTTGAGCCGGACGACATCATGACCTGCAAGGGCAAAGTCTATCATGTTCTCGTTAATCCTCTCCTGCGGAACGGAATGGCTGCCGGGTGCCTTACCGCAGTATACGAGCAAAGCATCCTTCTTCGCGTAACTCAACAGCTCATCGTTCACCAGTCGATCGTACATAATGACGTCCGCTTCCTGAATACGCCGAAGGGCTTTCAGCGTGATCAGCTCCGGATCTCCCGGACCTGCGCCAACAATATACACCATGCCCGCCCTCATCGTCTTTTATCGACCGGAACCGCTGTCGCCTCCATAACTCTGAGTCCATGATGGACCTTCCCAATCGGGTTAACCTCGCTGCGGTTTCCGAATCCGAAATGGGATAAGTACAACATCGCCCCGGTAAATACCGCTCCGCCAATAAAATTACCTATTAATACGGGAATTTGGTTCCAGAGCCACCAATCGGCCAAGCTGACATCCGCCCCGAGCATCATGCCCGCCGGTATCACAAACATATTTACCACGGCATGCTCGAAGCCTTGACCGAAAAAGACCAGGATGGGCAGCCACATCGCAACGATTTTCCCTATCGTTGAACTTGACGTAAACGCCATGACAACGCCTAGGGTCACCATCCAGTTGCAGAGCATCGCCTTGATCATCACCAGCAGCATGCCGCTCACGCCCAGTGCCTTATAACCGAGTGTCTTTGTTTCACTGGTGTCGATGATCATCTGAACAAGCGGATGACTCATATCCGTCCCCATCCTGGTCGCGGTAAGTGTATAGAGCCCCCCATAAATCAGACAGCCTATCACATGTCCGAGAATGACCCATCCGTAATTTGCAAGCATAGAGGCACCTGAAGCCTTCTTTTGCAGGACGGCTAATGGCAAGAGTGCAAAGCTTCCAGTTACCAGCTCTAAGCCTAGCAGTACAATCATCACAAAGCCAACCGGAAACAGGAGCGCGCCTACCATCGGGATATTCGTTTGGTCCGAAGCGGTAAAAGCTAGCGTGGTGGCGCAGGCCAGGATGGCGCCCGATAACATGCCGCGGATGAGCATCTGCGAAGTCTTCAGCCGGGCTTTCGCGGCTCCGGCCTCGATCAAGTCATCCATTACCTGATTCGGTTTTACATAATCCATCTCGTGCACCCCCTCTAATGAATCAATCACTCACCTATTGAAATGCCTCTGAAATTACAGCAATTCGGTAACTGGTTCGCGTCAAGCCGTAAGATCCTGCAGGTAAATCGCGCCGCTTACCGGATCAACTTCAACCTGGTAGGTGTTAACATGACCCGTATCCGGCTCTTGAACCCGCCCGCTGCATAGATCGATCTTCCAATCATGCAGCGGACAGTGCACCTGCTTCCCGCACACCATGCCCTCCGAAAGCTTTCCTCCTTTATGCGGGCACTTGTTCTCCACAGCCAGAATATCCCCATCCGATAAACGAAACAGCGCGATTTCCGTTCCGCCGACCTCAATGGTCCTTGAACCCTTATGATCAATTTCGTTTACATATCCTACATGAAGTTTCGTCATCCTTGGATTCCCCCTATTTCGTCACTGGCTCAGCATCAGGCAAAGGCACGAAGTTTTTACGAAGTCCGCTGTCCGACGTAATTTCCTTCCATGGATCCTGCTGCTTGCTTAAAGCCAGCTTTATTCTCGAGAAGAGCGCGACGCGGTCCTCTTTCTTCTCTAATGCTTTCTTCACATGATCCAGGCCTACTCGCTCGATCCAAACCGATGTACGCTCATTCCACTGCGCGTTTTCCCGATAGTATTGGATAAATGCCCCGGCCCATTCGAGCACCTCATCTTCCGTCTTCACGATGCACAATAACTCCGTAGCCCGAACATGAACGCCTCCATTGCCGCCGACGTGCAGTTCCCATCCACCATCAATCGCTACGACTCCAAAATCCTTGATGGTCGCTTCTGCGCAATTTCTAGGACATCCGGAAACCGCAAGTTTCACTTTGGCTGGGGTGCTCAGCCGCTCAAACTCTTTCTCCAAGCGTACGCCCATGCCTATGGAATCCTGGGTGCCGAATCGGCAAAACGTGGACCCCACGCAAGTTTTAACCGTACGGAGCGCTTTACCGTAAGCATACCCGGAAGGCATATCGAGCTCCTCCCACATCTTCGGCAGATCCTCCTTCTTGACGCCAAGCAGGTCGATCCGCTGTCCGCCAGTAATCTTAACCATCGGCACATCGAATTTTTCCGCAATCTCCGCGATTTTCTTTAGCTCCGAAGGCGACGTCACCCCGCCATATATTCTGGGAACGACGGAATACGTGCCGTCCTTCTGAATGTTGGCATGATAACGCTCGTTCGTGAAGCGTGATTCCTTCTCATCGACGTAGGTTTCCGGAAACAGCATGCCCAGATAGTAGTTCAACGATGGCCGGCATTTAGAACATCCCTCCGGATTCTCCCATCCCAGCACATTCATCACTTCTTTGACGGTTCCAAGTCCAAGACGGGTAATTTCTGCGATAATTTCATCCCGTCCTAGCGAAGTACACCCGCATATCCCTTCTTTTACGGGTTCCCCTGCTGCATCTCCGGCGTATAACTGAACCAGTCCCTCAACAAGAGGTTTGCAGCCGCCGCAGGATCCCGATGCTTTTGTACAAGCTTTAACGGAAGCAACGGTGTTGCAATTTTTCGTGAGAATGGCATCTTTTATCGTTTCTTTCGACACACCGTTACAACCGCAAATGATCTCATCATCCGCTAGCTGAGCCAGCCGCTGTTCCGCCGATACTGCACCGGCGTTACCCGTAAAGCCTAACAGAAGCTCCTTCTCCCGGCCCTTGATGGATTCGCCGCTTTTCATGAGCGAGAACAGCTTTGGCCCGTCTCCCGTATCGCCGAACATAACAGCTCCGATGAGCTGGTCATCGCGGATGACAATTTTTTTATATACACCTTCAACTTCGTCCTGGTACCGCATCGACCTGGATCCTTCCGGGTCTGCAAAATGACCTGCCGAGAATACATCTACACCGGAGATCTTCAATTTAGTAGATAGTACGGACCCGCCATAACCACTTGTCTCCACACCTGCCAGATGCTTGGCGAGCACGGCTCCCTGCTCGTAGAGCGGAGCGACAAGCCCATACGCAATCCCACGATGCTCGGCGCATTCACCGACCGCGTAGATCCCCGGGATGCTCGTCTCCATATAGTCGTTCACGATAATTCCCCGGTTGACTTCAATTCCCGCGGATTGTGCCAGCATGACGTTGGGCTTGATCCCGACAGCCATGACAACCAGATCCGTTTCAACGCGCGTCCCATCCGTGAAGCGGAGCTCCTTGACCCGCTTTCGGCCCACAATGGCCTCTGAATTTTTACTAAGCAGGAACTTCATGCCTTGGGCTTCCAATTCCAGCTGCAGCATTTTCGCAGCGGTCTCATCTAATTGCCGTTCCATGATATAGGGACTAAGGTGAACCACCGAAACATCCATCCCGAGATGGAGCAGTCCTCTTGCTGCTTCAAGACCAAGCAATCCTCCGCCGATGACCACGGCTTTCTTATATTTTTTGGAAGTCTCCACCATAATCTCGCAATCCTTAATATCCCGAAAGGCGATAACTCCCTCCTTGTCCGCGCCAGGCAGAGGAAGCATAAACGGATTCGAACCGGTTGCGATGATCAATGAATCATACTCGGCCGCAGCTCCTTGATCGGAGAACACCTTACGGTTCTTGGTATCGATCCGGGTTACGGTGTGGCCGGTATATAGATGGATGTTATTCTCTTTGTACCAATCCCAATCGTTGATTATAATTTCCTGCATGTCGGCTCCGCCTGCAAGAACGGAAGACAACATAATCCGGTTGTAATTCGGATGCGGCTCAGATCCGAATATCGTGATTTCATAAGCCTCAGGCGTAAGCTTAATCAAATGCTCGATTGCCCGTACCCCTGCCATACCATTCCCGATCATTACTAACTTCTTTTTTGTCATGGTTTGCGCTCCCCTCCGTCTAACACCTTTGAATATACTTGTTGATTCATCAGAAGCCTTACAGAAACCAAAATAGCCTGCATTCGCTCCAGTAGAGTAGGCACACTCTTACAGGAACGAAAGCAGGCTTCTTTGCCGCTAATGGGATACACCGTTGTATCCGAAATTTAAAGTTCTTGAGGGAAATATACAATACCCTCGTGCCAACTGTCAACATATTTGACATGAAAAGAAGAAAATTAATTAAATATCGACATCCACCTGTGATATATGTTATATAATTTAACATAATATCTTTTTTTGCTGACAGCTTATATCTGACGGATATCATTTATGAAAGGAGCGTCAATCCATGCGTTCATTGCTGGTTATCCACCATCCGGTCCCTGCTTCAGAGCGAAGTGACACAGATGCCAGGGCGCTTCTTCCGGAGTTTATCCTTCGTTCTTATGGATACAAGGTCCTCCTTGCCCGAAATGAGAAGCAAGCGCTGGCTGGAATCATGGAAGCAGACGGAACGGTTCTCCACCTCCCGGTTGCCGCAATCAAATCGTGGTCCAATACCCTTGAACAACAAAAGCGCGTTCCGGTTCTGTGGTGGTGCAGCGATCATGCCGCTTCGCAATCTCTCGAAGCATGTGAGGATGATGTTATCATTGATGGACTTTTATTCCCCGCCATGAAGGAGCATGAGCTGCATTGGACACTGCATTTTAGCTCCAAGCATTTTTACGAACGAGAGCAGTGGCATAACGAAAGAACGCAGCTCCTTGCTCGCATTGAAGAGCGTAAATGGATTGATATGGCCAAAGGCATTCTATGCAAGATGAAAAATATTTCGGAATCCGAAGCATACGATGTCCTGCGCAAACAGGCGATGAATGAAAGAAAAAGAATGGTGGATGTCGCAACCTCGATCGTCAAGTTGTATCAATTGCTGCAGGAGACCGGTTCAGGAGGTGCAAAAAAATCATGATCCACTTATTAAAAGAAGTCGGCCGCGGCAAGCGGGGCGCGCGTGACCTAACTTACGAGGAAGCGCTGCAGGCTGCAGAATCGATTCTCGGATTGCAGGCAACCCCTGCTCAGATCGGAGCCTTTTTCATTGCGGAACGCATCAAAATGGAAAGCGTGGAAGAATTGGAGGCATTTGTGCAGGTTTGCCGTGAATATGCGGACCGTTCGTTTGTACATGAGGGTGTAGACTGTGCAGGACCTTATGATGGCAGAAAGTCCTCTTTTTTCTCTACGTTAGCCACCGCGTTTGTGCTGGCTGCTGCTGATCTGCCTGTCACTCTGCATGGAACGGCATCATTGCCCCCGAAGTGGGGGATCACATTATCGGATATACTCGCGGCGAAGGGGATATCCGGATCGTTACTGGCAAAAGAATCATGCATCCGCGCAGCCCATCAATTTGGCGTATTATATGTACATGCTGAGGAATGGTGTCCCCCGCTTAAGAATCTTCGCCCGATCCGGGAGGAGCTCGGTATGCGGACCGTGCTCAATACGGCCGAAAAGTTTGTGGATTACACCCATTCCCCTTTCCTAACTTTCGGCGTATACCATAACACGGTCTTTGACCGTTTAAGCCGACTGATCCTAAAACTCGGTTATCGGAAAGCGATCATCATTCAGGGAAGTGAAGGCTCCGATGAACTGTTCATTCACCGGCCCACCCGAACTTACCGGGTTGAGAACGGTGAAGCCAGCCTCCATATCGTCGATCCGGAAGCGTACGGACTTGATACGCCCGTTCCGGACATAAGCTGGACACCCGCCGAACAGGCTGATGTTACAGAACAGGTTCTGCAGGGCAAAGGGGACATCGCTTTTATGTACCAGGTTCTGCTGAATGGAGCTGTACGTTTACACTTGGCGGATAAGGTCAGATCCGTCGAGGAAGGGATCTATACTTGCAAGGCACTGCTGGATTCGGGTAAACCGTGGGAGTTATACGACAAATGGTTGTCCTTGCTTTTAGAGCCTGTCCCACATGATGGTTGGACCTCGCCAAACGTCAGACAGGTTTCTCATTAATACAGAAGAAACCCGCACCGGGCAAGCGGTGCGGGTTTCATTTAATACCTATTAAACTCCAAATCCAAATCCGAATGCAGAAACGATGATGACCAAGAGAATGAAGAGTACCAGTACTGCTCCAACGGAACCATATCCTCCGCCATATCCACCAACTTCACCCATTGTTCTAACCTCCTTTACTTTTCCGAACACAACATCCTATGCTCGATATTTCAAAGAGCTTAGACTATAGAGAAATAAAATAAAAACAGACTGGCGTTGAGTCAATATGAATATGGATTCTTAAGGGTAATAACTTATTTCGCAATCATTTTCTTGGCGTAGTTCAGCACATCCGATTTGGCGCTTTCCGCCCAAATGCTGTACCGGATCTGCTGCTCTTCATCCACCCAATCTAAGTGATCCCTTCCCTTGGAGTCGGCTGTGTAGACACATTCCACTCCGTTAATGACGATGGTTTCCTTCTTCTCGTTCGGTTTCTTCTGTGGCACAGGCGTTCCGCCCATTGGCTGTTCTGGAACAATATAACTCGCAACGACTTGAAGCTTTACTTTTCCTCTCTCAAAATTCAGAATCGCCGCGGACGCTTCATTCGATTTCAATATCTCGGAATATACGAATTTCTCGCCGTTTGCTGCCTTCGCTTTTAATTCCTGCTCAATTTCTTCGTACAAGCTAGACGTTCTTTCAGGACTCTTTAAGAATAAAATCGCGTTCTGAAATGAATAACTCTTCGGCAAGTCAGCGGGCTTGGTTAGCGTTGGAGCGTTCAATGCCTTTGCCTTCGCCACATAGTCCGCATATTTAGTATAGGCAGAGCCTTTAGATGTAAAATAGATTTGATCTACCCGGTTATATTCCTGGTCCGCAACATAATAGGCAACCATCTGCCCTGCTTTAAGTTTGTTACTGAGCTCCTTGATTCGATCATCATACGAAACGGATGTCTTCTCCGGTTTGGCAGTAGAAGCAGCTGCCTTCGTCTGCGGAACAGACGTACTCGTGCTTGATGCTGCATAAACATTCGCGGAACCGATCATCATTGTTGCTGCGAGAAGCAAAGCGACCTTCATCTTGTTATTCATCATGGTAAAATTCGTGCTCCTTTCGGCGGTAAGGCCTTTTAAAATAATGTTGAAATACATCTCATATAACACCTTACCGACAACAAAAGGGACATTTTGTAAAAAATAATGGAAAACCGTTTATTCCGAAACAAGCCCGGCTGCAATCTTCGCAAACTCATCCTTGGACAGCGGATCCTTTGGGTCATCCGTAATTCTATACAGCACCTCTTCACTGTCGCTTAACCAAGTCAAGCTGCGCAAGGGGCTTGTTGGAATGGCTGACAAAATCATTTCTTTCCCTTTCACCTTTATTTTTACTGCCTGGTTTGTGGGCACACCGGCTTTTGAGCCCTTCTCTCGTGCAAAAGCTGCAATCCTGATCCGATATTCGCCTTTACGATATTCCATTCCTGTAGAGGCAATCTCGGACCAAGGAACAATTTTATAGAACAGTCCCTGTTCTTCATCCGACTTCTCCGCCTGCGCTTTGAGTTCATCCAGAAGAATTTGATACTCCGGTGTATTCCATACGGGCGTGTTCCTTATTTGAATCTGTCCAAAATCAAATTGATACCCATCTGGTACATAATCAGGTTCTTGAAGCACAGGTGCCCCCTTCTCCTCGATTTCTATTGCGAGTTCCTGATAATTTGAATGCTTAGTCAACATATAAAAATAATTCAAGGGCTGCTCTTTGACCAATGGTGTCATATGCAGGTCCTTGATATAATATACAGCCTGTTCTCCCGGCTTTAACCTCTTGCTCAGCTCTTCTTCCGTCTCTTTTATACGTTTGGCGTTATATTCCGACTCGGAGTATTTCCATGGCTTTATGGTAGACAGAATAACTTCGCCTTCCTTGTTCTTGATCTGAATTAAGTATTGGCTTGCATAAACGCTAATTGACGAAAGAATCAAAATCGCAGTAAGCATCGCAATAATCAAGGCTTTCTTGCGATTGCCGGAATGTCCCCTGTGGTTCTTTTGGTGAATTTGACGCACCTTGTGCATGATGGCGGGGGTCACGTCCACCTCTTCTTCCACGGAGTGCAATTCCATGCCTCTCAGAATTCGATCTTGCTCCGGCTGTCCCGAATCTCGCATAACTCCGTCCCCTCCTTCTCCTGAATCAGCTTGATGACTTTCTGTTTCATCCGAGCATACTTTTTCTTCACGGCACTGAGATTCTTATCCAGAATCTGCGCAATCTCCGTGAATGGTTTATCTTCGAACACCCGCAGCACGAGCAGATTTCGATCTTCAACCGAAAGCTTGGTCATGGCATATTCCAGCGGTTCGCTGAACCACCTGCGCTCCAGCGTCTGTTCCACACTATCAGCATAACCTGCCGGTTTGATGAGTCGGTTCACTCGCAGGCGAACTTGTCTCTTGCGAAGCAGATTAAGACAATGATGATAGGCAATCTTGTATAACCATGATGAGAACGATACCTTCGCTTCATAGGTATGAAGCTTGGTGAACGCTTTGATGAAGATATCCTGGACGGCATCCTGCGCGTCCTGCTTGCAGCCGAGCATCCGGCAGCAATATATGTAGATCTGTTTTTTGTACGTATCGACGATAGGCTCGAAACAATCCACCTCACCAGCCTTAACGCGCCTCACGCACTCCTCTATCGAATCCAATTCAAAGACGCACCTCCGCGTAAATCTTATTTACGTTTGTATAACACCTCTTCTGCCAAAAAAGGGACACCTGTAACATAAATAAAAAAACAACCCATACCCCAAGTATGAATTGTTTTGATGTAATGTCGATCTTTTCTTGTATCAGTAACGAGGTCTTCGAATGTCTGGATGATCCCTTCTCGTTTATATACCTGAAGGCATATGCTCCTGCCATAAAATATATTTTTAATTATATATCTTATCATCTAAGATGAAATCACAGAAATCAATGGATAAGGCCGAAGAGCTATCCGCCCATAATGCAGTATAAATAAAAGGAGGTTATTCGCAATGTCCAACATCCAGGAAAATCACAAGGTATTAGAGGAGCAGGAAGGTCGCTTCATTAGACAAACGATTGCCGATATGGAATCGGCATTTAATCAACATGATGCCGATGCCTTGGACCGTCACTTTACCCAAGACTCCACTTGGGTCAATGTTATGGGGGAGATGCTCTCAGGCTGGGAGCAAATAAATAACGCACATAAAGTTGTTTTAAAAGGGCCGCTTCTTCATTCATTCGCAAAGTATTTCGTTGAGAAACTTGTATTCTTACGCCAGGATGTGGCCATCGCGCATATACGACAGTATCCGGCTACATCGAAGGGGGAACTCATCGAAGACGGACAAGGAAGCCTGGCAATCTATGTGATGGTCAAGGACCAAGACACATGGCTCCTTGCTGCGGGTCAGAATACTTTAATCCAGTCGCACCATAAAGGATAACCACAATAAGAGTGAGTGAGTCTTATATTAAAACCCAGGTTCCCGATGATAAGATCGGGGACCTGGGTTCAGTGAGTGCATCTATTGGTTCATACGGTTTTGAACGGTTAAACCGTGCAATTTCTTAACTCCGTGGAGATCGTTTTTTTCTGGCGATAAGCAGTCCACCCGCAATAATCACAACCGCTGCGCCGACCCAGATCCATGGATTCGTACCCGTTTCTTCCGCTGCAACCACATCGGCTTCAGCCGCATTCGCTCCATAGAGAATCGCTTGCTCTCCTTCCACCACCTGAACGATATCACGTCCAAACTTCTCATAAAGGAATTCTGCATGCTGTTCATTGTATGGTGTAATGCAAACCTCAACCTTATCACCGACCACACCCGTGTGAGTCACAGTAAAACCCTGTGCAGGAAGCTCTTCTTGACCTGCACCGGCAACATATTCGTCAATCTCCGCTTGTTTGTTAGTCAGACGATCTTCCGCTGCGGAAGCCAAGTGCAAGGATGTTGATACCGCGCTATCCGGCGCAGCCAAGGCAGAACCGGCCCCAACTACGAGCAAAGCGCTCCCCAACAGCAGTATCTTGCCCCAATGCTTCATATTTACCTTTTTCATATCTCATTACCTCCTGATTTTTCTGTATGATCGATTATGGATCTGGATTCATAACCGGTTCCATGGACCGGGCAATTTGAAGGGCTTCCTCTTGACTCACAAGACCTGAGATCATAAAGTGAATATGATCTGTGTACCAATGGAGCTGAACATTAGGAACCATCCCTCCGTTGTCTTGAATCGGCTCGCCTCTGATCAAATAGCCTTCGACACCGTTCAAGTCCACTTTTTCATCGAAATACTGGGGCATATTCACTTTGTCATCTTTGTTTACAAACAAACCGAATGAACGGTCGCCTGCTGTGTAACTGATTACCGCTTCCGTAGCTGCCTCTTCTTTCGGACCTGTTACCGAAATTTGATGAAGGGAGAAGCCCTCCGGAAGATAGGACGGAATACGAAGCTTATCACCAAAGGCTTGCCCTGCCTCATCATAGCTGCCGAGAATTCGTAGTTCGTTATTCGAAATACCCGGCGGATTCTCGATCGGGGCATCAGGACCAGGATCTTTTAGGACCGCAGGTGGCTCCTGCCCTACAGGAGGCGATCCCGGAGATTTAATGAAGTTAGGCTCAGCGAAATTGAGGAGTAATCCGATGAGCGCAGCAGCGACTGCTGCTCCGGCGAACCATGGATACCGTCTTTTTTTCGTTCTTCGCTCCTGATTCTCCAGCTGCTTTCGTTCTCGTTCTGCAAGCTGCTTTACCTTCTCTTGCATATCCGTATCGAAGTGAAGGGTTCCTAACAGGAGGTCATCCGCTTCGTTTTTTATAAGGTCCCGAAGTTGGTCGTCCTGGAATGTCATTGTGCGAGTCCCTCCTTTGCCAGGTATTCGCCAAGAAGCTCTCTTGCCCGGTGAAGCCTTCCGCGAACGGTCCCTTCCGGTGCTCCGGTAGCTTCCGCGATTTCACGAGTTCCCAGGTCAAGATAGTAATACAAGTAAATAACCTCATGATAATGAACCGGCAGTTCGGCAATATATTTAAGAATAGTTGTTTGATCTAGGCGCTCCATGGCTTCATCCTCCACACTGCGGAGTACGGAGCTTTCCAGCAGCAGCGGGTCCGTCGGTTGCTCTTGTGTCATTTTTAAACCCAGTTTATCCCGGCATGCATTAATTGCAATCTTCGTCAGCCACGTCTTCACACTGCTCTCCCCCCGGAATGATGTCCAATGGCGAAAAGCCCGCAGGAAAACCTCCTGGCTAACGTCCTCCGCTAAATGTCGATCACCTAGGTAGAAGTAGGCTGTACGCAGTATGGAAGTGCCATACTCCTTCATGAATTGCTCCAGCGCCAGGGAGGGCTCAGACGGAAATCTTGATTTGTCGTTAGGGCCGGCCGGCCTTGCCATCTGTTGACCACCTCCATACCCTTTAGACGGCTAAACTCTCCATTCCGCTACATCAATGGCAAAATAAAAGTTTAAAAGCTGAAGAATGCCTGACAAGGTAACCAAAAAAACAACCGATCGTAATCGACCGGTTGGACTTTCCCTCAAACTTTACTTCAATGATGCCAGCGATGAGTTAAACTGAAAGATCAGCTTCTCATTATCGTCCCTCGTCGCAACAAATTCTTTTACGCATGATTGCGGCACATAGATTTGCAGTGTCTTCCTCCAGAATGCCTGCGCCCGCTTATTGCTATCGGTGGCATTCGTCTGGACTTCCCAGCTGCCGGCATGCTTGCGGAACACTTGTGATGCAGCATTCTCCGCAACATGTTTGCCTCGAAAGGGCTTCAAAACAAAAAACTCATTCATGTAAAATTCACTGCCATATGTATATGGCGGGGTTGCTACCAGAGCAAATCCTGCCGGGATGCCATCCACTCGAATCAGGTAAGGATACAAAATCGTTGGCTTCTCCCACCATATATCAAAAACTTGATTCTGGTCATTCAAGGTTTTTGTGTCATCTTCCTCATAGACGCCATATCGATTCGGCTTCCATCCCCATATCCCTGATAAATCATGCAAATACAGCGGATATATATTATTAATGATAAATTTGGTGGAAGAATCGGTTAACTCCACGGTAACTTTCATATGCTCTCCTCCGTTCTAGACATAACCCAAACTCTTGAAATACTGCATTTTGCGATCTATAAAACCTTCATCATAGTCGGCAATGCCTGCAAACTCCGAATCTTGAAAACATAATCCAAAGAGCCAAAGCTGCCGAATGGCAACAAAAACAGGGACAGCGGCTAGATCATTTTCGCCGAGGGATCTGACACTGCCATATCCTCTCAAAAAGGCGTCCCATAATCCTTCCACTTCCTTCGGGTCATGCCCGCTATGTATCTCCCTGGCCAGTCTGAACTCGGCAAGATCGTAAGCTCTCCAGCCGTAACCGCATAAATCAAAATCGTAATGGGTCAGCTCTCCACCCTTCGCAAATGCGGCATTCGTGTTGCCATGCAGATCTCCGTGGCATACGCCCCAATCTAAACCTCTAATCTCGAGTTCCGAGATTCGTTTCTTTAGTTCCGCTGCCCATTCACCTAGGTAGTTGTAATCCATCAACCGATGCTCCATATAGGGTCTGATGATGGATAAAGGTCGATCAATAAGAAACTCCATATTCAGCTGTTCCCTTGCATGAACACATTCAAAATGATCCGCCGCCTTATGCATATGGCCAATGGATTCGCCGAATCGATAACTGTCCGCAATGGCGTGAATCGGCCTTTCGTGCCCTTCGGCATATTGAAATAGAACTCCGTACCGAGTTCCCTCCATGACGTTAAACCCTCTAAGGTATACGCCGTCTTTTCCCGGAATCGGCTCTGACACGTTGATCCCGTTCGCACCGAGAAACTGCAGCAATTCCAATTCAAACTCGATATCAGACCGGCTTCTTCGATCAGCTCTGTAGATACGAAATATATATTTATCAACATCCGTTTCTACTTCGTACGTATCGTTCATGCCCCGCAGAAAATACTGAATTTTCACAACGCTACCGATCTCATAATGATGTTGGATATGTAACCCTACCGCTTGCTTGGATAGAAGCGAGTAGGTGACAGGAAATAAACTCAAATCATATCCCTCCTTGCACTCAAGGGTATCATCCTCAACCAACGCTTACATATAGGCTGTATGATTATAATTATTTTTTATATAAACCGCGGTACGTCGTCATCACAAAAAAAAAGCAATAAGCTCTGTCTTCTTCCGACAGGCTTACTGCTTAAAATCCATTTCGTCTCTAATCATGATTTCTTTGTAAATCCCATAAGCTCTTTCACATGCATTGTATTTTCCAAGGATGTCAGCTTTTCCAGTAAAGTGAATGCCACTTCAAAAGCCGTTGCCGGGTTGCATGAGGTGATCAGGTTTCCATCCACAACGATCTGCTCATCCACGACATGGGCACCGAATTCCCGCAGCTGCGATTTTCGGATGCTGGTCGGGTGATCATACGTCGTGGCTTTTCGTCCCTCCAGCACGCCGGCTTTGCCAAGCGTAAGAGCTGCAACGCAGATTGTGGCAATCCACTTGCCCTGCTCATGAAATTCCCGAATGATCTTGGAGAACCTGGAGTCGTATCCATCGTTATAAAAGCCCGCTTCCTCGAACCCGCCAGGAATCGCCAGAGCATCGTAATCCTCCACCTTCACCGAGTCCAACGTGACCTCGGGAATGACGGTAAAATTCCACGTGCATTTCAATCTGTCATACAGTCCCGCGGTCACTACCTGGGTTGTCCCGTCTCCCTCCAGGTTGTTCCACCCCAGTACATCCGTAAATACACTCGCTTCCACAGCTTCAAATCCATCCGCCAACAGCAAAAGCACTTTTTTCAAAAGCCATCCTCCCCCGTCCTTGTCACTCTATATGATCTTAAAGATATCCCGATCTTTCGGATTGTGTTCTATCTTACTATACTTATCTCTAAATTCAAAAGATAAATAAATAAAAACAAACAAAAAAAGCAGTCCGATGACTGCCTCTTTTGGTTCAATAGCCTACATATCCAAACAGATGAATTACTGATTTAAATCGTATAACCCAGGTGCATGCTCGTTGGCCAGCTCAGGCATCACAGGTAACGGGAACCCCTCCGGAGGTTGAACCACTTGCAGTTCCCCGCCATTT
>NZ_JBNDYG010000045.1:0-58355 GCF_049893405.1 Paenibacillus sp. Dod16
TTTTAAGGAAGAACTGAAAAAATATATTGAATTAAGGAAGAACTGAAAAAATATATTGAATACTACAATACCAAACGGTTAAAGGCAAAATTAAAAATGAGTCCGGTACAGTACCGAACTCATTTTGAGAAAGCTGCCTAATGAAATAACCGTGTCTAACTTTTGGGGGTCACTTCATAATCGCCGGCTTTTATATAATGAATAGATGATCCTTTATAAGGACGGGCTTCCGCCATAATTCGATTTTCTGGTTAAAATATTCCTTCGGGCACCTTGCCTTCCCAGCAATCCGGTGTGTGCAGCCCCAGCACATGACCGATGACGGCGGCCGTGTCCATGATGCTGATCGGAGCGTCGAGAAGGCCGGGTTTTACGCCCGGACCCGTAATCCCCCAGGTGATGGTCATATCCATCGGATGGTCACTGCCATGGTCATTAGGATGAGCGCCTCCGCCGCCATGGTCCGTAACCGTGATGATCCACGTATCTTCCAGCAGTTGCTGATCATCCAGTGCCTCGATTATCATGTCTACGTACTTATCCGTAACGGCAATCTGCTCCAGCTGCTTATCAGTACCGAATCCGTACTTGTGGCCCGCGCCGTCGGGGTGATCCAACTGAATGAACATCAGTTTGAAATCGGGCTGCTGATGAATATAATCGACGATGGCTTCCGTCAGCTCGGGATCGGGTTTGGATTCCATATGAACATTGATCGTATTCTCAATGATTCCTGTGTTGATCGGTTCCCAGCAGCTGAACGCGGACAGAGGAGCATCCGGCCATTGCTGGCGGGCCAGCTTGAATAGTGACGAATAGGGGAAGTCATCCGGAATTTGCCCGTGGATCGCCCGGTCATTATCAAGACCGTGTTGGGCCGGGCTTACGCCATATAACAACGAGCCCCAACATTCAGCACTGATGCTGGGAAATACGGTCTGCGCATCGTACGAGTAGGCTCCAGCTTGCAGCAGGGCGTGAAGATGCGGTGCATCCGCTTCTTGAACGAACCTGCCTGCTCCATCAATTCCAAGAATAATGACGCGTTTAGCCATCGATAAAACCTCCTTGGTAAGAACAATTTGATCTTTATGCATAGAAGCTGAATAAAACAATATGCATCATGTGTACAGGATTGCTGCAGCAATGACTGTTGCTACCCCCATGATGCAATGGTGATGATACCCAGCGTGATGAGCACGGATGTAATGATTCGCCGCCAGCCTTGCTGCTCACGCAGAACGATGATGCCGAGCAGAGTGCCGAATACCGTGCTGATTTCACGAACCGGCGCGATGTGTGCAAGCGGAGTAAGCCGCATGGCGAACAGGAATAGCAAGTACGATCCCGGTGCCAGGATGGAGCCCAACAGAATCGTGCGCCAGTTCACCGTCCATTCCTGTTTCAGCCCTCTGGACAGTATCACGGGAACGATGAGAGCGATGAAATAACTGATATTGGATAATTGAATCAGGGCGATCGGAGAGACCCCTGCGTCCAGAACAGCCTTGTCGGTCAGGGTATATCCGGAAATGCATAGCCCAACCAGGCAAGCATAGATTAAGGCCTTGGGGTTCAGGCTGGAAGGGCCTCTGAATTTCAAACCCGATAAAGCAAACAACGAAAAGATAATGATGCTAAGGCCCATATAACCCGCTGCACTTAGATGCTCATGGAACAACACGAGGCTGCACAGCGAGGTCAGCATGGCCCCAAGCCCTCGCATAAACGGGTATACCTGGGACATATCGCCATGGGTATAGGCTTTGGAGAGCAGCGTAATATAGAAGCCCTGAATGGTCATAGACAGCAGCATAAGTCCGTAAATGTGCGGTTCCAGCTTTAGCCCTGACATCTCCATGAGAAATGAAGGCATCAGGAGGATTAAGGTGACAGAATGGATGCACCACAGAAACACCGATTTATGAATGCTTCGCTTCGTGAACAGATTCCAGAGGGCATGGGTAAGACCGGAAGACAGCACCAACAGCAGGGATAGCAGCTCCATCAGAAATGTCCGATAAGGACTTCAATGCTGCGGGCGGACAGATTATCCACCCATTCCTGCGAACAGCCCGGATCCGTGATAACCATGGAGATGTCCTCCAGTTTGGCGAGCTTCGAGAACGTGGTTACCCCGAGCTTGGTGTGATCGGCAAGAACGATGCCTTCCTCCGAACGCTCCAGCATTTTCCGCGATATGTAGGCTTCATCCAGATTGTAATCGGTAATGCCATCGGTTAAGGAGATACCGCCGACCGAGATAAATGCTTTATTGACCTTGAACTGTTCCAGCAGCATTTCAGTGAGAGGACCTGTTGCCGCCTGCTTGGTCCGGTCCATATCCCCGCCGATATAAATAATCTTTCCCTGAAAAATCTCCATAGCCAGATTCAGGACAGGCAGCGAATGGGTGATGACCGTCACATCGGACCGGTCCTTAAGATAACGGATGACTTCAATCGTGGTTGTTCCGTTATCCAGCAGAATGGTCTCCCCTTCCTTGACTAGGGAGGCGGCGAGTTTACCGATCGCGGCCTTTTCCTCTGCGCATGTCTGGGAACGGCTGGTGAAGGACGGTTCAATATGCCCGGAACGAGATTTGACGGCGCCGCCGTAAACTTTGCGCAGCTGGCCTTCTTTCTCTAACCGGTCCAAATCGCGGCGGATCGTTTCCGCGGATACCTCCAGCTGCTCCGCAAGGGCGTGGACTCTCACCTTGCCCTCCAGCTCCAATTGATTTAGGATCTTCCCCCTGCGTTCCTCATAGGTTACAGACATAAATTCATTCACCTCAATATTGTATATGACTGATGTTGACCGAAGATGTGGATTCGATTTTATACTAGGCTGGTTAAACCGTGTTGTCAACAAAAAAACATTGACTTTTCATTGTTTTCCCCACTAATATACACATAAAACCACATAAATTCATTGAAAAACCACATGTCCATGTAAAGGAGACGGTTATGTTGAAGCCAACTCTTCGATTCGGAGACGATCATACCTTCAAGATTGTGCAATTCACAGATATTCATTGGAAGAATGGGGAGCCGGAGGATCAGATGAGCCGGCGCTGCATGGAAACGGTATTGGACCTGGAGCAGCCTGATCTGGTGGTATTTACGGGCGATCTCATTTATTCGGGGGAAGCCGATCCCGGCTGGAAAAAGTGCCAGGATCCAGTGCAGGCCTTCAAGGATGTTGTCAAGACGGTGGAGTCACGCGGAATTCGCTGGGCCTTCGTATTCGGGAATCATGATACGGAGGGGGATATCACACGTGAAGAGCTTATGGATGCAGCCCTGCAGCACACCTACAACTGTGCAGAGCACGGCTCGCCGGAAATTCAAGGCGTAGGGAATTATACGCTTCCTTTATACGGCAGCAATGGGGAAGAGACAGCGGCCGTCTTGTACTTCTTCGATTCAGGGAGAGAGTCCGAACATCCTGCAGTTCCGGGGTACGATTGGATTCGGCGCGATCAGATCCGCTGGTATGAGATGGCGTCCTTGGCTTACAGCGCCAAGCATCAAGGGAATCCGCTGCCGTCATTGGCTTTTTTCCATATCCCTCTGCCGGAGTATCGTGAGGTGTGGGAGCGGAAGACGTGTTACGGCAGCAAGTTTGAAAGGGTATGCTGTCCGGAGGTGAATACCGGTCTGTTCGCGGCCATGCTGGAGCGGGGCGATGTGATGGGCACGTTCGCCGGACATGATCATATCAATGATTACTGGGGGGAGCTGCACGGCATCCGTCTTTGTTACGGCAGAGCTACCGGTTATGGTACATATGGCCGGGAAGGCATGCTCCGTGGTGCGAGGGTTATTCGCCTGCATGAAGGACAGCGGCAGTTCGACACTTGGATTACGCTGAGCGACGGCTCGCAGATTCGGGAACAGGAGAAGCATGAACCCGAGACGCCCCTCTGATATACGACAATAGTCAAAAACACACCTCTTATGAAATGTACGGAAAAGATCCGGTGGTTTCATGGGAGGTGTGTTTGGTTTGCGTTATTATCCTTATCCGTTCCTAAGCAGTCGCAGCAGCAGCTCCGCCTTAGGGGGCGTATAGCTCGGGTCCTCTTGGGACTTCAGCGTCATTAATCCCGATAGCACGGATAAATAACAGGCTACGAGCTCTCTCAGATCGCCTGCCGCAATCTCCCCGGCATCCTGCCCGGCTTCGAACAGCGGCATCAGCTGGTCAACAAAGGCATGGATGGAATAGCTCTCGATAATCCGCTTGGCCTCTTCGGGCACGCCATCCGAGGTACGTGCTTGCTGAATCAGCATAAAGTGCGTATTATCATCCTCTTGGAGAATCATGGAGGTTAGCAATGTAATTTTCTCAAGAGGGGTACCGGGCACGTTATAGATTTCGGAGAGCGCTAGCCGTGCCTCCTCCATCGACCATTGAACGAGCGTGATGAACAACTCGTCTTTGGATTTAAAATAATGATAGAGAAGACCGTGGCTGACCCCGGCTTCACTGGCGATCATGCTCATCTTGGTTCCGAAAATACCTCTTCTGGAAAATACCTTGATGGCAGCTCGCATGATTTGTTCTTTTCGTTCGTCGCGTATTTGATGCAATTGTTCTTCGTTTAACGGGGCCATTGCGTCCATCCCTCATCATGGAATTCTCTTGCTGATATCAACAATAACGCATTTGATTTATTCGGGCAATCCCATGGATAAGGGCAGAAATTCGTTATTAAAGACCGGGATGATCCGCGCGAGTAGTTCTTCCAGGGGCAAGTTTGTCTCCTGTAATACTTGATGAAGCCAAGCTTTACCTTTACCCGATGGGTCTGCATTCACGAGTGCGGTGATATATTCGGCATTAAACAAATCCTGAGGTGAGGCGAAGAGACCCGTTACCATCATATACTGTTCGAATACGGCCATATCGTTATGATCATAAGCCAGCTCCTGGCATATATCGAACAGCCTCTGGGCAAAAGAGAAGCCTTGGGCGGACAGGTGGCCCTCGTATGTCACGCCCGGCCATCTGAGATCCGCGGCTGCGCTAAGCCACCATGCAGGCTCAATGGCGGATTGAATCTTTAGGAGGGCGAAGCGTTCGAATCCCTCCTCAAGCAGAACTCCATTCTGCATCGATTGCAAGCATTGGTCCAGCGTATCTGCCTGGATGGCGGCCACCGTCATGCCCTGGCCGAATATCGGATCGAAACTGCAGAAAGCATCACCGAGCACCAGCAGACCGGAAGGCCAATCCTCCATCTGCTCGAAATGCTGTCTAAGGCATTCCTCGATCCGGTAGCCGCGCGGGTTTGAGACCGGTTCAAGCTGCTGAAACAAATCTCCGATGGCAGCGCCGAACAGATTTTGTGCCTCCTGGTCGTACAGCTGATGGTTGGTTGTCGGATAAGAGTCTCCTCCCGCGCGGTACAGAACAACCTCCGCAATCTGGTTCTCGATCGGATTGAATACGGCCGTGCCGATACCACGGGAGGGATCTCCTTCGTTCACAATGGTGCTCCACGCCGCTTGGATGTCTTCTGGCACCTTATAATGCCGCGTGCTATAACCAAGGGATATGTGCAGCCTCTCGGCCTCGGGTGTCGCATAACCGAGGTTCTGGAGCCAATCCGATAGCTTGGAACCGCGCCCGCTTGCATCCACGACGATATCCGCATTCATATGAAGGAGCGCCGGCTCTTCGACGCTTCTGTCCCGGAACACCACACCGGTAACGGTATTCTTGTCTGCGTCAAACAGCAATTGTTGGGCCGTCAGTTTCGGTAGGAGGGTGACGTTGGGCAGTTTGGCCACTCTGCTGCGCAGCGTCCACTCCAGCAGGGATCGGCTGCATCCCGCATTGGGCTCATCGGGCATTTCCAGCGTGCCGAAGCGGTTGGTCATTTTAACGGACTTATGCGCCCGGGGGTGGGCCCCGTGCTGAACCAGCTCCTCGGTTATGCCGGGGAACCATCGTTCAACAATCATCTTGCCGCGCTCAAGGAAACGGTGCGGATGATAGGCCTGCGGCGTACCCGCCCGAGTCTCCGGTCCTGCTGGAAACTCATCCCGATCCGTGATGATTACCTCTTCGTAATGCTTGGATAACACGGTTGCAGCGAATAGTCCGGCTATGCCTCCACCTAGAATGAGCGCTTTGCCTTTTGTTTTCATTCGAAGACCTCCAATATAGATTGATTTAGTCAGTCAATAATAAACGAAAAACATCCTCTGAATTTCAAATTTGGATAAAGAAGCAGGACAAATAGCGGTGAACGTCCTTAACGAATGGAGCGATGTCTCCTTTCTACTCTATATTTATGATTGATTAGGTCAGTCAATCATAAGATAAAGGTATTTATTGGATATGTCAATCCTGATTTACGTATAAGAAGCGCGAATTGCCTATAACTCCCCTTGTGTTCGCTTCGGAATTTTGGGACAATAAGGAGTGGACTATGAATAGAAAGAGGACCAATCAATGAACAAACCATCCATTTATGGATTAACATTAGATCAGTTGACGGCTTGGCTAGGCGAGCGTGGACATAAAAAGTTTCGGGCAACACAGGTATGGGAGTGGCTGTATCGGAAGCGGGTCACCGCTTTTTCCGATATGACGGATGTGCATCCGGAATGCTTGCAGCTGCTCGCGGAGCATTATACGATACTGACCTTGGAGGAGCACACCAAGCAGGAGTCTCTGGACGGAACGGTTAAGTTCCTGTTCAAGCTGGTGGACGGCAATCTGATTGAGACCGTATTAATGCGGCATAAATTCGGTTTGTCGGTCTGTGTGACTACTCAAGTCGGCTGTAACATTGGCTGCAGCTTCTGCGCCAGCGGTTTGCTGAAGAAGAGCCGCGATTTGTCCGCAGCGGAAATTGTGGAGCAGGTCATGCAGGTTCAGCTTCACTTGGATCAACAAGGCAAAAGCGAGCGGGTCAGCCATCTCGTGGTGATGGGGATCGGGGAGCCGTTTGATAATTATGAGAACATGTCGGATTTCATTCGCGTGATCAAGGATCATAAGGGGCTTGCCATTGGTCCCCGTCATATTACGGTATCGACCAGCGGGCTGGCTAACAAAATCGTCGAGTTCGCGGACAGCGATCTGGGCGTGAATCTCGCCATCTCCCTTCATGCGCCGAATGATGAGATTCGGACCCGCATTATGAAGATTAACAAAGCGATTCCGATCGAGAAGCTGATGGCAGCGATTGATTATTATCTGGAAAAAACGAATCGCCGTATCACGCTGGAGTACATTCTGCTGAAGGATGTGAACGATCAGCGGGAGCATGCGCTTGAGCTGGCAGAGCTTGTTGGCGAGCGACGCAATCTGGCGAATGTGAACCTCATTCCGTACAACCCGGTGGATGAGCACAGCCAATATCAGCGCAGCACAAAAGAATCGATTACCTCTTTTTACGATACTTTGAAAAAACAAGGCATCAGCTGCAGCGTTCGTCTGGAGCATGGAACCGACATCGATGCAGCCTGCGGGCAGCTGCGAAGCAAGCAGATCAAGAAAGCGCAGTAACAAGAATAACGCGCAATCCCAGGGGAATTTAACCGCTATGTGGATTGACCAGCTGTAAGGGCGTACCCATTCATATGGGTATGCTCTTCTTAATGAAATCCGAAGCGTTATATAAAAATTGAATCGAGAGGAAGGATGCTTTAACATGCTGGAGACACATCCAACCGTCAAAAAGCTGCAATTCAAGGACCTCGGCCAACCGGTTCTGATGCTAAACGCACCACAGGCCTTTCAAGAGGTCATCAATTCCCTGCAAGGGGAAGTTCATACGGAGCCTAAGCAAGTGCCTTACGATTTTGTGCAAGCCTTCGGGACAAGCAATGAAGAATTGCAGCGCTTAGCCAAGATCGCAGCCAGCTCTGTGACTGACAATGGCCTGCTGTGGCTGTGTTACCCCAAGAAGTCGTCCAAAACCTACAAGAATTCCGATTGCAGCCGGGAGAGTATTACGGGCATTCTTGCTGACGAAGGCTATGAGCCCGTTCGGCAAATCGCTATCGATGAGGATTGGTCCGCCTTGCGTTACCGTAAAGTGGAGTTGATCAAGTCCATGACCAGATCGTTCGCAGCAACCGCGAAGGGGAAGGAACGGACCGGTCAAGAGGACGATAAATAATTGCAAGTTCGATAGGCATACGGGAGATCGATTTTAGTGAAATTTACAGCCTGAATCAAAGAAAAATGACCCTTCGAGGGTCATTTTGTGTTCTTAATACGTCTTCTTCTTTGTTCGGTGGTCATGTCTGGATTTCCAGTCATGGTGTTTGGACTTCCAGTCGCGGTGCTTGGATTTGCGCTTACGCTGGTTGGCGTCTTTGTTAATGGCTTTGCTGCCACTGCCGCCGCCTACGGCGTGCTGCTGTCTGGTGCCGCGGCTCTCGATCGCGGAGTTGGTGCCGCCTGTGCTGTATTTGCCGGCGCCGCTTGCGATCTGCGTTGCAGACGCGTTTTGGCCTCCCTTCGGAAGCTTTACGACCTGCTTGTTAATGACGAATACCACTTCTTTTTGATTTTTTTTATGCTTGCTATGTTTCGAGTGATGTTTCGGATGATGTTTGGAGAAATGGTCCTTGTCCTTGGGGTCTTTTAATCCGAGATTTTTAGCGATTCCCCCGGCTCCGACGCTTTGTTGTTGGTACGTGTGCGGGGATTTAATGGCCGCATTGTTGCCTGCTGCGCTGCTTTTACTGGCGCCACTGGCGATTTGAGTGGTATTGGGGGCATTGGTGAATTGATCGTTCACCACAAAGACGAATCGCCCCACACCACCAAGAGGCGATGTTACGGAGAAACGTTGCTTGCCCTTCTCTACTGTGATGGTCAGATGTTCCTTCTGGGACACGCGCTTCATCTCCTCTTTTCAATGGAGTCTTATTTTATCGTAAGTGAATTCGATGCAGCTCGTAAGAGGTATGCGCTGATAGAATAGAAAATGGGGGAAGGGCCCTGAGTGCTGATAGGCAACCATTTTGCGAATAGAAAGAGTGTAAGAAGACACTCACTGTTGTGTATAATAATCAGAGTGATAGAAAGGATGGGAATATGCTGACAATCAAAGAATATAGCGTTGAACTGGTGAAGGATCCTTTTGGAATCCTGGCAGGCAAACGCTTTGAGTTTGTATGCGATTTGGACGTGCCGGAGGACGACGAGCTCTATTCGGAGCATGGCGTCTATCTGAGAGTGATTTATCTGGATGACGAGGAGTCTTCGCGCATTGTAAAATACGACTTCTATGAGCGGACAACCGACCAGTACCTGGACTTCGATATGGAGCCCGAGGAAGAGGAAGAACTCATGACTTTTTGCAAAGAGCATTTGCAGGAAGCGTAAATAGAGCCGGAAGATGAGAACAGGCAAGTCCGGAGTGACTTGGGCATTTCTGTGCAAATCTAAACGGATGGAATCTTATTCCAAAGTAATGGGAAATATTGCCCAAATAGTCCTTGCAAACTACGAATGACTTTGGTAAAGTTATACACAACTTATAAACGAACGGAGGGTTACGTATGTTGGATTATTCCCGATTGAGATCTTTTCGCGGCTAATGATATAGCGCTAAAGAGACCTGCACAGATGCAGGGTAATCGGGATGGGTCCGTCTTTTTTACGTAACCCATTTTTATGATATGTCTATAGAAGTACACGTTTTTTCATTTGCGGGATAACGGTGTTCTCACCTTCCTGTTTTATTTGAATGTGTATTTCGAGTAGGCATTCCAGGAACGGTGGACAGCTAAGACCCGTTCCGGTTACCCAGCACAGGCAGCTCGTTGCCTGTGCTTTTTTGTTGTAATGACGGCCTTGATGCAATGAAAAATGGAAGGGGATTGATTCCTTATGACAATAGCAAAACCAAATGATGATTATACACAAGTGATCCAAGAGATGCTGGAGATTGCCGGAAAACACGGGGTGAATTTGATTCCGGAGGGAATAGAGATGAATGAATCCGGCATGGATTTCCTTGTTGGATTCGCAGAGGAAGCAGGGACTGGAGCACGGTGGATTCTGCGTAAACCGAGACGATCGGATGTGCTGGATAGAGCAGATAACGAAGCTCGAGTCCTGAAGCTGATTCAATCCCATCTTCCGGTTGATGTACCGGATTGGCGGATTTACACGCCGGAACTCATTGCCTACCCGCTGCTAAGCGGGGAGCCTGCCGCTTCCGTCAGCATGGAAGGATATGCATGGAATATGGATCATGAGAATCCGGGCGAGGGGTTTATCCGCTCACTGGCTGAGGCGCTGGTTGCCTTGCATGGCGTCGATCACGATGCAGCCCGAGCAGCAGGTCTGCAGGTAAAGAGTCCCCAAGAGGTTCGTGATGAGACGGCGCGAAATATGGAAGACATCAAGAGCCGTCTGGGTGTTTCCGATGCGCTGTGGGAGAGGTGGCAAAAATGGCTGGAGGAGGATTCCTACTGGCCAACGCATTCTGCCCTCATCCATGGCGATCTTCACCCCCCGCATATCCTGATTGATGAGCGCGTGCAGGTGACCGGACTTTTGGATTGGACGGAGTCCGAGGTAGCAAGTCCCGCCAAAGACTTCGTGTTATACTACGCTATTTATGGCGAGCATAATCTCCGTGTCCTGTTGGACCGGTATGAACAAGCCGGAGGGAAGGTATGGCCGCGCATGTTCGATCATATTGTCGAACAGCATGCCGCGTATCCCGTGCTGATCGCCCAGTTCGCTCTCCTGACAGGTCAGGAAGAGTATATGACGATGGCGCGGAATGCCTTGGGTTTGACGGAGTAAGCCTCGCAGGAGGATGCAGCAAGGGGGTATTCCCGTTTGATAAGACTGCAAAGGCACAGAATACAGCGCTGAGAAAACAAAGAGCCAACCGATGCATACATTCGGTTGGCTCTTTGCATGATATAAATTAACAGAATTCAACATTATTTTGGATGAGCTGTAGGACATATAATAAAATCATGGTGAAATAAGGAGTAGGGTTAACGGATTTTTATTACATTCGTAACGCAATTTACATACCTGTAAACCTCTTGGTAGTGTAAATATGTTATCCTAGACATACTAAACTTACATACATCATTCATTAGGGAGGGGATTGACCGTGAATATTGAGGTACGTTTATGCCCGAAGGAACAGTCATTTATTCTGCATAACATATATCCGCTGTACTTGCATGACATTGCTGAGATATGGGGGGTCCGTCCTAACCGGTTCGGTGTATTTGAAAAAGAGGATGTGCCGACCTTAAGCGAGCAGAGCAAGCAGCTCGATGTGTGGTGGGAGCAGCCATCGGTTCTTTTTCCTTATCTGATCTCCGTAGATGGTATTGCGGCAGGGCTGGCTCTGGTGGCGACCACGCCATACATCCCATCGCCGAATATCCAGTACTACTTGAATGATTTTTTTGTGCTTCGGACTTTTCGAAGACAAGGTGTAGCCCAACGAGCGGCTGAGCTTGTGTTCGATCATTTCCAAGGTGCATGGGAGCTGCAAACGAATCCGACCGAGCGCAATATGAGTACCCAGATTTTTTGGCGAAAAACGTTGAACACGTACACGGGCGGACGATATACGGAGCATGATGGCGTCCATCCGGAGAAGGGGGATATGCTGGTCTTCCGTTTTAATAACAAATGAGATGGAGTCTCCAGCCTTTCTTTATAGGTGAAATCGGGCTTGACAGCTGGATGCCGCCGGGAGTAAACTGAGTTAAATTTTCGAACATGCTAGGATGAGGACGCCAGGATCGCAAATGGAAGCTGAGCCAGAGAACTGCTGGGTGGTGCGAAGCAGTCAGCGGCGATGCATGGCCATCACCTCGGAGCAGATCCGTCGATCGTTTATAACTTGAGGCGTATCCGGGTATTCCCTGCCGTTATCATGGGGCATCATTGATGGATGATGACGAGAGTGCGTATCGGCTTGTCCGGTGCGAATCAGGGTGGTAACGCGGAGACAAGGCTCCGTCCCTACAGGGGACGGGGCTTTTTTGTGTTCCTTTGGGCTGACGGAGACGCTGAAAGGCGGCGGGTCCGTGCGATCGGTCCACCACTTGGGCCGGGCAGGGAAAGATCATGTTAGAGAGAGGGAGGCTGAATCATGTTAACGAAGTTGATGCCTCAGGACGAGGTGCTGTACCAGGAAGATTTTATTCAGGATGAGGTGTCATATAATCTGATTCATCTCCTTGCCGGGTCGCCGCAGAACTTGGGGCTGAAATCGCCGGATGGACGCATGATCTTTGCGCAGTCTCCTCGTGGGAACGCATGGTTATGGATTTCCCGGAAGGTTTCCGGAGATAGGCGGCAGCACCTGCTCCAAGCGCTGGTTGGCGAGCTTAAGGAGGTGACCCTGCCTGGGGTGACCGGGGAGCCGGATGTGGCAGAGCGGTTTGCAAGCTGTTACGCAGAGGAACATGACGATGGAGTCTTATCATGCCCCCGCCGTGAAGCCCCCTCACTTCGTCGAGGGCGACATCAGGCAGGCCGCTGCTGAAGATACGCAGCAGGTGGCCCAGTTTCTGGTCGGATTCTCGGAGGATGCTTATGGGGTCCGCGCGAATGCGGCAAGCCAGATCGAGACAGCGCAGCGACTCATTCAGCAGGGGGGGTTAAATTTATGGATAGCCGGCGGCAAAGCGGTCTCGATGGCCAATGTTGCACACCGGTCACCACGGCACGGTCGCATCAACGCTGTATACACGCCGAGGGCTGAACGGAAAAAAGGCTATGCCGGCGCCCTGGTTGCAGAACTCGGACTTCGCTTGCTGCAGGACGGTTTGGTGCCCATGCTGTATGCCGATCAAGCCAACCCGGTCTCCAATCGATTGTATCAACATATCGGGTTTAGCCGGTGCGGGACGATTAGCGACTTCAAGTTTGTTAACAATGAATAACGAATAATGAATCCGCTAAAGCGGCTCGGCTTGGACAAAGCCGGGGAAGACGAAGGGCATCAATAAATGTTATTCTATAAAGGTAGCTAAAAAATGCATAGCCCGATTGGATAGTACATGATCCCGGAGCCAGACAATACCCACATCCGACTGGAAATCAGCGCTCGTAATGGACAGTGTCCGAATGTTGGGAATCGTAAATGAGGACATCACCGACTCGGGTAAAATGGTGGCGCCGATGCCTTCCGCTACCAATGCAACGATAATGGCAACGCTGGAGCATTCGCATATGACACGCGGTTCAAGTTCGCCGCGCTTAAATTCTTGTATTACCCGCTCATGCATCCCGATCGTCTGATCGGTTTTTAAGGACAAGAACGGATATTCCGCGAGCTCGCGCATCGAGATTTCCGAATGGGAGGATACACTTTCCCAGCTGCTTGGAAGGACCGCGACGAACGGGTCGGAGGGCAAAGGCTGAACGGCATAACGCTCAGGCCCGAAGCTGGATTCGAAAGGGAGCCGGGTCACCGCGAGCTCGATATTGCGCTTGTCGAGCTGATCCGCCAGCAGGGAGTGATCGCCTTCCCGGATCTTGAACGTGACCTCGGGATATTGCTGCCGAAAGATATGGATGCGCTGCGGCAGGAGCGAGATACAGGAGACGACGGCACCGATGGAGAGCATGCCGCGGATTCCCGCATGGATCTCCTTTACCTCGGTTAGCGTTTCATTGAACTGGTTCAGCAGGGACGCCGCTCTGTTCTGAAGCAGCTCGCCTGCGTGGGTGAGCTGAAGCTGCTTGCCGCTGCGTTCAAACAGCAGAACCCCGAGCTCTTCCTCCATTAGTTTCAGCTGACGGCTTAATGGAGGCTGCTCCATATTGAGCTGTTTTGCTGCACGCGTGATCTGCCCTTCCTGTGCAATCGTCAGGAAATATCGCAGCTGTCGAATATCCATGTTCATACCCCCTATCCATACCTTTAAGGTATGGTATCCCTATAAATCAGATATTTTTAATATAGGGTATCCATTGATATGATTCAACTAATAACGTTTGCAGAATAAGGAGATGTGTGCACATGACTTACACGATACCCGTGGAATTAACGACGACCCCGAAGACAAAGCCGAGCCACCATAAACAGGCTTTCGGCACGGTATTTACGGACCACATGTTTATTCTCGATTATGACGCAAGTCAAGGCTGGCACGATCCGCGCGTCGTTCCGTATCAGCCGATCGAACTGGACCCTGCCGCCAAGGTATTTCACTACGGGCAGACCGTATTTGAAGGCTTGAAGGCTTACTTGACGGAAGATGAGCGGATTCTCATGTTCCGCCCGAACAAAAATATTCAGCGGCTGAACCTGTCCAACCAGCGATTGAGCATTCCGGCATTGGACGAGGAGCTCGTTATGGAAGCGCTCAAGCAGCTCGTGCTCGTGGATCGCGACTGGATTCCTTCCGAGCCTGGCACATCGCTCTATATCCGTCCATTTGTGATCGCCACCGAGCCTGTGCTTGGCGTAGCGCCATCGCTGCAATACAAGTTCATGATTATCCTATCGGTGGTCGGTTCGTATTATGCGGAAGGCATCAATCCGGTCAGCATTTACGTGGAGCCTAAATACGTGCGTGCCGTAGCCGGCGGCGTGGGCAATGCCAAGACAGCTGGCAACTATGCGGCAGGTTTGAAGGCACAGGATGAAGCAACGCTGAAGGGATACTCGCAGGTACTGTGGCTCGATGGCGTACATCGCAAATATATCGAGGAAGTCGGCAGCATGAACGTGTTCTTCAAGCTGGGTGATACGGTCGTAACCCCGGCACTGAATGGCAGCATCCTGGATGGAGTTACCCGGAACTCCGTCATCCAGCTGCTTCAGCATTGGAACATCCCGGTAGAAGAACGGGCCATCTCCATTGATGAAATCGTGGAGGCCCATCGCAGCGGATTGTTGACCGAAGCTTTTGGCACCGGCACGGCAGCGGTCATTTCACCGATTGGCTCCCTGGAATGGCAGGATGAGCAATTGAAGATTGGTGAGGGAGCAACGGGCGAACTCTCCAAACGCGTATATGACGCCATCACGGGCATCCAGCTCGGAACGGTTGAGGATCCGTTCGGCTGGACGGTGGAGCTTGCATTATCTTAATGATCCTTTCTTTAAAGACCCTGTCTCAGGTATACTGAGGCAGGGCTTTTTTTTAGTAATAGGAAGTATACCCTTCAAGTGACTTACCCTGCCTATTTTCGCAAGAGAACATCCGGGTGAGTGCGGCCTGTGTTCTGAGAAATACGTCCATAAACGTTTTAAGTATAATAAGCGCTCATGTTACGATAAGGGTAAATTGTTGATACGTTGATGTCCGAAGGCATGGAGGTGCTTTTTTAGTGAATCGTCCGCAGAGTGTCGTTCCTGATGCTATAGATTTTACGAACGCTGCCTTTCCTTTTACAGCGTCGACCACGCACGGCATATTTGCCGGAGCCCAGCGCCTGCATTGGCATCATGCTTTGGAGCTCAATTATATTCAGAGCGGGACCGGATTTATTCTGATTAACGGGATGAAGCTCCAGTTTCAGCAGGGGGATATTATTTTCATCAACAGCAATGATCTTCACCGGGCGTATGAGACTGAGAACCTGGTGATGGATGTCATTATGTTCGAGCCTTCATTATTATCCATCGACCTCAAGTTCGATCCGGATCTGATGGCTCCCTTCCGTTCGCTCGGAAACATGGAGAGGCAGTCCCCCGTGCACGATGAATTGGCTCACCTGCTGGGGCGCATGATGGAGGAGTATCAAGCCCGAGGTACCGCATATATGAGCCTGATCCGCTCGGATCTTATTCGTTTCCTGAGTTTGGCGAACCGCCATCTCTCGATTCCGGCTCAAGCGAACAGGCCGATCAAGGGCAGGGGAATGCATGCGTTAAAAGAAGTCCTGCGCACGATGGAGCTTCAGCTGGACTACAGCTGGACGCTGCAGGAGCTGTCGGACTTAACGCATCTGAGCCCTTCCCGGTTCAGCGCTCTGTTCCAGCAGGCGGTCGGCACTTCACCGCACCATTATCTGATTCAGCTGCGTTTGACGCATGCCGTGCACTTGCTAGAGACGACGGACCAGAAAATTATCGAGATTGCGGAATCCTGCGGGTTTCGGAATTTGTCTAATTTCAATCGTCTGTTCAAGCAGCATGTCGGCGCATCGCCAAGCGAAACTCGGGAGCGTGCTTATGCCGGCACTCCTATAATCTCCTCCACTTCAAAAACCAAGAAACAGTAAGATAGTATCACTCCTTGATCGTATAACAGTAGATGGATGCCAGTGGAAGCGGTATCTTAAATATATACCACCACATGACGCCGCTGTATGGCGGGTAGGAGTGAAATGCATGAGTTTGTATCTGGGTGTAGATGCCGGCGGTAGTAAGACACACGCCGTGATCTGCGATGAACAAGGGAACATTCTTGGCAAGGGAGCGTCTGGGAACGGCAATCACCAGATTCACCGTGAACATGCGGCCCGTAATATTGAGGAAGCCTGCAATGCGGCTCTTCAAGAGGCTGGAGCTGCCAAAGAAGATATCAGTTATGCTTATTTCGGCTTGGCCGGAGCAGATCGGGAAGCCGATTATGAGATCCTGCGTCCGATGATCGGGGCTCTCGGTTATCCTAAGCATGATATCGCATGCGATACCATGATCGGGATGAGGGCTGGAACGAGCCGTCCGTATGGCGCTGCATTGATCTGCGGTACGGGCTTCAACAGCGCGGCCCGAAATCGTGCGGGAGAAGAGCTGCAGTATGGAGGCTTTGGCTTCTTGTATGGAGACGGCTACGCGGGCGGTTCCGGATTTGCCACGCTGGCTTTCCGGGCAGTCATTCGGGCCTGGGATGAGCGGGGACCGGCAACTTTATTGACATCGCTCGTACTGGAGCAAATGGGATACACGTCTGTAGAACCGATGTATGAGGATGTCCTCTACGGTAAGACGAAGGTTCCGCCAAGCCTCGTGAAGACCCTGTTCCAGGCGGCTGAAGCAGGTGACGAGGTAGCCACCCGAATTCTTGAGAATGAAGGCGAAGAGCTGGCCAATGCGGTATGTACGCTGATCCGGCGGCTGGACATGACGGATGAAGCCTTTGACATTGTCTATATCGGCAGTGTGCTGAACAGGCCGAACAGCTCGATCCTGACGGATGCGATCGAGCGGATCGTTGCGGTCCGGGCACCGCATGCAACCTGTGTAAGACTGACATCCGATCCGGTTTCCGGCGCGCTTCTTTGCGCGATGGACGCTGATGGTCATGCCATTGATGTACAGGCGGAGGCCAAACTGAAAGCATTTACGTTTGAGCAGGCAACCACAGCCTGATCAATTTATCGTTGGATAAGAACCTGATAAATACGGATTGATATCATACCTTGGAGGCGATTAACGTGGCAGCAGGATTAAAGATAGCGGTCATCGGGGGAGGTTCCTCCTATACCCCGGAAATTGTTGAAGGTTTCATTCGCAATTATGAGCAAATGCCGATTCGCGAACTGTGGTTTGTTGACATTGAAGAAGGCAAGCATAAGCTGGAGATTGTAGGCAATCTGGCTAAACGCATGGTGAAAGAGTCGGGCCTGCCGATCGAGGTTCACCTGACGCTGGATCGCAGACAAGCGATTGCGGGTGCCGATTTTGTGACGACCCAGATGCGTGTCGGCCTGCTCGCGGCACGTAAACAGGATGAGCATATTCCGATTAAACACGGCGTCATCGGGCAGGAGACGACGGGCCCGGGCGGCATGCTGAAGGCGCTGCGCACGGTTCCGGTGATTCTGGACATTTGCCGCGATATCGAGGAGCTGGCACCGAATGCGTGGATGCTGAACTTCACGAATCCGGCGGGTATCGTCACGGAGGCGGTTGCTAAGCACAGTATGGTGAAATCGGTCGGTCTGTGCAACTCGCCGATTAACTTTCAGAAGTTCCTGGCGGCGGAGTATGGCGTGTCGGAGAAGGACGTTCTGGCCGAGTTTGTCGGGATCAACCATCTGCATTGGGTGACGTCCGCTATCGTTAACGGGGAAGAGAAGATGCCGGAGCTGCTGGACGGCGGCAAATCGTATACGGCGAAGAACGTGCCGACCTTCGGCTGGGATGCGGACTTTATCCGCTCGCTTGGGGCGATCCCGACGTATTATCTTAAATATTTCTACATGACCGATACGATGTTTGCGGATATGAAGGCATCGCTGGAGAAGGACGGAACCCGAGCGGACGTGGTCAGCCGCGTTGAACAGGAGCTGTTTGAGCTTTACAAGGATGAGAATTTGGCCGTGAAACCGAAGCAGCTTGAGCAGCGGGGCGGTGCTTATTACTCTGAAGCGGCAGTCAATCTGATGACGTCCATCTACAATGACCGCCATGATATCCAGACATTGAATGTCGCAAACGGCAATATCTATGATTTCCTGCCTGCGAACGCCAGCATCGAGATCAATTGCGTGGTAACAGGCCAGGGTCCCATCCCGCTTGCACCGCAGAACGTGCCTTCCCATGTAAAAGGGCTAATGCATGCGGTTAAGGTATACGAACAATTGACGATCGAAGCCGCCATTACCGGTGATCGCGGCATTGCGCTGCAAGCGCTGGTTCACCATCCGCTGGTGCCTTCCGTAAGTGTAGCGAAGCAGCTGCTGGGTGAAATGCTGGAGGCGAACAAAAAGTACTTGCCGGCTTTTTTTAAGCCGGAGGCTGTGCTGTAAGGCGGAATGAAACCCAAACGGTGCGATTTTGATATAGAGCCATGCAAAACCCCTCTTCGAAATTGAAGAGGGGTTTATTGAAGTTATCAGAAAGTATAACTTCGAAGCTTGTGACTTCCTGATATCGCATGGAAAACTTCCTCTAACTGCGTAAATCTGTCATCTGTGAAAGTGCGTCCATAGAGGTTTTTTACAGGAGTCTTGAAATCATGAATAACATGAATTTTCGGTTTGGATCTTCATTCCTGTCACATCTCGATGCCCTCGCCCGTCATACCCGTATAAAACCGAAAGGGATGATGACGGATGCTAAAATATGACGTAGCCGTTGTAGGTGGAGGCGTAGCCGGTTTAACAGCTGCAATCTATGCGGCAAGAGCCGGAAAGCAAACGATACTCGTTGAAAAGCAGGAGCGTTTAGGTGGTCGGGCCATGACCTATAAGAAGAAGGGAGCCTACTTCAATCTGGGCGGGCATGCCTTATATCATGGAGATGCCCTTTCAACCTTTCGCGAATTAGGGCTCCAATTGCCGGGAGGCCAACCTTCGATTGACGGGTACGGGATTTGGAAAGGGAAACTAAGTCCGTTGCCCATGGGCGTGAAATCCCTATTCACCACCCCTCTATTATCCTGGAAGGGCAAGATGGAGCTCGGCGCCTGGCTTGCGAAATTAGGTAAACTGGATACGCAGCTGTACGACAACATGAGTCTGCGCGAATGGATTGAAGATAGCGTGCAGGATCCGATGGTACGAAATTTATTCTATTCGCTATTGCGTACAGCGAGTTATGTGGTAGCCCCTGACCTGCAGGCTGCCGGTCCCGTACTGCAGCAGCTTAAGCATGCGCTTAAGGGAGTGTTGTATCTGGATCGGGGCTGGGGGGCCATGGTCGATGAATTAAAACAAAAGGCTCTGGAGCAGGGAGTTCAAATGATAACGAAGAATAAAGTCCTTTCGGTTGAGCATCACGAGGGAAAGGTACGGCACGTCCTTTGCGGCGATGGCATGAAAATAGAAGCAAACCATATTATTCTTACCACACCGCCAGCTGTCGCTCACGAACTGGTGCCCCATGCAGAAGAAACCGCCCTTCATACTTGGAAGGAGCAGGCGGTCGAAGTGACAGCGGCTTGCTTGGATGTAGCCCTGCGTCGTCTTCCGGAACCGAAGCAGCAGTTTGTGTACGGCCTCGATCAAACCGTCTTTCTCTCGAATCAATCCCGAGCGGCTTACCTGAGTGATGATGGCGCACAAGTCATAACCTTGCTTAAGTATCAGGGCAAGGAGAAGGATGCAAGAAGGGATCTGCAGGAATTAGAAGAAACCTTAGACTTGGTGCAGCCCGGTTGGCGCAACGAGCTCGTGGAGAAACAATACCTTCCTAACATCACGGTCTGCCACGATTTTATGCATGTGAAACGCCAGGAGAACCCGGGTCCAGCCGTCCCTGAAATCGGCGGGTTGTATGTAGCGGGAGAATGGGCAGCGCATGGCGAACTCTTGGTTGATGCTGCAACTGCAAGCGCCAAGCGGGCTGTACAGCATATACTCTCGCTTGAAAGTGAGGAAAGGACCCCGAATGAGCACAGAGTTATTGTATAAAAGCTATCGATCCGCTCTTTTCTCGTTAGCTTACCGGATGCTGGGAAGTGTAATGGATGCGGAAGATATCGTACAGGAGGCCTTCATCAGCTATAACCAATTGCCTCATCCGGAGGACATTCGCAATGAGAGAGCGTTTCTGTACAAAATCGTAACGAATCGCTGCTTGGATTTGCTGCGCTCTTCTGCCAAAAAGCGCGAGCTGTACGTCGGTCCCTGGCTGCCGGAACCCTTAATCGAGAATATGGCGTCAGAGACGGACCCTTCGCTTATCGTAGAGCAGCAAGAGTCCATTTCTACAGCATACCTGCTGCTCCTTCAGCAGCTTAACGCGGTGGAAAGAGCTGTTTTTCTTCTTCGCGAGATTTTTCATTATTCCTATGACGAAATTGCTGAAATTCTGGGAAAAAGCAGTGCCAATTGCCGTCAAATCTTCCGCCGCGCTAAGAGCAGCATTCATTTTGATCCTGATCAGAGACCCTCGATCTCGGTGGCGGAGGCGCAGATCAAGGATTTTGTGGACTCCCTCTTACAGGGGAATACGAGTAAGCTGCTGGAGCTGTTAAGCGAAAATGTCGTTCTCTACTCGGACGGTGGCGGTAAAGTCAGAGCTGCGCAAATTCCTGTGGTTGGAGTCCATAAAGTGATCCAATTGCATCTGAACCTGCTTAAAATGTATGAAGGACAATATGCGTACTCTTATCTTACCGTCAATGGTCTGCCGGGAATGCGGATCCGGTTGGATAACGGTGTCCAATTCATTTATTCTTTTGCTTTTAAGAACCATCGGATCGAAACGATTTATACCGTGGCAAATCCGGATAAACTCAGGCATGTACAGTTGCCGTGATGCAAAAAAACAGGGCCGATTTAAGATCATAGGATCTTAAATCGGCCCTGCTGCATAGTAATCCGTTATACGCCGGAATAAGCCATGAAGCCGCCGTCTACGGGAATCACCGTTCCGGTGACGAACCCGGAGGTCTGATCATCCACAAGCCAGAGCAGGGTGCCGAGCAGATCCTCCGGCACGCCGAACCGTCTCATGGGGGTATGGGAGATGATTTTATGAGAGCGCTCGGTTAATGAACCGTCGCTATGGGTCAGCAGATTGCGGTTCTGCTCGGTCAGGAAAAAGCCTGGCGCGATCGCGTTCACGCGAATGCCGGATTCCGCGAGATGTACGGACAGCCACTGCGTGAAGTTGTTGATGGCCGCTTTGGCTGCACTGTAAGCCGGGACCTTGGTCATCGGGCTGGGTGCGCTCATGGACGAGATATTCAGCACGACGGCCCCGGGACGTCCCAGCATCCCTTCCGCAAAGACTTGCGTCGGTATCAGCGTGCCGATGAAGTTCAAATCGAATACGCTGCGGAAGCCAGGTACGCTTAACCCGAAAAAGGTTGTCAGATCCGGCTGCCCCACATCCTCCGGACGGAAAATTTCGTTGGTTGTATTCGCGTCTTTCCGGTTACCGCCGGCTCCGTTAATGAGGATATCGCAAGGTCCGAAAGACTCGCGCACAGCCTTTTCCGCTTGCCGGACGCTTTCCACATCCGTTACATCGCAGGAAACGGCAATCGCTGTACCGCCGGCTGCCGTAATTTCATCCGCCACCTGCTGCCCTTTCTCGGCCGTACGATTCAGGACGGCGACCTTGGTACCTTGCCGGCCCAGCTCCAAAGCCATTGCCCGGCACAGCACCCCGGAGCCGCCCGTAATAACAACCGTCTTCCCGTTTAATGACGGATGAATGGGAAGGGATGACGTCACTTGTGGCGTGGATTCATGAGAAACTCCGCTTGGTCCGGGTTCAGATGTACCCGTTGCATGGATATTTACCTCACTCATTGAACAGCCTCCTTCAGCTGAGCTGCGCGTCCCGCACGCTCCCGGCTGTAAGCGTCCCACAGCCCCCAGAGATACATAATGCCGAGGGCGCGGTCATACAGACCGTAACCCGGACGGCACTGCTCGCCCCAGATATGCCGCCCGTGATCGGGTCTTACATATCCGGTGAAACCGTTGTCATGATAGGCTTGCACAATGCCGGAAATATCAACGGTACCGTCCTCGGTACGGTGGGACGTTTCAATGAAGTCGCCGTTATCAAAGACGCGTACATTCCGGATGTGCGCAAATGGAATCCGGTCATGGAACTCATGGATCATGGAGACGATGTCATTATCCGGATTGGCGCCAAGCGAACCGCTGCACAGGGTCAAGCTGTTCGCCGGACTATCGTATAGCTTGAGGAATCTCCGCAGATTCTCCTGGCTGGTAATGACCCGTGGCAGACCGAAGATCGGCCAAGGCGGATCATCCGGGTGAATAGCCATTCGGATGCCGTTCTTCTCGGCAGCCGGGATGACGGCGCTTAAGAAATATTCGAGGTTGCGCCACAGATCGTCCTCGGTAACGCCGCGGTATGCTTCGAACAGGGAGGTCAGATGCGCCAAGCGCTCCGGTTCCCAGCCTGGCATCGTAAGCGTGCTGTTTCGGTTGATCGTCTGTACCAGCTCCATCGGATCAATGCCGTGGATCTTGGCCTTCTCAAAGAAGAGAGCCGTCGATCCATCGGCAGTCTGCTTATGGAGATCGGTTCTAGCCCAGTCAAACACCGGCATGAAATTGTAGCAGATGACCTTGACGCCGACCTGGCCCAATTTCTCAATCGTCCGGATGTAGTTGGCTATGTACTGATCCCGCGAGGGCAGCCCAAGCTTGATATCCTCATGCACATTGACGCTTTCGACGACGTCAATATGAAGGCCGTACGCTTTTGCCTGGTCCGCGATTTCTTCAATTCGCTCCATCGGCCATTCCTCGCCGACAGGAATATCGTGAAGTGCCCATACGATGCCCTCCACGCCGGGGATTTGTCTAATCTGATCCAGCGAGACCGTATCGTTGCCCTCGCCAAACCACCTGAATACCATGCGCATTTCTTCACCGCCTTTACAAGTTTAAGGAGTTAACGCAAAGCTGCTGGGAATTTTGCAAGTTACGAGTGCACCGCCAAGATGGAAGCCTGCGAACGGCTAAGTCTATCCGCCTGGATTGCTTTATTTAAAATAATCGGGATGCTTCTCTTTCAGCACGGCCAGATTGGAGATGATCAGGCTGAGATGCGCCTGCATTTCCCGTTCGGCATGATCGGCGTCATGACGTGAAATCGCGTCCGCGATCTCCCGATGCTGCTCGTACAGGTTGGTCCAATTCGGATCGGCGGACAACCATAACATCCGGCTCCGGTTCAGATGAGCGTTCATCTGCTGCAGCACGTTCCATGTGCCGACCTTACGGCAGCCTTCGAACAAAATACGATGAAAGGCCTCATCCAGATCAAACATATGCTTGCCGTCATGCTTCTCGATGCTCTCGCGCTGCTCGGACAGATTGTGCTCCAGCTCGGCGAATTTATCCTCGGGAAAGCTTTCGCAGGCAAGCCGGACCACGGCTTTCTCCAGCTGCTCGCGCATGAAGCGCGCTTCCTCGACCAACTCCGAATCGATGAGCGAGACGCGCGTGCCGCGCTGGGGAAGCACCACAACCAGGTCCTCCTGGGCCAAACGGACAAAGCTTTCCCGTACCGGGGTCCGGCTGACCTCGAAGGATAGGGAAACCTCCTTCTCGGATAAAGCCGTTCCCGGCGGCAGCTCCAGACTGACAATTTGCTGTTTAAGCCGGGAGTACACGATATTTCCGGCCGATCCTGGCTGTAATCGCAAAGATTCTACCACTGCATCACCTCCTAATGTATTCCATACTACCATACTTGTATGGTAGTATGGAACTGAAAATCGAAATAAGAATCGGAGGCGATCACATGGGCCGTTTGGACACGGAAAACCTGCTCCTAAACAGCAACAGCGCAAAGAAACTCTTTTATGATTATGCGGAAGGGATGCCGATATTCGATTACCACAACCATTTAAACCCGAAGGATATCGCGATCAACCGGCAGTTCGACAACCTGACGGAGCTTTGGCTGGAGGGGGATCACTACAAGTGGAGGGCGATGCGCTGGCTTGGCGTCGACGAAGAGCTGATTACAGGCGGTGCCAGCGCCGAAGCCAAGTTCATGGCCTGGGCGGAATGCGTTCCGCGCTTGGTGGGCAATCCGCTCTATCATTGGACCCATCTGGAGTTGACCCGTTATTTCGGGATTCAAGAGCGGTTGACCGCTGAGAATGCTAAGGAGATCTGGGAAGCTTGCAATGAGCAGCTGAAGGCTCCTGCCTTGCGGGCAGGCGGAATTCTGGAGAAATTCAAGGTCAAAGTGGCCTGCACGACAGATGATCCCGTTGATTCGCTGGAGTATCATCGGGCCATTCGGGATCATGGAGAATTGTCGACCATCGTTGCCCCTGCATTCCGGCCGGATCGGGTGCTGGATGTCACGAACCCGGATTTCACCCCCTATGCACAGAACCTGGGAACAACGGCCGGTATAGCCGTGGATACCTATCAGGGATTGCTGGATGCCCTGCAGGAGCGGATTCAATATTTCCATGATCATGGCTGTCGCCTGTCGGATCACGGCTTTGGCGCGTTTCCTTTCGAACAAGCCGATGAACAAGAGGTTGCGGACATTTACGGCAAATCGATCAGCGGGGGCAGCCTCACACCGCTTGAGGATCGGAAATATCGCACCTATACCCTGCTCAAGCTCGGAGAAATGTATCACGCCAAGGGCTGGACCATGCAACTGCACATTGGGGCGATCCGGAACAATAATGCTCGCATGTTCTCGAAGATCGGCAAGGACAGCGGGTATGACTCGATTCTCGATTTCCATCTGGCGGAAAGCCTGAACGGTTTTCTAAGCAGGCTCGACAGGAACGATCAGCTGCCGAAAACCATTGTGTACAGCCTGTATTCCTCGCATTACGAAATGATCGCTACCACGATCGGGAATTTCCAGTCGGCTGGCGTCGAGGGCAAGCTTCAGCTTGGTTCCGCTTGGTGGTTCCACGATCAGAAGGAAGGGATGCTGAAGCAGCTCACCGCGTTGTCTTCCATGGGGCTGATCAGCACTTTTGTCGGCATGCTGACCGATTCCAGGAGTTTTATGTCGTTCCCGAGGCATGAATATTTCCGCAGAGTGCTGTGCCGCCTGTTCGGCGATTGGATCAAGGAAGGGGAACTGCCCGCGGATTATGAATATATCGGTGCCATTATCCAGGATATTTGCTACCACAATGCCGAGCGTTATTTTCAAATTCATTGACAATTGCATGCGGAGCATGAACAATAGACTTACTATATGAAAGCGTTTGCTGATAGTCAGGTAGAAGATATGTGACAGCAGATGTGTTTGAACAGGCGAGGGGGACATACCGTGCAATGGAACCGGGCGATATTGGTGGATGACGAGGTGTTTACGCGCAAAGGGCTCCTGAAGCTGATTGATTGGGAAGCCTGCGGCTTTCAAATTGTAGATGAGGCGGATAACGGGGAAGATGCGCTGGAACTGATTGAACGGCTTCAACCGGATGTGGTCATCACCGATATCCGCATGCCGGTGCTGGATGGACTCGAGCTGATCAGGCATGTCGTCACGAAGGACATCGTCAAGCCGTATTTCATTATTGTAAGCGGATACGATGATTTCAATTATGCCCAGCAGGCCGTCCGCTATGGCGTGCATGATTTCATTCTGAAACCGATTGATGAGACGGAATTCAGCCATGCGCTGGTTCGGCTCAGCGAGCGGCTAAAATCAGACCGCGAGGCTCGCTTGAGAGAAGAGAGGCTGTTGTCCGGGGCCCTGATGGAATCACTCATTATAGGAGAAGCCGATGAGGCGCTGCTGCAGGAATGGGAGCAACGCCTCGAGCTTCAGCCGGAGAGTCGCCTGTTCTACGTCTTTGTCGAACGGAATGACTACCAGCAGGCTTCGGCGGCGAACGGCAATGACGATGGCAGAGCAGAATTCAAGGACAGGGTGGAGGCGGCTCTCCTTGCGATCTCGAATGGAGAACAGCCCTTCTACCTGCATGAGCACCGCAATCGAATCGGCATTATCGTTCCGGGCAGCATCCTGCACTGTTTCCAGGGGTGTCAACGGGGATTTGCCAGACGCCTTCAGCAATCGCTTGCCGATTCGGGCCACGAACGAATCTTTGTTTATTTTGGTCAACCGGTGTTGCAGCTGTCCCGCATTCAGGAGGCATACGAAACGGCCAAAGAATCACTCCTGTACAAATATATCTATGATGAGAGCGGCATTGTGATCCATGAGGAGGCCTCCCAGCACGGCCTTAACTACATCGGGCTGGAAGAGGGGCTTTACGAGCAGTTTCTGGAGCAGATCGAGGAGCTGCATTTCGAGAAGTTGGAAGTGACGATTCGCCTTCTGTTCGAATCCTTCCGGGAGAAGTTGTATGCTCCCGAAGCGGTGAAGACGGCAATCAACCAATGCGTGCTGGGCGTGGTCCGGGTGCTCGGCAGCATGGACGGGGATCAGAGCCGGCTATCCAGTTTGGAGCCGATGACCGAATGGCATGACCGCAACTTGTCGCTTCAGGGGCTGAAGCGGTTGTTCACGGAATTCGCCATTGAGAGCGCGAACTATATCGCGCACCTTCGCAAGGAGCAGCACAAGGGCGGAATCCAGAAGATCCGGGCTTATATCGAGGCCCATTATCATGAGAATATCAGCCTGAAGGGCATCGCAGGGAAGTTCTATATGAACCCGGTGTATTTGGGACAGCTTTTCAAAAAGGCGTATGGCATTTACTTTAATGACTTCCTGCTGCAGCTGCGCGTGAACGAAGCGAAGCGATTGCTGCGCCAGACGGATCTGCGCATCTATGAGGTGGCGGAACGGGTCGGCTTCAGCAACCCGGACTATTTCGTCACGCAATTCGAGAAGCTGGAGCGAATGACGCCAAGCGAGTACCGGAGCCGCTTGATGAAGGAGGACGCGTCCCAAGGGGCGAATCGATGAAGCCAAGCTTGAATAATGTCCGTCTGCGGGACAAGATGCTGCTGATGTATTTCCTGGCCGTATTTTTGCCAATCCTGGTCACCAACCTCATCTTCTACAACGTGACATCCGGCAGCGTGAGGGAGCAGCGGATCCAGGATATAACGGTGGCGCTTGAGCAGATGAAGAATGAGTTCCGTCGTGAAGTCGAGGACGCGCTGGAGATCTCCTCCGTCTTCTACACGGACATTCAGTTGAACGAGATCATGGAGACGGTGTACGATCATCCGGCCGATTATATCGAGGCTTATGATACCTATCTCCGCCGCATTTTGAATTCGGGCAGCGCCGTGTACAATTCGGTCAGCGAGATTACGGTGTATGTGGACAATCCGACCCTGCTGTATTCCGGCGGCATTAATTATATTAGCGACCAGGTGAAGGAAGAGGCCTGGTACAAGGCAATTGCGGGCAAAAACGTAACCCAGCCGATTGTGATGCGTACGGGCAAGAATGGCCAATTGGACAGCTTCAGCATCATCCGAAGCATGAATTATTTCAGTTCCCAGGATGATCATACCAAGTATCTCAAGATTGATATGCGGATGCCCTCGATTCGGCAGATCATGAGTAATCTGAATGTGCAGGGCAAAGTGTACCTGCTGAGCGGTGCCGGAAATATCGAATACACCACGGATCCGAAGGTTGATATTATGCAGGGTTCCGTGCCGTACAGCAGCATCGTGCATGGCGACAGGTTTCTGGAGTTTCACACCGATACGTTCACGACCAACAATCTAAACACCTGGACGATCATGGCGGTGACGCCGGAGGATGTGGTGCTGCGCGACGTGCATCAGTCCTTGCGATTCGTCATTGTGCTGACCTGCCTGAACTTTCTGCTTCCGACCTTGGTGATTGTCTGGATAAGCCGTTCCCTGAACGTGCGTCTGATACGGATACTCAAGCATATGAAGAAGGTCAAGAACCAGAATTACGACACGATCCAAGAGGCTGAGGCATATGACGAGATCGGTCAGCTGACGGGTGAATTCAACCGGATGACCCTGCAGCTTAAGAGCTTGATCAATGACGTGTACGTGGCGGATATCCAGAAGAAGAATTTGGAGCTTCAGCGGCGGCATGCGCAATTGAACGCTCTGCAGAGCCAGATTAATCCGCACTTTCTCTTTAACGCCTTGGAGACCATCCGCATGCGCAGTCTGATGAAGGATGAGGATGAGACGGCAAAAATCATTCATAATATGGCCAAGATCTTCCGCAATTCCCTGGTTTGGAAAAAAGACATGGTGACGCTCAAGGAAGAGGTGGAGTTTATTCACTGTTTCCTTGAAATCCAGAAATATCGGTTTGGCGACAAAATTGATTACTCGGTTCACGCCCCTGCAGAGGAAGGACATTTGCAAATACCGAAGATGGCCATCGTTACTTTTGTGGAGAATGCCAGCATTCATGGCATTGAGCCGCTCAAGCACGGGGGTCGCATTGAAGTTCAGGTTGTGCGTGAGGGCCAAAGCCTTATCTGCAGCATTCAGGATAACGGGGCAGGCATGTCCGCTGAGCAGGTGGAACGCATCTATCGCTACCTGGATACCGAGGACGAGATGGGCGAGCGGATCGGCATTCAGAACGTGATTTACCGGCTGAAGCTGTATTACGGAAGTCGGTTCCAGTTTAAAATCGACAGCTCGCCTGGACAAGGCACCCGGATAAGACTGTCCATCCCCATCGAAACCTAACAGGGCAAATCCTGCTTGGCACTCCGGTTCGGAGTGACTACAGCAGGATTTGTTCGTTAATCAGGAGGAGAGGTGCGGCGAAGGCCGCAGAGCTGCCATTTTTCACGACCAGGGATACGGTTCTATAGTTTTCAAAGTATCACCTAAAGATTGACGGGTGAAAATCGTCCCAGAGCTCTCTTATAATGAAAGTGCTTACAAATTAACGAGACCGAAAGGGGTAGGTCAAGAGCATGAACAAGAAATTTTGGCTGAGCTGTCTGACCGTGGTTATGATGGTATCGCTTCTGGCGGCTTGCGGCGGCGGTAAAGAGGCAGCGGATAACGCACCGGCTGCCGGCGGCGAAGGCGAGAAGAAAGAAGAGAAGGTCACCTTCACCTATTTCAACTCCGCAGCAGGTAAAGACAAAAATACGAACGAAACCACCATCGGTAAAATTTTTGAAGACCAAACCGGCGTGAATTTTAAAATGGAGCATTTGGTAGGAGACGAGAACACCAAGGTGGGAACATTCATTGCCAGCAACGATTATCCCGATGTGATTGTGCCGGGGAGCTCGATCGATAAGCTGGTCGGGGCGGGCGCCTTCATTCCGCTCAATGACCTGATCGATAAGTACGGCCCTAACATCAAGCGTGTGTACGAGCCGTATTACAATCTGATGAAAGCCGATGACGGCAACATTTACTTCCTCCCGTTAAGTGCGGTTGTAGGAGAGTACACGTCGGCTCCCAATATCGAGCAAGGAGCATTCTGGATTCAACGCCGCGTCCTGAAGGAAGCGGGTTACCCGAAAATCAAGACCTTCGACGAGTACCTGAACCTGATTCGCGATTACGTGAAGAAGCATCCGGAGGAAGGCTTGACCGGATATCTGGCACTGACGACGCAGGATAAATTTTTTGCCCTGACCAATGCCCCGATGCACTTGGCCGGTTATCCGAACGATGGCGGCATCATCATCGACATGGAGACTCACGTAGCGAATGATTACGCTGACGACGACATTACGAAGCGTTACCTGCAGGAGCTGAACAAGCTGAATGCGGAAGGCCTGTTCGATAAATCCTCTTTCGTGGACAACTATGATCAATACCTTGCCAAGCTGACTTCCGGTAAGGTGCTCGGCTTCTTCGACTATAGATGGCAGGTAGGCCAAGCGATGAACAACTTGCGCGAAACAGCCAATAAATCGGGTAACGACGATCTCGAATATATGGCGCTGCCGATCGTATACGACGAGAATACCAAGGATCAATATTTGGATCCGCCATCCTTTGTTAACAACCGCGGCGTAGGGATTTCCGTCAGCGCGAAGGATCCGGAACGCATTGTGAAGTATTTCAACAACCTGCTGACGGACGAGAACCAAATTCTGTCGAACTGGGGCATCAAGGACGAGACGTATTCCGTAGATGAGAACGGTCGCTTCTACCGTACGGAAGAGCAGATTGCACAGACCAATACGGAAGCCTTCCGCGAGTCCTTCGGCTTCAAGTACTTTGAATACAACTGGCCTCGTTACGGCAACGGTTCTACGCTTTCTGACGGTAATTCCGTAGGTGCGGGACGCCAGCCTGAGGTTGCGAAAATGTCTTACTCCGAACCGGACAAGAAATTGCTTGAAGCATACGACATCGATTCCTTCTCGCAGCTGTTTGCGGCACCGGACGACCGCCCATGGTATCCGGCTTGGAGCATTCCGATCGATCAGGGGTCACCGGCCCAAATCTTCACGCAGAAGAAAAGCGATTTGCAGCGTAAATACTTCCCGAAACTGGTTCTTGCCAACCCTGCGGAGTTTGATGGTATATGGAACGAATACGTGGGCGAGTTCAGCAAGCTGGACGTGAAGGGATATGAGGATCTGATCACTGAGGAAGTAGCCAAGAAAATCGCAAATGCCCAAGGATAATAATAGATAAGAGGAGGTCAGGGGCGGACCACTCGATAAGTTTGTATTCGTCCCTCCTCCTCTATAACCATTGTACGGGCTGGATAGGAAGGAGAAGAAACCGTGGATAAGGCGAACCCGATTGGACCTGCAGAGACGACGGCGCTACGTGAAGCGCCGGCGGTATCGAAAGGTTTCTTCAATAAACAACGGAAAAACAATACTGGTTTGAACAATAAACCGCCATCAGGCGAAAAAAGCTTCTTCCAGAAGCTGCTGCAGCAGAAGGCGCTGGTCTTCATGTCGATCCCTTTTTTGATATGGTTGTTTGTCTTTAAGTACCTGCCGCTATGGGGCTGGACCATCGCGTTTCAGGATTTTAAACCGGCCAAGAAGATATTCGATCAGGAATGGGTAGGCTTGCAGCATTTTACCTTTCTGTTTCAGGACGAACACTTCCTCCGGGTCATGCGCAACACGCTCGCTATGAGTTTTATCAACCTTGTCTTAGGTTTTGTTACGGCGATTGTGTTAGCGATCCTGCTCAATGAGCTGCGTAATTTGATGTTCAAACGGGTGGTGCAGACGATCAGTTATTTGCCCCATTTCATCTCTTGGGTTGTGGCAGCGAGCATTATTTCGACGGCTCTGTCCGCAGACGGCGGGATTATCAATGAACTCCTCATGTGGTTCGGGATTATTAAGGAACCGATCTTATGGCTTGGGGAAGGGGAATATTTCTGGGGAATACTCGGTGTTTCGGAAGTATGGAAGAATGTCGGCTGGAACACCATTATATATTTGGCAGCCATGACGATGATCGATCCCTCGCAGTACGAGGCGGCGGAAATCGATGGCGCCGGACGCTTTCAACGGATCTGGAACATCACCTTGCCGGGTCTGAAGCCGGTATTCATCATCCTGCTGATCATGAATATCGGCAACCTGCTCGAATCCGGCTTTGAACCGCAATATTTGCTTGGTAACGGCATGAACGTGGATTATTCCGAGAACCTGGATATTTTCGTGCTGAAATACGGTATTCAGATGGGCAACTTCTCGCTCTCGATTGCAGCCGGCATGTTCAAGACGGTCGTCAGCTTCATACTCTTGTTCACGGCCAACCATATCGCGAAGAGACTGGGCGAAGATCGATTGTTCTAAGCGAAAGCTTGCGAGGACCGTTCTCTATCAGAAAACGTACAGGAGGATTCATATGGCGAAGATTTCAGATTCACCACGGGCCCACGCCCGGTTCAAGTCTCCCGCGGACCGGTTATTCGATACCTTTAACATTGTGTTCATGATCTGTCTCATGATTGTCACGTTGTACCCGTTCATCAATACGCTCGCGGTTTCCTTCAACAATGCGACGGATTCGGTAAAAGGCGGCATTTATTTATGGCCGCGGGATTTCACGTGGGAGAATTATAAATATGTATTTAACGAGGCCACGATATTCCACGCTACCTTCATCTCGGTTTTGCGTACGTTGATCGGTACGATCACTTCCGTATTCTGCTGTGCTATGGTGGCCTATACCATCAGCCGTCCGGAATATGTGCTGCGCAAATTTGTATCGATTGCCTTCATCTTGACGATGTATTTCAGCGGCGGTTTGATTCCGAACTTCCTGTTGATTCGCGAATTGGGCATGCTGGGGACCTTCTCGGTGTACATCATTCCGGGTCTGATCGGCGTGTTTAACGTTATCGTCATCCGTTCCTTCATTGAAGGACTGCCGGAGGGAATTCTGGAATCGGCCCGGATCGACGGCGCCGGTGAATTCACGACTTTCATGAAAATCGTGCTTCCGCTATGCGTGCCCGTACTTGCTACGGTATCGCTGTTTACGGCGGTATCCCAGTGGAACTCCTGGTTTGACGTATTCTTGTATAACTCTTCATACAGTGAGCTTAGCACCCTGCAGTATGAGTTGATGAAAATACTCCAGAATTCGAACTCCTCGCTGAATTCGGGCAACGACTATGCAAGCCAGTTTGCAAGCTCGGAAAGCGGTGCGAACCAGGTCACCCCGACCTCTATACGGGCTACGATGACCATTGTGGCCAGCGTGCCGATCATTCTGGTGTATCCGTTCCTGCAAAAATACTTCGTGCAAGGGATGACCCTTGGCGGGGTGAAAGGGTAAGCCTGCTGGAGTCGCCAAATAAGTACATCGTGTGCACGGCTCCCTGTACGCACGGTGCATGGTCTGGAGCATGCTTGGATGGCTGCTATCGACCAACCGATGTCGTTGCATCATGATCATAAACCATCAATCTTGCTATGATCTCTAAATTCAAGGAGGGATTGCGTATGTCTAACACGCAGCGAAGTGAACCCAGGCTGAAGGAAATGTTCGCGGATGACTTTCTCATTGGAGCAGCCGTGAACCCGCGGACGATCGAAACGCAGGAGGAATTGCTATCCTATCATTTCAACAGCATCACGGCGGAAAATGAAATGAAGTTTGTCAGCGTGCACCCGGCGGAGGATACGTATACGTTCGAGGATGCGGACCGGCTTGCCGCTTTCGCCCGCAAGCATGGAATGAAGATGCGCGGCCATACACTGGTATGGCATAACCAAACAACCGATTGGCTGTTCGAAGACAAGAACGGGAACCTGGTGGATAAAGCCACGCTGTACGAACGGTTAAAGTCGCATACCGACACGGTCGTAAAGCGGTACAAGGGCGATATTTACGCCTGGGACGTTGTCAACGAAGTAATTGCGGATGAAGGCGCCGAACTTCTCCGTCCGTCCAAGTGGCTGGACATTGCGGGTCCGGAGTTCATCTCCAAGGCATTCGAGTATGCTCATGAAGCCGACCCGGCGGCGTTGTTGTTCTATAACGATTACAATGAGTCCCACCCGAACAAGCGGGACAAAATCCATACGCTGGTCAAGTTACTGATGGATCAAGGAACGCCGATCCATGGCATAGGATTGCAGGCGCACTGGAATCTGTACGATCCGGCTCTTGATGATATCCGCTCCGCGATCGAGAAGTATGCATCGCTCGGCCTGCAGCTTCAACTCACCGAGCTCGATGTATCGATGTTCCGGTTTGAAGACAAGCGGAAGGATCTGACCGAAGCACCGGAAGAACTTCTGGAGGCTCAAGCCAAGAGGTATGAGGCGATGTTTGGCATTCTGAAGGAGTACCGGGATCATATTACGTCCGTTACCTTCTGGGGCGCTGCCGACGATTACACTTGGCTGGACGATTTCCCGGTACGGGGGCGGAAGAATTGGCCCTTCCTGTTCGATGAGCGGCATCAGCCGAAACCGGCGTTTCATCGCTTGGTGGAGCATATGGTCAAGGTGTAATCCGTCTTGGACGGATCAAGTCTTCATCCTAATCAAATAGAAAGCAATATATGCGATTAAGGCTCCCATCAGCTTGTCATGTTGCCGGTCCTTGTGGCCGGCATCTGTATTTTGGCTTTGACGGAAAGCGGAGGTTTAAGACAACGGCAATCCGAAGAGATGGCACTGACTTTTGGCCAAAGAAGGAGGAACTGACATTGAACAGCACTTTATATAAAGCGTGGCTGCAGTATGCGCCCATCAAGGACCGGGAGCTTGCCTCCGGATACAGCAGACTGCTCGGCACGATTGTAGCGGATCTGCAGCAGTCGCGGGTTGCGAACGCCGCCATGGAGGAACTGAAGAGGGCGTGCCAATCCATGCTGGGTATTGTCCCGGTCATCACGTCCGAGGCCCCGTCTTCATTTTACTTCGAGGTGCGCATCTCGACATCAACCGAACCCGGCATGGGAGAACTAGATGGGGTCGGCTCAGGTGAGGATAGGAGCCTGATGGCAGACCAGCTAGGCGCAGAAGGCTTTCAGTTGGAGCATTCAATCCAAGGGAAGCAGGAAAAGCTGGTACTGACCGGTGGATCGGGCAAAGGGGTATTATATGGGGTGTTTCATTTATTGAGATTGCTGGCCTCCCACCAACCGTTAACCGGTTTGAAGGTGACCGAGCAGCCAGTGAACGGACTGCGGATGATCAATCAATGGGACAATGCCGACGGCTCGGTGGAACGCGGGTACTCGGGCCACTCGATTTTTTACGAAAACGGACGGTTCACCGAAAATCTGGATCGCGTAAGAGACTACGCCCGCTTATTGGCTTCCGTGGGATTGAATGCCATCTCCATTAATAACGTCAATGTGCATGAGATCGAGACGAAGTTCATTACCGCGGAATATTTGCCGACGATTGTGAAGGTCGCGGATATCTTCCGGGAATATGGCATTTCATTGTACTTGAGCATTAACTTTGCGGCTCCGCTGCATATCGGCGGCGTATCGACCTCCGATCCGCTGAGCGAAGAGGTTCGACAGTGGTGGAAGGATACGGCGGATGAGATTTATGATCATATCCCGGACTTCGGCGGCTTCCTGGTGAAGGCGGATTCGGAGCATCGCCCCGGCCCGTTTGCCTATGGAAGGGACCATGCCGATGGCGCCAATATGCTCGCTGAGGCCTTGGAGCCGCATGGCGGGCTCGTCATCTGGCGCTGCTTCGTATACAACTGCATGCAGGATTGGCGCGATCGCAGCACAGACCGAGCGCGGGCGGCCTATGATCATTTTACCCCGCTGGACGGCAGGTTTAAGGACAATGTGCTGCTGCAGATTAAGAACGGGCCCATGGACTTTCAAGTGCGGGAACCGGTGTCGCCGCTGTTCGGTAGCATGAAAGAGACCAATCAAGTGCTGGAGTTTCAGGTCGCCCAGGAATATACGGGGCAGCAGCGCCACGTATGCTATTTGGTGCCGCAGTGGAAAGAGGTGCTGGATTTCGATACCTATGCGAATGGGTCGGGGTCCGAGGTGAAGAAGATCGTGAACGGTTCGCTGCACGACATGAAATACAGCGGGATCGCCGCCGTTTCCAACATCGGAAATGATGAGAACTGGACGGGGCACACCTTGGCACAGGCGAATCTGTATGGCTTCGGACGTCTGGTCTGGGATCCGGAATTGTCCTCCGAGGGGATCGCGGAAGAATGGACGAGGCTGACCTTCGGCAATGACGACACGGTGGTCCATACGGTATGCGACATGCTGATGCAATCGTGGCCGATCTATGAAAGCTATACCGCCCCGCTCGGGGTGGGCTGGATGATTACGCCGCATACGCATTACGGTCCGGATGTGGACGGCTATGAATATTCAAGGTGGGGCACGTATCATTTCGCCGATCGGGACGGGATGGGCGTCGATCGCACGGTGACATCGGGCACAGGCTATACCGCGCAGTATTTCGGGCCGAATAAGGCCCGATATGATTCACTGGCGGATTGTCCTGACGAGCTGCTGCTGTTCTTCCATCATGTGCCGTATTCCCATGTGCTGAAATCCGGCAAAACGGTGATTCAGCATATCTATGACTCACATTTTGGCGGGGCGGAAGCAGCGACAGGACTGCTTGAGGCTTGGACCTCTTTGGAAGGAAAGGTCGATCCGGAGCGCTTCGTTCAAGTGACGGAGCGGCTCACGGATCAAGCCGAGCATGCGAAGCATTGGCGGGATGTGATCAACACGTATTTCTTCCGTAAATCCGGCGTGCCGGATGAACAGGGGCGGACGATATATTAAGTTCATTTTATAACTGAATACGAAAATATAGGGGGGTGCCCCATCAGATTTCGGAACTGATGGGGCATCTTTTTTCTTGGCTGAATACTGTTCGAATGCTGAACCTTTTGTGAGCATGCACTTTTGATGACATACTTCCCAGGTAAAAAATAATGCCCTGTGCAAAGTTTTATATGGTAAAATCTTGTAAAAAAACTCCAAAGGAGGAGGAGTACATGATTAGATACTTCTGCTTGTTGATATTGTTGATCCTGGTCTTCGGAGGCTGCAGTGGAAGCGATGAGCCTAAAGAGAAGTTTACCGCAGAAGATATGGGAATCGTGCGGTTAGACAATGGCCAGAAGGTATTCTACGGCATGAATCGTGCGGAAGCTGAAGAAGTGCTTGGGAAAGGCCAAGAGCATGCCAGGGGCGTATTTGATTACGATTCCGGCATCGCGGTGTTCTACAGAGATGATGCCGTTGTCGCGATCAGGATGGAGGAAGAATCGAAAGGTCATTATCAAACAACGCGCGGTGCTGAAATAGGAATGCAAATAGACGAGATCAAACAACGATATGGGGAGCAATATGAGCCATCACAGTCCGATGATATCCTGGATTACTTCTATGACTATAAAAAAGGAAAGTTCCTCGAGAAAAATGCGCCCGAAACAGAAGAAGAGGCGCGGAATATTTTTATCTTTTCATCCATGTTTCATGATGGGTACGCGGACACCCTTTTGTTTCTTGATAGTTACTACGCGTCCTCTGGCAAGTGATTCAGGACAGGGCGATAATCTTTGTGTGCAAAAACCAGGATCTACAGAACGGCATGCTGTTAAAGAGATGGACTTCATTTCAGAAGCTGGGCTTTATAGGGTGGGGGGCTATATGATATACTGAGAATAGGGTTAGAATAAGATGAAGTAGTGATCAAGGGGGGAATGGGTATGACAGTCGAGAAACATGTACATGATGCATGCGCAGTAACCAGTGAACGGAAGAGCCATCATTCCGATAAAACAAAAAGCAACCTCGTCAGCCGGTTGAACCGAATTGAAGGACAGATTCGCGGCGTGAAAGGCTTAATTGAGAAGGATACGTACTGTGACGATGTATTAAACCAGATCTCCTCGATTCAGTCGGCCTTGAACGGCGTCAGCAAATTGCTGCTTGAGCATCATATGAAGAGCTGTGTGGTGGAGCGCCTGCAGGAAGGCGACGATGAGGTTATAACCGAGTTGTTAACAACCATGAACAAGTTAATGAAATAATGGAATTCTGACTGGAGACGGTCTGGTTATGATGACTTTCCATGGAGCTGCCACCTTCTAAAGGTGGCAGTAAGTGTTTATTCAGGGTGAACAATACCGCACGGTTATGCGGTTAAATCATAGCGACGACTTATTTTTCAAAAAAAATGAGAAAACCCATTGACTATATATAGGGTAGGGGGGTATACTAACATCAAGAAACGAGAACAACCCGTTCAAAACTAATTCCGGGCACGCTTTTAGAAGGGCTGCTCAAAATAATTCATAACCCAAAGGAGAGATTGAACATGGAACAGGTAACAATAAAAGTTGAAGGTATGTCTTGCATGCATTGCGTGAATTCCATTGAGGGAGCTTTAAAGAATGAGAACATCGAGGGACATGTGGATTTGAAGGCAGGCACGGTCTCCGTGAAATATGACGCAGGCAAAATCAACTTGGATAAAATCAAAGAAATTATCGAGGAACAAGGATATAACGTAGTTTAATCAAACGGCACGAGGATGAAGAGGGGTGAGGAGAAGATGGGAGCAGGAACAATGGAACAGAAGAAAACGTCGCTGCAGTTAACGGGTATGACATGTGCCGCCTGTGCGAATCGGATTGAGAAGGGTCTAAGTAAAATGGAGGGCGTCCAGGAAGCGAATGTGAATTTTGCGCTGGAAAAAGCGTCGGTTACATTTGATCCGAATGTGGTTTCCGTCCAGCAGATGGAAGAGAAAATTGAAAAGCTGGGTTACGGAACGGCAAAGGAAACCGTGGACCTGCAGCTGATTGGCATGTACTGCGCCGCCTGTGCTACGAAAATCGAAAAAGTAGTAAGCAAGATGCCAGGTGTTAATCAGGCCAACGTCAATTTTGCGCTGGAGACGGCCCGGGTGGAATTCAATCCCGCAGAGGTAAGCCTTAGCGATATTCAACAGCGTGTGGAGAAGCTCGGGTATCAGGCGGTTTCCAAACAGGAGACGCTTGATCAGGAAGGTCACCGCAAGGAGGCCATCACCAAGCAAAAGCGGAAGCTGCTCCTGTCGGCGATTCTGTCGCTGCCGCTGCTCTGGGCCATGGTGAGCCATTTCTCCTTCACCTCCTGGATCTGGATGCCGGATCTGTTCATGAACCCTTGGTTCCAGCTGATCCTGGCCACGCCAGTACAGTTTTTTATCGGAAAACAGTTCTACGTGGGAGCCTATAAGGCTCTCCGCAACAAAAGCGCCAATATGGACGTTCTGGTCGCGCTCGGTACCTCGGCAGCTTATTTCTACAGTCTGTATTTAACGATCGATTGGGCCGCTGCCGGAGCAAATGCACACCATGGGCCCGAAATGTACTATGAAACGAGTGCGGTGCTGATCACGCTGGTCATTATGGGGAAACTGTTTGAATCCCTGGCCAAAGGCCGTACCTCGGAGGCTATCAAAACCCTGATGGGGCTTCAAGCCAAAACGGCGCTGGTCGTTCGTGACGGTCAGGAGATGACTATCCCGGTGGAACAGGTCCTGGTGGGTGATCTTGTATTGGTAAAGCCGGGTGAGAAAATCCCGGTGGACGGTAAAGTGGTCGAGGGCACGTCGGCGGTAGATGAGTCGATGCTGACAGGTGAAAGCATTCCGGTTGAGAAAAAAGCGGGCGACGCCGTCATCGGCGCCACCATAAACAAGAACGGGCGCTTGACGCTTGAAGCGACGAAAGTGGGTAAAGAGACCGCTCTAGCGCAAATTATCAAGGTGGTTGAGGAAGCCCAAGGTTCCAAGGCTCCGATTCAGCGGGTCGCTGATGTCATCTCCGGCATCTTCGTTCCGATCGTGGTGGGCATTGCGATTGTTGCCTTCCTCGTATGGTACTTCTGGGTAACGCCTGGTAATTTCGCGCAATCGTTAGAAATTGCCATCGCGATTCTGGTTATTGCTTGTCCGTGTGCGTTGGGTCTGGCTACACCGACCTCGATCATGGCCGGGTCGGGCCGCGCTGCAGAACTGGGCGTTCTGTTCAAGGGCGGGGAGCATCTGGAGTCTACCCATAAAATCAACACGATTATTCTGGATAAAACAGGAACGGTAACAAAAGGGAAACCTGAGTTAACCGATGTGGAAGTTCATAACTTTGATCAAGAGCTGTTCCTTCGTCTGGTCGGATCAGCTGAGAAGAGCTCCGAGCATCCGCTTGCCGAAGCGATTGTGGCCGGGATTGAAGCAAAAGGAACGCGGCTTCCGACTGCGGAGCATTTTGAAGCCATTCCAGGCTACGGCATCCGTGCCAGCGTGGAAGGACATGAGGTTCTGGTAGGCACACGTAAGCTGATGGCACAGCATAACGTGCCGATTGATTCGATCCTCGGCAGAATGTCGGAGCTTGAAACCGAGGGCAAGACTGCTATGCTGACGGCTGTAGACGGCCAATATGCAGGTCTTGTGGCTGTGGCAGATACGATCAAGGAGACGTCCCGTGCTGCCGTAGCGAGATTGAAAGAAATGGGCATTGAGGTCATTATGATTACCGGGGACAATGAACGCACGGCACAGGCCATCGCGAAGCAGGTTGGCATCGACCATGTGCGTGCCGAGGTTCTGCCGGAAGGCAAAGCGGATGAAGTGAAAAAGCTCCAGCAGCAGGGCAAGAAGGTCGCCATGGTGGGCGACGGCATTAACGATGCGCCGGCCCTTGCGGTTGCCGATATCGGCATGGCCATCGGCACAGGTACGGATGTGGCAATGGAAGCCGCTGACGTGACGCTGATGAAGGGCGACCTGAACAGCATTCCGGATGCCATCTACATGAGCCGCAAGACGATGAGCAACATCCGTCAGAACCTGTTCTGGGCGCTGGGCTATAACTCGCTTGGCATTCCGATTGCCGCCATCGGGCTTCTGGCACCTTGGGTGGCTGGGGCCGCCATGGCACTGAGCTCTGTATCGGTCGTGCTGAATGCCCTTCGCCTGCAGCGGATGAAGGTATAACGAACGCTGGCAGACCTTTTATATAGAGTATGATTGGTAACCGAGCAAGAGAACGATATTTGGGTAACTTGATGGGAGTGTAGACATTTGGCCATGCAAAAATTTGCAGTGACACCCGGCTTTGAAGTGGGCGGAACGCTGTTCCGCCCGGATCAGCTGGCCGTATTGGGCTCCATCGTGGGCGAGGACGCCCGCATTGAGATGACTACCTTTAAGCAGCTCTACGTGGAGATGGATGCAGAGCGGGTGGAAGAAGCCAAGGTGAAGCTGGAAGCTGCCGGACTTCAGGTTCATCCCGCCGGCTTTGTCTCCAAGAGCCTGATCACCTGCAACTTTTGCCGGGGGGCGGAGGATTCGGGGCTGGATGTTGCAAAGATGCTGGATGAAGCGATCGCCGATCATCCTGTACCCAATCCGCTAAAGATCGGTTACGCAGGATGCGCGCTTGGCACCAGCGAACCGCTGCTGAAAGATATTGCCGTGATGAAGATGAGGAATACCTATGATATCTATGTTGGTGGAGAGCCGAGAGGGTTGAAAGCTGCTCTGGCGAAGCCGCTGCACACGGATTTAGCGCCGGATCAGCTGGCTCCGATCATCCTGAAGCTGATCGCCGTCTATCAGGAGAACGGCAAGAAGAAAGAGAAGTTCTCCCGCTTCGTGGATCGCATGACGATCGAGCAGCTGCGTCAACTCACGCTGGATGCGCGGATGGATACGGCAGGGTAAACGTAAGGCTTAACAGGCATCACCTTTTGGGTGAATAGGATACGCCCAAACGAGGATGGATATACTTTCAAGAGCACCTGAGGGTGCTCTTTTTTCTATAGATTAGAACACGCTATCCACTGGGATCCTTGCTTGGATCGATCAAGCGAGATCAACTCCGAACGCATTTTGTCTTCCATAATTGCGACACGGGAGCTTTTTTATGTTGTTTTTTATGGATGAGGGCAGTGGGAATAACAACCATATTGGGCATTTTAACGTGGTTGACGATCGATGTGAAAGGGTATACAATCTAGATTGTTAAAAGCTTTTAACTATTTAAAATTGTAATATATTTGTAAGGACTTCGTTGTGCATCGAGGTGATGAAACTGGATAAGAGGGAACAATTATCTAACATGGTTGCCCGTCAGATGATGACGCTTGTGGCGAACTATGCCAAGATTCTGGACAATGATTTGACCGGCCCGCAGTACTACGTGCTTCAGACCTTGGCGTATGAGGGGCAGCAGACCAGCTCGTATTTTGCCAATGCCTTGAATGTTACGCTTTCGGCTGTGACCAACTTGAGCAACAAGCTGGTCAGTAAGGGTTATATCGAACGGGTGGCGTCAAGCGAGGACAGGCGTCAGGTCTATCTTAAGATTACGGAGCAGGGCCGTGAAGTTGAAGCCCGGATGATTGCGAAGTACCGTGAATTGAATGAAGGCTTATGGTCGGATTTCTCGGATCAGGAGATGGATGTGTTAATCGCTTCATACGAGAAGATGATTGAACATTTGCAGCTTAAGATCGGGCAGTCCAAAGAAGATAGCCGAACCAACGACTAAATATTCAGGAGGGTTTCCCATGGGGAGATTAGACAATAAAGTAGCAATCATTACAGGTGCAGCAGGTGGGATGGGTAAAGCTGACGCTCTTTTGTTTGTGCAGGAGGGAGCCAAGGTTGCGATTACGGACCTGCAGGAAGACAAGATCAAAGACGTTGTAGCGGAGATTGAAGCCCTTGGCGGCGAAGCGATTGGATTCAAGCACAATGTAGCTTCCGAGGAAGACTGGGTTCGTGTCGTGGACGAGACCGTTCAAAAATTCGGCAAGATCGACATTCTGGTCAACAATGCCGGTGTCTCCAATGCAACACCGTTCATGGATTTGACGGTAGAGGGCTGGGAGAAGACGATGTCGATTAACGTTACGAGCATATTCCTCGGTCAGAAATATGTCATTCCGCACATGATCGAAGCCGGCGGCGGTTCCATCGTCAACATCTCCTCCATTGCTGGCCTGACAGGGGGCAGCGGCGCCGGTCCTTACACGGCAAGCAAAGGCGCGGTACGCATGCTGACCAAAGCCACGGCCGTGGACTTTGCGAAGCATAACATCCGCTGCAATTCGGTTCACCCTGGCTACATCGAAACGCCAATGACCGTGGATCTGTTCAAGGATGAGCAGATGATGCAGTGGTTCCAATCCCAGACTCCGCTTCCTCGCCTGGGCAAAGCGGAAGATATCGCACGCGGCGTATTGTTCCTTGCTTCGGATGAGTCTTCCTATATTACAGGCGTTGAGCTGCCGATTGACGGCGGATATTTCGCGAAGTAAGTCATGCTTTCCATTGACCTGTATTTATAAGCTATAGAACAACAGAAACGATAGGGATACAAACTCGGTTAGAACTCATTTTATATTTTCATCAAGGGGAGTGTTGTTTCATGTCCGATAACAAACAGATCGCTGTCATTACCGGCGCAGCCAGCGGGATCGGCAGAGCCAGCAGCTTGAAACTGGCAGAGAACGGTGCAGCGGTAGTGCTCGTTGATTTCAACAAGGAAGCCGGCGAAGAAACGCTGCGTTTGATCAAGGAGCAGGGCGGAGAGGGCATCTTCGTGCAAGCGGACGTGACGAAAACTGAAGATGTCCAGAACTACGTAAACAGGGCGGTTGAAGCTTACGGCCGAATCGATTTCTTCTTCAACAATGCAGGCATCGTGCAGAAGTTTTCGATGCTGGATGATATCGACGAGGACGAATTTGACCGTCAAATGTCCGTGAACGTTAAGGGTGCTTTCCTCGGCATGAAGTATGTGTTGAAAGTCATGAAGGAGCAGGGCAGCGGACATATCGTGAACACCGCTTCCACGGCAGGTATCCGCAGCGAGCACAGTGCAGCCGCTTATTCGGCAAGCAAGCATGCGGTGGTGGGCTTGACGAAGGGAGCAGCGCTGGAATACGTGAAGCAGGGCATTCGCGTGAACGCGATTTGTCCGGGAGGCGTTCAGACGCCGCTTACGGCAGCGGTAGCCAAGTCCTTCATGGAAGGGGGCTACGTGCCTGAGGAAGTGGGCAACATGCGGATGGGACGCCCGGCTGAGGCGGATGAAATCGCGAACGTGGTTGCTTTCCTGGCTTCTCCGGGCTCCAGCTACATGACAGGCTCGCTGGTTACGATTGATGGCGGATTGACGCTGTAAGATATAAAAAAAGACCAGTCAAGCACCGGAATACCGGGTTTGACTGGTCTTTTTGGTATAGCATTTATTTGATGCCGACGACATCCGCCAGCAGCTCATAAGAACGCAGGCGCGCCTCATGATCATAGATGGCGGCCGCGACAATGATTTCGTCCGCATTCGTTGACTGCTGGAACTGCTCCAGCTGCGCGCGGACGGTTGCGGGACTGCCGATGGCAGAGAAGCTCAGCTGGCGCTTCACGATGGCCTGCTCCTGCAGGTTCCATAGATCATCCATGCTGTCCACCGGCGGACTCAGCTGGCCGGTGCGGCCGCGGATGATGTTCAGGAACTGCTGGTACGGCGAGGTAGCCAGGCGCCGTGCTTCCTCATCGGTATCGGCACAGATCACGTTCACGCCGATCATAGCATAAGGCTTGCTCAGCTCGGATGAAGGACGGAAGCTGGTGCGGTACAGGTCGAGCGCGGCCATCAGATAATCCGGGGCAAAGTGGCTCGCAAAAGAGAACGGAAGCCCCAGCTGTCCTGCCAGCTGCGCACTGAAACCGCTGGAGCCGAGCAGCCAGATCGGTACATGCAGACCTTCGCCGGGAATCGCCCGGATGCGCATGGACGAGCCTGAGGTGGGCTGGAAGTAATTCCGCAGCTCGCCGAGGCGATCCGGGAAGTCCTGCCCGTCGCTGCCGGGACCGCGGCGAAGCGCCCGAGATGTGAGCTGATCCGATCCCGGCGCACGACCTAAGCCGAGATCGATCCGGCCGGGATAGAGCGATTCCAGGGTGCCGAACTGCTCGGCTATGACCAAGGGAGCGTGGTTCGGCAGCATAATGCCGCCGGCTCCGACGCGGATCTTGCTCGTGCCCCCGGCGACATGGCCAATGACGACCGAAGTGGCCGAGCTGGCGATTCCCGGCATATTGTGGTGTTCGGCAAGCCAGTAGCGGTTATACCCCCACTTCTCGGCATGCTGGGCCAGATCGAGCGTATTTCGCAGCGACTGTGCAGCGGTGCTGCCCGCTGTAATCGGGGCGAGATCCAGAATGGAAATAGGGATATCGCGAAGCGTTTTGGGCGCTGTATGATCAAGATGGGGTTCTGTCATATGGAATGACCTCCTTATTCGTGCACTGCACGGTAAGTTGTTATATAGGGAGAAGATAACCGTCTAAGTGGATGCCGGAAAAAAGAAACCTATTTATCGATAGTTGGTATCCCTATATAACGAACATTATATACCTACTTAATCCATAAGAAAAATATACATCGATGTAATTCAGAGAAGACAGACCGCATTAAGAGGAAATTTTTCTTGCGATTATCGAATGGTTCAGCATCGCTGAAAACATAGGGCTTCGATAATCTAAAGAAAAATATACATCGAAGAACCTTCAGAGAAGACAGACCGCACTAAGAGGAAATTTTTCTTGCGATTATCGAATGGTTCAGCTTCGCTGAAAACGTAGGGCTTCGATAATCTAAAGAAAAATATACATCGAAGAACCTTCAGAGAAGACAGACCGCATTAAGAGGAAATTTTTCTTGCGATTATCGAATGGTTCAGCATCGCTGAAAACATAGGGCTTCGATAATCTAAAGAAAAATATACATCGAAGAACCTTCAGAGAAGACAGACGTATCTTCATTTACTATATGCTTCCTAAGCCTTTTCAAGTAAAAAAGATTACCCTCACTTGTGAGGGGCCGTTCGAATAGAAGGGGATATTCCGGTCCAGCGGCCATGTTTGGCAAGGACAGCATAACAGACCATAGAAAATAACAAGAGGAAAGGCAGCCGGATCGCCGGCTGCCTTTATATGTCGCTACGAATGGATGGTCTCGGATGACAGCCTATAGGATCGCACCCTATTCGTACTGCAGCTTTCTTTACTCCATGACTGCATCGGCTGGCGGCTCGATTCGCTCCATCCCGTTCATGTAAGGTCGGAGCGCCTTCGGTATGAGAATCGAGCCATCGGCCTGCTGGTGGTTCTCCAGCAGCGGGATAAGAATTCGCGGCGAAGCCACGGCCGTATTGTTCAGGGTGTGGCAGTAGCGCAGCTTGCCTTCCGCGTCCCGGTAGCGGATGTTCGAGCGACGCGCCTGAAAGTCGAGCAGATTCGACGACGAGTGGGTCTCCCCATAAGCACCGCGGCTTGGCATCCACGTCTCGATGTCATATTGCTTGTACGTTTTCTGCGACATATCCCCGGTACAGACGGCAACGACACGGTAAGGCAATTCGAGCTTTTGCAGCAGCTCCTCGGCATTGGCCGTGATTTCTTGTAGAAGCTGCTCCGAGGCTTCCTCGCAGGCTTCGCAGAGAACGACCTGTTCCACCTTGGCGAACTGATGCACCCGGTACAGGCCGTGGACGTCCCGGCCGCCCGAGCCGACCTCGCTTCGGAAACACAGCGATGCTGCCGCCAGGCGAATCGGCTGCGCCACATCGACGACTTCACCGCTATAGAACGATACGAGCGGCACCTCCGAGGTACCGACGAGCCACTTATCTTGCTCCGTAATTTGAAATGCCTGATCCTGACCAAGCGGGAAAAAGGCGGTATTCTCCATGGCCTCCGTCCTTACGGTTAACGGTACGTCCATAAGGGTGAAACCCTTGGCGACCAGCATATCCACCGCAAGCTGCTGAACGGCCCGATGCAGCATTGCGCCGATGCCGGTCAGATAGTAGCTGCGCGTGCCGGCGGTTTTGACGCCGCGGGGGATGTCGATCATCCGGTGTTGCTCGCCGAGCGTGACATGATCCCTGTATTCATAATCAAACACGGGCGGCTCGCCAACACGTCTGATCTCCACATTGTCCTCATCCGAAGCTCCGACCGGCGTATCCGGCGAAACGATATTGGGCACAAGGATGAGCAGCTGGGCGTAATCCGCATCGACCTTCCGGTACAACGCTTCCTGCTCGTCAAGCTCCATATTGATATCCTTGACCTGCTGTTTCGTCCGCTCGGCTTCTTCCTGTTTGCCTTGCCGCACGAGCGTGCTGATCTCCTGCGAGATGGCATTGCGCCGCTGCCGCAATCCCTCCACGGTCAGCAGCAGCGGCCGACGCTGGTCATCCAGCCGGACAAGTTCGGCAACCGACAGGGCAATGCCTTTCTGGTCAGCTACTCGCTGCAATTCTTCCTGATTCTCTGTGCTTTCCCGGATCCATTTCATATCTAGCATGATCACCGCGCTCCTTTTTCTGAAAAAAATAAAAAAGCGTCCTAGTCCATATGGGACGAGGGACGCTTATGCGCTCGCGGTGCCACCCAAATTGATTGAACCGTAACCTCATCACGAAACAGGCGGGTCCGTGTTCAATCCACTTTGATTCCGCGGTAACGGGCGGGTCCGGTTAACTTAGGGGGATGGCTGATCGGTTGAAGGATCGGATCCCCTTGACGAGAACGCCTCGGAGTTGGAAGCTCTTCATCGGCCTGATGTTGATATTGTTGTTCAGTATACCGCATGAGATGTCTTTTATACAAGGGGCTCTTCGGATTTTTGTGCTTCTGTTACATCGTGGCCGCTTTGTTCGCACTTCCCTGCTTCCATCCGGCAGGATGCTCCGCATCCCAGCGGAAGGTCCATGCGGCTGCGCCGAGGATAAGGATCGTGAAGCCTGCGAGGATCAGCAGGGGCATCCAGATGCCGGAGATATTGCCTTGCGGAGAAACGGCAGTGGACATGGCATCGACCAGGTAGTGGAACGGCTGCAGTTTCCCCAGGATGACCACCCATGCAGGCGCATGTTCTAAAGAATAGAAGGCTTCACTTGTCAGCAGCATGGGAAAACTCATCAGGTTCGAGATCATGTTGACATTGCCCTCATCCCTGGACAGGTTGGCTGCCAGAAAACCGAGTGCGGTAAAACAAACGGTGCCGATCAGAAGGACAAGCAGCATCAGCGTAAGCCCAGTCAGGCTTAGCTTCACTCCGAGCATAAATAGACTCATGAGAATGACACACACGCTGACGAGCAGTGCCAGCACGGTTCGCGCCCCCGTCATTGCGGTAATGAACGAGACGGTACGAAAAGGTGTCACCCGCAGCAGCTTATAGATGCCGCGGTTGCGCTGGGCCATGACGTTAAACGCGGTAACCATCGTGGCCCCAAACAAAATGTTGGTTGTCAGCACGCCCGCGAGGAGTCGGTGAGAATAGGCGGCGTCGCTGAAATATAGTCCCAATCCGATCAGCATGGCAATGGGAAAAACGATGTTCCAGACCAGGGTATGGGTGTCGCGGAACATGCTCCGCAGCATGGTGGTCATTATGATTCGCATAGATATTCCTCCTAAGGTTTTTATTCCAATCGGTCGTTATTCCTGTTCATCAGTCAGTTGGATATACAGTTGTTCGAGGCTATCTGTTTGGTAATAGCCGAGGAGCTCATCCGGCGTGCCGGAAGCTTTCACCCGCCCATCACAGATGAGCACCAGCCGGGAAGCGAGTTTATGAACCTCCTCCATGTCATGCGAAGTGAAGACGATCGAGGTGCCCTTGTCTGCCAGGGAACGGATCAGCTCCCGGATATCCCGGCGTGCCCGTGGGTCCAGTGCAGCAGTGGGCTCATCAAGGAACAGCAGCTTGGGTGTATGGACTAGCGCAATGGCAATGGCGAGTCGTTTCTGTTGGCCTCCCGAGAGACGAAGTGCATCGGTTTTGGCAGCATCCGCAAGCCCGCAGCTGCTAAGGTGCTCGATGAGCACCGCATCCTTGAGCCGCTTTCCATAGAAAGCAGCGAACATTCGCAGATTCTCAAGGGCCGTAAATCCCGGAAAGAAGGGAGTGGATTGCAGCTGAAGCCCGATATGCGGGGCAGGATTCTTGGTCCAGTAGGTGACCGTGCCGATATCGGGTCGGCGCAAGCCCAGCACCAAATCCAGTGTCGTTGATTTCCCCGCGCCGTTCGGCCCGATGATTGCAAGCACTTCACCTTCCCGTATATCCAGAGCCACATCATGTACGACCGTTCGCTGACCATAGGTTTTTCTTAAACCTTTCGCTTGAATGAGAGTAGGTAACATCATCTCGTGTTCACGCCCCTTATTAACCAATATTATATATCCAATGTTGGATATTGACCGGAAATGAAAGCCGCAGCTGATGCTGAGGCTTATTCTTGAACGAGTGTTATGATCTTGTTGAGAAAGGCGATGTCCTGTTCCAGGATCGAGATCGCATTGTCGAAGGTGGCCAGGGCGATTTTGGATAAGCCGTACTGTCCCTTGATTTCTTTACCTGAACGCCACTGTGCAAGCGATTCTTCTACCTGCTTGAGGTTCTGCTGCAGCAGTTCAACCGCTTCCTGCTTCGGAACGCTCTCGATCCAGACCAAACCGAGAGAGAAGTCGGATTTGACAGTGTGGGGAGGAAGCGTCAAGGTTTCACGAATCATCTTCTGAAATAACTTCTCGCCTTCATCCGTAATACTGTAAATTTTGCGAAGTCTCGCACCGGTCCGCTCTTCAGCAGTGGCTGCAATCAGACCGTCGCTTTCCATCTTGTTAAGTGCATAATAGATGGAGCCGGATAGTATATTCGTCCATATGTCCATACGGCTGGCCTGAATAAGTTGCTGAATTTCGTAGCCGTGCATCGGACGCTGGCGCAGGAATGAGAGCAGGATGAGGTTGGTCATGTTGGGTCACTTCCTTAGGATGTGTATGTGAAGAAGAACTACATAACTGGATATCCAACGTTGGATATATATTGATAGTTATTATAGAGTCGATGGAATGAATTGTCAATAACCAGCGGAAAAATAGGTAATTGTCCCAAATGGATTGAATGAAAGCGATTTAACGTTTAGTCTAGTAGTGTGAACTAGTATGGCAGTTGATGAGGAGGCTATAACGTCGATGAATTACAGACAATTGGGAAATACGGAGCTTCACATTAGCGAGGTCAGCTTCGGCACATGGGCGATCGGAGGCTCATGGGGGCAGACCGATGATCAGGAAGCCTTGAAGGGATTGGACCGCGCCATCGGCGAGGGCGTGAACTTCTTCGATACCGCCGACGTTTATGGCGATGGGCATGCCGAGGATTTGCTCGCGCGCGCAACCAAAGGGAAGGAAGATTCCGTGCATGTCGCCACCAAGTTTTGCCGAGCGGGTGATATTCACGATCTTCAGACCTATTCCGAAGCGTCGATCCGCCGTTATTGCGAGAACAGCCTGAAGCGGCTGCAGCGTGAACGAATTGATCTCTATCAGGTTCACTGCCCTCCCTTCGAGGTGTTGAAGGACGGGCGAGTGTTTGAAGTGCTGGACAAGCTGCAGGCCGAGGGGAAAATCCGGCATTACGGCGTCAGCGTGGAGACGGTGGAGGAAGGTTTGTTTTGCCTGGGGTTACCTGGCGTAAGGTCGCTGCAGGTTATCTTCAATCTGTTCCGCCAAAAACCGCTGGCCCAGCTGCTCCCGAAAGCCAAAGCGTCAGGCGTCGGCATTTTGGTGCGCTTGCCGCTTGCCAGCGGTCTGTTAACCGGGAAATTTACGGAGACCACCACCTTCAGCGAAGGGGATCACCGGAATTTCAATGCGAACGGGGAGCAGTTTAACGTGGGCGAGACCTTTGCCGGCCTGCGGTTCGAAAAAGGGGTTGAGCTCGCCAGAGAGCTCGCTTGGATTGCCGAGGGCCGAGGCGACATGGCCCGTGCATCCATGCGATGGATTCTGGACTGTCCCGAGGTCACCGCCGTGATTCCCGGCTTCCGCAACGTTCGCCAGATCGAAGACAATCTGGGCACGCTGGACGTGCCTTCGTTCAGTATGGAGGAGAAAGAGCGCCTTGCGCTTTTTTATCAGGAGCAGGTAGCGATGCACATCCGCGGTGCCTATTAAGCCGAAATCCGAAGTACATCGTAGAGAAGCTCCCCGATCATTCGGGGGGCTTTTTGTGTAGGAGGAGGGCTTTGTACAGAACGAATGCAGCTGCCGCAGTGCTGCTTTAAAGCATATCCTATGCTTGATCATGGTAATGATACTATAATATAGGCAAAGATTCTGAATCGGAATGTGTTCAGCAGGAGGATTGCCGTTTTGAATGACTTGTTGAAGCGGGAGCATGACATCATCAAGGTTTGCTTGTTAGCAGGAAAAATTATGTTGCAAAGCGGTGCGGAAACCTATCGGGTCGAGGATACGATGATGCGGATCGCTGCGGCTTTCGGCGTAGAGAACAGCCACAGCTATATGACTCCGACCGGGATTATCTTCTCAGTGGAGGAGCCTCAGCATATTACGCGGCTCATTCGTATTTCGGATCGGACAACCAATCTCGATAAGATCCATCAGGTCAACAGCGTGTCTCGGAGCATAAGCCTCGGTGAGCTGACGATTGAAGAGGCACACAAGGCGCTTGAGAAAATCGAGCATGAACAGGCGATTTATCCGACATGGCTGTTGATTCTCCTGTCCGCGATCGCAAGCGGCTGCTTTCTCATTATGTTTCGCGGCATCTGGCCGGATTTCGTACCGGCGGCCATAGCGGGCGGCCTTGGCTTCTCCTGCTTTGTATTCATGCATCGGGTCATACCGGTGCGATTCTTCGCCGAATTCTCTGGAGCGCTGGTCATCGGCATAACCTCCGTATGGATGGTCAGATACGGACTCGGCCATCAGCTGGATACGATCATTATCAGTTCCGTGATGCCGCTGGTACCGGGCTTGCTGATCACGAATGCTATCCGCGATCTGATGGCGGGGCATTTGATATCCGGCTTGTCCAAAGGCGCGGAGGCATTTGTTACGTCCTTTGCCATCGGTGCAGGTATTGCGTTTACGTTGTCATTCTAAGAGATGAGTGAGTGGAGGTGAAGATGGTGGCAACCTTTTATATACAGCAGCTCATCACGAGTTTCGTTGCTTCGGCGGCCTTCGGGATCCTATTTAACGTACCCAAAAAAGCACTGCTGCAGTGCGGATTTGCGGGCATGGTGGGCTGGCTGCTCTACATCCTGCTGCAGAACATGATGGTTGAGCCGGTGACGGCTACCGTATTTGCGGCTTTTTGCGTGACGATGATCAGCCATTTTTTCGCCAAAAAATACAAGACTCCCATTATCGTGTTCAGCGTGTCAGGGATTATTCCGCTTGTACCGGGCGGTGTTGCCTATAATGCCCTTCGCCATGTAGCCCAGAATCAATTCGACCAGGCCGTCCAGCTGGGGGCGCAAGCGTTCATGATTTCAGGCGCCATCGCGCTAGGTTTGCTGCTATCGGAGGTGACCAATCAGGTCATCCGGAAATGGTCGATAACCCGGAGAAGAGCCGGAAAACCCAATTCGACCGGCTCATCGTAGGATCTTGCGATTTAGAGAGACCTAACTAACACATCAGGATGCTGAACAGATTCGGATGTTTTGGCTTGCAGCTGCTTACTGGCCGTATCTTTCGCTTAACTGCGGGGGATGCGGTTTTTTTTGAGTGCACTGAAGGGTATGTCCCCTGCGTGAATATTTTTACATAAGTTTCATGTTATTCCTTTTTATTGTCCAAATCCTCGCTGTGCTATATAATCTTTACTGCATGAAATGAAACCGCATTCAATTCTATTCAATCTATCGATATCGTACACTGACCGTCAGATGAAGATTCCTAGTCCATCAAAGAAGAGGGATGTCCATGCAGGAGTTGACGCTGCATCTGTTCGAACGGATGGGCATGCTGCTCATCCTGACGTTTATACTGACGAGAATTCCGCTGTTCCGCCAATTGCTGGACCGCAAAGAGATGTCCGGCACGCGGATGTTCATCTATTCTTGTCTGTTTGGCCTCTTCGGCATCCTAGGGGCATACGCAGGCGTTGTCGTGGAGAATGGCGAATCGAGCTCCTCCTTCTGGCTGATGCGGCTGACGGAGGAGCAGGCCCTGGCCCATTCCGCCCTGGTCGGCGTTGTGATTGGCGGGCTGATTGGCGGGCCCCGCGTTGGCATCGGGGGCGGGCTTCTGGCAGGAGCCCATCTCCTGTATATCGGCGGCTACACGGGGCTGGCTGGAGCGATCGCCGTACCGCTTACGGGCGCCCTGGCCGGGGGCGTAGCCCGATTCTTCTCGCAGGAGCGGGTGATCTCGCCGGCAAAAGCGTTATTCGTCGGCATGTTCGCCCCGATCCTGCACATGGGAGTTATTTTGATCTGTGCGGATGAGCCGGACCGCGCGGTTGAGCTGGTCAACCTGATCGGTCTGCCGATGGTGCTGACCAACAGCATATCGATTGCGATCTTCACGACGATGCTGCGCGTTGCGCTCACCGAGGAGGAGCGGGCAGCCGCGTACGAGACGGAGAAGGCATTCCATATCGCGGAAGCGGCGCTGCCCCATCTGAAGCAGGGCTTAACGTACCGAACGGCTCAGGCCGTGGCCACCTTGCTGCTGCGCGAGCTGAAAACAACGGCCGTTGCCATTACGGATACGGAGCGGTTCCTGGCCCATGCCGGTGCCGCCAGCCGTACCATTGATCCCGGAGAAGAGATCGCATCCGACTTGACCAAGAATGTCATTGCGACCGGCGAGCTTCGGATCATAGAGAATGCGGAAGATATTCAGCCTCGTCATCCGGCGCTCGGCGCCGCCATTCTTGTCCCGATGATCGAGGGTCACGAGATCGTGGGCGTCATTCAGTTCTATTTCAAGCGGCCGCAGGATATTCGGCGCGTCGAGCTGGTGATGGCCCAAGGGCTTGGACAGCTCATTTCCTATCAGCTCGGGGCCACGGCCCACGAGAAGATGAGCCATTTAATGAAAGAGGCGGAGCTGAAGCTTCTGCAGGCGCAGATCAATCCGCATTTTCTGTTCAATACGCTCAACGCGATCCATTCGTTGATCCGGAGCGATCCGCTGCTGGCAAGGCATGCCACGATGCAGCTGGGGGCGTTCATGCGCTTGAACGTCAAGGTCATGGCCTCCCGCAGAACGACCATTCGTGAGGAAATGGAGCTGTTGAATGCTTATCTGGACATTATTCAAATCCGGTTCGAGGATCAGTTCACGTTTGAATGCCAGCTGGATCCGGTGCTTGGCGAGCTTATGATTCCGCCTGCAACGCTGCAAATGCTGGTGGAGAACAGCATTAAGCACGGCTTGCGCGATAAGGCGAGCGGGGGCATCATCCAGCTGACCCTAAAGCGTGCGGGCGATCTGGCGGTTGTACAACTGCGGGACAACGGGGCAGGCATCTCGCCTGAGGTGCTGGACAGTCTCGGCGAACAGCCGATCATCGGCAGCGAGGGTACGGGAAACGGCATTTACAATATCAATCAGCGTTTAATCAGCATGTTTGGCAAGGAGGCCAGACTCATCGTAGAAAATCTTGCAGAGGGCGGATGCAGCATATCCTTCAGCATCCCCTGCAGTCTATCGGAAGGGAGCCGGTACCGTGAAGCGAATTAAAGCGATGATAGCGGAAGACGAACGATTGGCAAGGGAGGAGCTGGCTTACCTGCTGGAACAGGAGCCTGATATCGAGCTGCTTCCTCATGCCGCGAACGGCCGGGAACTGCTTGAGCTGGTTCCCTTACGGCAGCCGGATGTCGTCTTTCTCGACGTTCATATGCCGGAGCTTGAAGGGTTGCAGGCTGCGCGAATGCTGAAAGCCTCCCCGATCTCTCCCTTCATTGTATTTACGACAGCCTATGACGAGTATGCTGTCGAGGCGTTTGGTCTGAATGCGATTGATTATCTGCTGAAGCCTTACAGCCATATGCGATTAAAGGAAACCCTGCAGCGAATACGCAGCAGGGTTCATGAAGGGCAAGCCCCGAAAAAGCAGGCAGCCTATGATGTCGTCCCACAGGCAGCCTCGTATCCTTCCACTGAGGCTGCTGCCCGCAGCATGCGCGGAAAGCTGCTGTTCGATGATGGGGACAAGCATGTGCTCATCGATCCCGAGGCGATACTGTACGCGGTGCGCGAGGAGCGGGTCATCCGCATCTGGACGGCGGAAGGCCAGCGGATTACGAGCAAGAGCACGCTGCAGGAGTTGGAGGAGAAGCTGGCAGGTTACTCGTTCTTTCGTCCTCATCGCAGTTACCTGGTTAACGTGAACCGGATTGCAGAGCTGTCCCCTTGGCAGAACGGCGCTTACAATATTGTGCTAAAGGATGAGCAGCGGACGATGATTCCCTTGTCGCGGGAAGCCGCCCGGGATTTGTTCCGGTTGCTTAGGGAGGCATAGGGGGAAGCGCGGAAGGACGGTGATGGTCTCCCGGTTCAGGCGGCATATCCGCCCTTTCGCACACCCTATCGGACGTTTCGCGCAGGAGCTGTGGTCGCGGGCAATCCTCCTGTATATAATCATTCTAAAGCGCTTTCATTCATGGGAGACGCCATAGAATCCTGATCGTTAATGGAGGGAAAGGCAATGGAAGAAAAAAGCTATACCGAAGTATGGCATTCTGAAAAATTCAAAACGCTGCTCTCCCGCAAGAAACGGTTCATTATTCCGATGACCGTCTTTTTTCTTCTGTTTTACTTTGCGCTGCCGATTCTCACTTCGTACACCGACGTGTTGAACCACCCTGCGATCGGCCCGATCACGTGGGCATGGGTATTTGCATTCGCGCAGTTTGTCATGACATGGGTCTTGTGCATCCTGTACTCCCGCAAGGCGGCCCAGTTCGATCGTATGGTAGACGATATTAAAAAGGAAATGGGGGCGTAATCGACTATGGCTATCGCGTTGTTTTGCGGAATTGTATTGCTCACGCTGATCATAACGTATTACGCTGCCAAGAAAACAACCAACACCAGCGACTTCTATACGGCAGGCGGAGGGCTCAAGGGCTGGCAGAATGGGACAGCCATCGCCGGTGACTATATGTCTGCTGCCTCCTTCCTTGGCATCGCAGGCTCGATCGCGTTAGTCGGCTTTGACGGCTTCTTCTATAGCATCGGTTTCCTTGTAGCTTACCTGGTGGTGCTGTACCTTGTCGCCGAGCCGCTTCGGAACCTTGGGAAGTATACGGTGGCGGATATGATTGCCGCTCGTTTCTCCGACAAAAAAGTGCGCGGCGTTGCAGCGCTGAATACGATTTCCATCTCCATCTTCTACATGATCGCGCAGCTGGTTGGGGCAGGCGCACTGATTAAGCTTTTGTTGGGACTGGACTATGTCACGTCCGTGCTGATTGTCGGCGTGCTCATGACGATCTATGTTGTCTTCGGCGGCATGCATGCCACGAGTTGGGTTCAAATCTCGAAGGCCGTGCTGCTCATGGCTGGCACGTTCATCATCTCGCTGATCGTATTCGCCAAATTCGATTTCAGTCTGACCCAGATGTTCCATCATATGAAGACGGCCACGCCGCTGCAGGAGGCATTCCTGAACCCGGGGAATAAATACAAAATCCCGCTGGAGACACTGTCGCTCAACCTTGCCCTCGTACTGGGCACGGCAGGTCTGCCGCATATTTTGACCCGTTTCTTTACCGTTAAGGACGCCAAGACGGCACGCAGCTCCGTGGTATATGCTACCTGGATTATCGGCATCTTCTATGTCATGACGATCTTTCTCGGTTTTGGGGCTGCCGCCTTTGTAGGCGCGGCGGATATTACCGAGGTCGATAAAGCGGGTAACATGGCTGCCCCGCTCCTGGCCAAAGCGATTGGCGGCGATTTCCTGTTCGCGCTCATCTCGGCGGTTGCGTTCGCGACAATCCTCGCCGTGGTGACGGGGCTTGTGCTGTCCGCGGCATCCGCCTTCGCCCATGATTTCTATGGACAAATCGTGCGCCGCGGCGAATCGTCGGAGAAGGAGCAGCTGAAGATGGCACGGTACGCATCGATTGGCGTATCCATTGTCTCCATTCTGCTCGCGTTGTTCGCTCAGAAGATGAACGTAGCATTCCTTGTCTCGCTCGCTTTCGCCGTTGCGGCCAGCGCGAATTTACCGGTCATCCTGTTCACGGTGTTCTGGAAGAGGTTTAATACGACAGGCGCAGTGACCGGGATGCTGACCGGGCTGATCAGCACGGTGATTCTTGTGGCGCTTAGTCCGAATATATGGGATCCGGCCGGAAAGGCAATTTTGATTGGCGATCCGATCTTTCCGATGAGCAACCCGGGCATCATCTCTATTCCGCTTGGCTTTCTGGCAGCTTATATCGGCACGCTGTTATCCTCCTCCAAGGATGAAGCGAAGTATGCCGAAGTGCTGGTCAAGGCCAATACGGGCGCGTAATCCGGATTCGATTCTTTGACCAAAAAGGGCGTATCCAGCTGCTTGGCAGCATGGGAGATCGCCCTTTTTTTGTCATTTTATCGTAAAATAAAGATATAACATGACTTTCAGGCTGAAGCGGAAGGAGGCACGCAAATGAACATATCCGGCATCGTTTTTTTTCTGGCGATTGTGGTCGGCACGTTAATGATTACGTATTATGCTGCCAGGCGGACAACGAGCACGAATGATTTCTATGCAGCGGGCAATCGTCTGAGCGGGCTGCAAAACGGCTTGGCCATTTCCGGTGACTATATGAGCGCGGCGTCCTTCCTTGGCATCGCGGGCTCCATTGCGGTGTACGGCTTCGACGGCTTTTTCTATTCGATCGGCTTTCTAGCCTCCTATGTGATCGTGCAGTACATCATAGCCGAGCCGCTTCATAACCTGGGCAGGTATACGATGGCGGATGCGGTGGCGGTCCGGTTCAGCGAGAAACGGCTGCGCGGATGTATCGCCGTCAACAACATGATGATTACGGTGTTCTACATGATTGCCCAGCTCGTCGGTGCCGGGTGGCTCGTGCATTTGCTGTTCGGGCTGGAAACGTCGCTCGCCATCGTGCTGGTCGGAGGCCTAATGACCATTTACGTCACGTTCGGCGGCATGCTTGCGACTTCCTGGGTGCAGATCGTCAAGTCCATATTGCTGGTGAGCAGCACCTTTATCGTGAGTCTCATCGTGTTGGCTAGGTTCGATTGGGATCTGCTTGGTTTATTCGAATCCATGAAGCGGGCGACCCCGTTGCAGGAGCAGTTTCTGATGGCGGGCAATATGTTCGACCACCCGCTCGACATGCTGTCGTTTAATATGGCGCTGGTGTTAGGGACAGCGGGACTTCCGCATATTATTGCGCGCTTCTACACGGTAAAAGACCCGCGTACGGTCCGTTCTTCGGTCAAAACGGCAACGTTCACGATCGGCATCTTTTATGCTATGACCATTTTTCTTGGATTTGGGGCGGCTGCCTTCGTCGATTGGTCCGTTTTGTCGGAGCGGGTTGAGCTGGCGGCGCCGCTTCTCGCAAGCGCATTGGGTGGTGAATTCTTAATGGCCTTTGTATCGGCCGTTGCTTTCGCAACCATATTGGCTGTGATCTCGGGGCTTGTGCTGACGGCATCCTCCGCATTTGCGCATGACGTCTATAGCAGCATTTTCCGCAGAGGACGGGCGACCGAGGCGCAGCAGATGAGAGTGGCCAAGCTTTCGGCCAT
>NZ_JBNDYG010000046.1:0-60082 GCF_049893405.1 Paenibacillus sp. Dod16
AGCAGCCGTACAGAATATGAAGAAGATGGCGATCCACCTGGATCGCCTGGAAAACAGGGGGTAAACCCCATTCCCCCTTTTGAAGTGACCATTTGAAATGTGAGAAACCCTGTACTTTGAAAAAAGTACAGGGTTTCTCGACAATCTGAGGAGAGCCGAGAGGCTCTCTTTTTTCGTGGTTATAACCAAGCAGATATAGATGCCAGGTCCTTCATAAGATGATATAATAATGTGGAAATCGAGGTGAATGAACATGGCAAAAAAGAAACAAAAGTCCCCTTTGCCGCGAACCGAGGCTGCCGATAAACCCGCGACGTTAAAGGATATGCTGGACCCTCAAGTTCTGGCGAAGTTGAAGGCAACAACCGAATCCTTGAAAGCCAATGAAGCCGAGCGGCTTGAGAAGGAAAGGCAGGAACGGGAAGCTGTTCGCAAGGCAGAACAGAAGCGGCGCGACAATGATTTTGAATATTTACTGGAACATAGCGAAATGGATTGGAAAAAATATAAGTGACAGGCAGCGTTATGCTGTCTGTTTTTTATTTTTGATATCAGACAGTAAACGTCGAAGCGTGAGCCTTCCTGATATCGGAAGAAAAACTTCCTTTAAAAACGGTCTGTCTTCTGTGATCGTACACCGGGACCGGGAGATGTTTTCTTGTAACGAGGATCTTTCAACTTACTTGGATCGGTTGTATAATAATGGAACCTATACCTTGGACATACATACGGAGGAAGATGAAAGGATATGGAGCATAGGCAGACTTTAATGATCGGGATTGGCGGAGGTTCGGGGAGCGGCAAGACAACGCTAAGTCTTAAGCTCAAGGAGAGGTTAAGCGAGTACCGGGTGGCGATCTTCCATATGGATAAATATTATAAGTCCGTTAGACCCTTGGCCAAGGCGCCTTTCACCAATCAAATGTTTGAGGATTTTAACCATCCGGATGCCGTCGATATCGAGCGTCTGACCGCGGATTATGATCATGCCGTCCATAATGGCAAATACGACATAATTGTCATTGAAGGATTTCTCCTGTATCAATTCGAATCCCTTCGGAACTCACTTGATTTGAAGCTGTTCGTAGATTGCCCCGCGGATGAAAGAATGCTTCGCAGAAACCGGTGGTTTATAGAAAAGGGGCATAGCGAGGAAAGTGTGCTTCAGGAATATTTGCAGCTTGTAAGATACAGGCACGATGAATATGTTGAGCCTACCCGCTGGCATGCGGATCTGGTGATCAATAGTTCCCTGAAGGGAAATCAAGGCTTCAAGGTTGTGACGGATTGGGTTCTTGCCAGATTAGAGGAGAACAACCCCGCTTAGATAACCGGCGTATTTGTACTCGGTATCCTGAACATTCTTGCAAGACCTTTCCATATTCATGTGAGGTGTTGATGTCATGCTGAAAGCGGGTTACAATAAGTAAGTTAGCATTAATGCTCGCTAGGAGGCGAAAAGAATGAAAGTGGAAATATGGTCGGATTTTATGTGTCCGTTCTGTTATATTGGTAAACGCCGTTTCGAATCAGCTTTGGAGCAATTCCCTAATAAAGATCAAGTTGAAGTGGTTTACCGCAGCTTTGAGCTTGATCCCGGTGCATCGTATCAAGCCGGGGTTTCCATGGACGAGATATTGGCATCCAAATACGGCATGAGTATCGAACAGGCCAAGGCTGCGAACGCCAACGTGACCCAGCAAGCGGCAAGCGTCGGGCTTACGTATCACATGGATCGCGTCATCCCGGCCAATTCATTTGATGCTCACCGCCTGGTTCATTTTGCATCCGGGCATGGTAAAATGAAAGAAATGACGGAGCGGTTGTTCCGTGCACACTTTACAGACGGCGAGAATCTTGGCGATAAGAATCGGTTGGCCGATCTGGCGGCTCAAGTCGGCCTGGACCGCGATTTGGCTGCGGCCGCGCTCGAGAGTGACGATTTCCAGTCCGAAGTAAGGGCAGACGAAGCAGCTGCAGCAAGTTTGGGAATTCGGGGAGTGCCGTTCTTCGTGCTGGGAGGCAAATACGCCGTGTCCGGTGCGCAGCCACTGGAAGTGTTCACGGACGCTTTGGATAAGGCTTATCGTGAAGCGAATCCGCTAGTGATGGTGAATGATTCCGACAGCAGCGACGGCATGTGCGCCGACGGATCTTGCGATCTGCCGGGCAGCGCGAAATAAAACATACACAGCAAGTAAGAGCCCGAAGCATCAGTAAGCGATCTTCGGGCTCTATTTATCCAGTTAAGAATGCACTAGTTATAATACATAGGAGGCAATATGCGGCATCTTCCATCTGAGGAACTTATCCAACGAATTCAAGATTCAGAAAACGATTATATGTTGGATCGAATGAAAGCAATCGAAGGTCGGACCGGAAATCCCGAAGGGGTCGAAATGAAACGCTTCGGCCATGCGCTGTGCTTGTACAGCAAGACGATGCCTTGGCTTTCTTTTAACACGGTGAAAGGACTGCGTTCAGAGGATCTGAATAACGTGGACGAAATCATCGACTTTTATCAATCGAGGGAGCGCAAATTCCAGTTCGAAATCGTGCCCGGCTTGGTAAATCAGGAATTCCTGGCTGCGCTTGCCGAACGCGGATTCTATCAATCTGCTTTTCATAATTCCATGTATATGAACCCGCAGGAGCTGAAGGAGGTGCCGGATACCGGAAATGTGATCAGAACAATAGACAAAGATGAATTTGAGGATTATGCTAAAGTTCATTGCCGTGGAACAGGATTGCCTGATCAAGGAATTCCATCTGTAGCCTCGAATAACCGTGTATTGTATTCACGACCGGGATGGAGCTTCTATATGGCTTATATCGAAGATGAGCCGGCCGCTGCTGGCGTCATGTATGTAAATCAAGCGACAGCGTCACTAACATTTGCGGCGACACTCCCGGAGTACCGCAGACAAGGCTTGCAGCTGGAGCTGCTTCGCAGGAGAATACAGGAAGCGAAGCTTGCAGGGTGCGATCTTGTTGTCTCGCAGTGCGCTTTCTTATCACAGAGCCATCGTAACATGGTATCGGTCGGCATGAAGCTGGGTTATGTGCGGACGACGTGGACCGAGCGCTAACCTGTAAGTTCAGAGGAGTGAGGCAGGTGGAGACAGCCATGCAAGAAAACATGGATTTTCTTACCTTGGAATACTTACGTCTGGGCTCCGATAAACAGAAGCAAGCAGCCATGGCTATAGACGAGCTTAGACTATGGGATCATCTGAAACCCTATAACCCGATATTGGTGGGCACGATTCCTATCGGGATTGACATCGAATCAAGCGATCTCGATATCATATGCCATGTGACGGATTTTGCCTGCTTTGAACGAGAGCTCAAGACGCGTTATAGCGAAGATGTTGCGAATTTCACGTGCTCATCCCGTACCGTTAACAACGTGGATCGATCGGTAGCGCGATTTCGGTACAAAGGATGGGAATTCGAGGTTTTTGCACAGCCATTACCTTCAACGAGTCAGAATGGTTACCGTCATATGATTGTCGAATACAAGCTTTTGAAGCGGCTCGGTGAAACTGCAAGACAAGGGATTATCGAGCTGAAGAGGTCGGGTTATAAGACGGAGCCTGCCTTTGCGAAGCTGTTGCGTATCACGGGCGATCCTTATGAGGAGCTGCTCCAGATATATCATTGGCCGGAGGATCGACTTGACGCCTATATTAAATCTTATATGGACAAGGAGAATGGATATGAGTGACAAACAGCAGCTGCTGAATGAGTATTCCGCGTGGATCGGCAAAGTGAGAGGGTTCGCGGTACAGGAAGAGGGATTCTGGAACACCCCGATGGCAGAGGGGAAATGGACCGTACGTGATGTGGTGTGCCATATCATGCGGTGGGATGAGTATTTTTACAATGAAGCCATTTCCAAAATTTCCACAGGGGATGTTTTGACTGTCCGTCATATAGATTATGACACTTTCAATGAAGAGTCGAGGCAATATGCCACGACGTTATCAACGGAAACGCTGGTGGATCAGACGATAAGCGCTAGGGAGAAACTGATCCGGGCGATCGAAGCCTTGCCTGAAACGGCATATGAGTTTCGGTACACGGACGCGGACGGGCACCCTTTTGAGGTGGCGCAATTTATGCGGGATTTCATCTGGCACGACAACCACCATCTGGCTCAGCTGAATCAGGTGCTTCAAGTCGGCTAGTCGGCAATACTTAGCAGAAATGGGTGAAGTCATTGATTGGCTACTTGGACATCATGTCTTACTTTACAGAGAGCAACCTGGAGTGGTTATTGGACCAATTTAGAGCATTAGGCCCGCTGCCGGGCATCCTTCTGACGTTCCTAAAGTCCTTCATTCCACCGATGCCCACGATCGTGATCGTGGGTGTGAATGCGGCGGTGTATGGGCTTTGGGCAGGGTTTCTTTACTCCTGGATCGGTATGGTGGCAGGATGTTTAACGACCTTTCTCATCGTGCGCAAAATATCCGGTACGCCCCTGATCGAACGCTGGGCAAAAAAGCCTAAAGTTCAGCGTGGTATGCGCTGGATTCAGCGCAACGGTTTCAGTTACGTTTTCCTGCTTGGCATACTTCCCGTTGGACCGTTTGTCGCGGTCAATGTGGCCGCTGGGCTGGCCAGAATGAACCTGATGTCCTATCTGATGGCTGTCACCTTGGGCAAGGGCATTATGGTGTTCTGTGTCTCTTACATCGGTGCCAACCTGTCCGATTTTATTGCGGAACCTTTTAAATTGTTCGGAGTCCTTGCCTTTATCGTACTGTCCTTATGGGTCAGCCGGAAGCTGGATTCATACTTTATAAGAAAACAATCGGTACACGATCAACAAGCAGAGCTTGAGTCCAGTTGAATAGCATGATTGAAAAGGAGCAAGCGTTATGACCAAATTGGCCTCATCCATTCTGGAAATGATTCGAATGATGATCATTATGATGATCTTTGTCATGGTTCTGGGCAACATAGAACATCAAATACTGAAGAGCTGGATACCTTGGAATGGACTATATTGGCTGTTCCTGTTCGCGGGGAATGTATTGTGGTTTCTTGTACTTTACCGGAATCGCCTGCAGTTCAGCGGCTGGTATCGTTCAGCCGCGACCCAGCACAAGCTGTCTAGAAATACGACGAGGATTGTCATGGCGATGGGCATGATCCTTATCGGTGCGCCCATAATGATCACGTGGTTCATTGAAATAGGTTAATCCATTGGTCATAGGTTAAAACGTTCGGATATAAAGGGGCAGTTTCAAAGGTGTATCGACCTTTGGAACTGCCCTTGTTTGATAATTACAGTCTTTTTCGTTTATACAACGTTACGAGGAGACATGAGAGAAGCAGGAGGACGATTGATACGCCGGCGTACAAGGCTTCCTTGGCACTTCCTTGTTCCTCGGCAGCCCCGTTTGACCCATCGCCCGGCCGGCCCATTCCCCGGCCTCCCTGCATTTGACCGCCAAACTCGCCGCCGAATCCGTTCCCCATCTCCCCCTGAGGGAAATCCTGCATCTGGCTTTGCCCACTCTGGCCGGGAGTCTGAGGCATGGTTGGTTGATTGTCATCGGAAGGGGGCTGCTCCGACGATTGGGTTTGATCTTCAGGGAGCTCCGCTGCATTTGGTGATGGTTCCGTAGTTACGGCTGGAGCAGCATCAACCGTTGTTTTTTCGTTGGAACTGCTTGTGCTCGATCCGACAGACGATACGACGGACAAGGAAGGTTCGTCCCCTTCGAGCACGGTGTCACGATCTCCCTCAGCTTTGCCGGAGTTAACGTCGGCGCTGCTTCCCGACGCGTCGTCAGAAGAATCAGGAGCAGCACTGTCGTTGTTGGCAGGCCTGTTCCCGCCAGAGATGCCTCCGGCCGGGGCATCGTTAGGGGGAAACGATCCGGCTCCATTCGTCTCGCCGCCAGGTCGCATGCCACGACCACCACCGGGACCCATACCGCCTCCGCTGCCGCTTCCATCGCCAGCGGAGGGGAGCGTTCCATCCAGCTGTTGCTGGATGGAATCCATTGATTCTTGAACGTATGAGGTGAGCGTCGGGATGGATTGCTCGTACATCTCATAGGAATAGAAAGGTCTTGGGTCTTGCTTTACGTGCTCGGAAATTAAGTCTTGCAATTGCGCAACTCGCTCATTGAATGTTTCCTGCTGCATGTAGCCCTCCAGCATCTCCGAGAGGATGGCGTGATAGCGTTCCTTATATTCGTCAATCGCGAGCAGCTTGGCAATCAGGGGCCTTTCCGCCAAAGCTCCCTGGGTTGGCTCGTCAATGAGGATGCTGGAGCCCCCAAGTCCCCCGAATGCCATATTATAATCCCAAGGCAGGACGGAGAAAATGCCGTTGTTCTCATACAAATAATAGTTCTGTTTGTTCGATCCCAGATAACTGTCCATATTGGAGGCAACCACGTTCAAAGCAACGTACTTGAGTACATTATCGACATCCAGCACCTTCTCATAATCGATGCCGTTATTAAGCTCATCCAGCATGTCGATCAATACATCATCATTAGATGATTTGGATTTCATGACAAGCCCGGTGTAGGAATCGGGATCATTGCCAAGCCACGTCAGATCGCTGCCCACGCCGTTCATCTCGGCCTTGTACAATGCGCCGTAGGAATGATCGAAATGACGCTCCAGATAGGAATCGCCAATCTGTTCGATCGCGAGGTAGAACCCCCATAATTCATCGTTAACATATACATTGACATAGGAGAAGCCGGGCGTCGGCAATCCTACGGATTCTGCCAGCTCGTAGGTCAGGAATTCCCGCATATACGATGCGTCGCTGTAGTTGTTGTTCAGATTAATTTTACTGATCCCATTCAAGGTTTGATTAAGGTATTCGTCAAAGGATATTTTGAAGCTGTAGCGGTCGGAGTCCGAATTGACCACGCTGCGCAGGCTTAAATTGCCTTTGGTGCGAATGCCGACATCATCAAATTGCATGCCGTTGTAATTGACGGATGCTTCTTTATATTCTTCAGCGCTGGCGTTGTTCAGCATATCCTGAAAATCTGCTTCGTCCATCGTGATTTTTACATCAATAACCTTATCTTTCGGAAAAACCGTCAAATCCATTTGCTCCTGCTGAGCATCGCTCTTCGTGCTGCTTACCGTCCCGGCAGCCGTGGGTGTCCATTGGCAGCCTGACATTAGGAGGACTATAGCCATCACGAGGGACAGTTGGACCGTCATTCTTTTTTTTATCATCTCTGATCACCGCCTGACTTAGGATACATAGTCGCCACTGTAACTGATCAGCACCGCGTTATGAACACCTGGCAGCTGGGACAGCTTGTTCACGAACTGGCCTTCGGCGTCGCGCAGCCTTACTTCCAGTGTCAGCTCGATGCTGCCTGGGGTCACGGTTTTTTGCTTCAGATTGTAGCGCTTCACGGCTTGACCCATTTGTTCTTTTACGGCTTGCTCGCTCTGCTCATTATCGCAATGAACCACGAGCAGATAAGGGGTATCCACCGTTGCTTTTTTAATGAAGAAGAACAGGATCAGACCGACTACGATGGAGCCGATGGCGGCCAGCGTGTAAAAGCCTGCTCCGGTTACGATCCCGGCAACCGCGGCCCAGAACAGGAAGATCAGATCGGTTGGATCCTTGATGGGCGTACGGAAGCGGACAATGGAGAGTGCGCCGACCATACCGAGCGAGAGCACGAGATTGGAGTTGATGGCTATGATGACAACGGCCGTGATCATGGTCATCCCGATCAGAGATACATTAAAGCTTTTGGAATACAGCACGCCGCTGAAGACCCTTTTATAGAGCAGATAAATGAACAACCCGATCACAAAGGCAACGGCCAGGGTAATCAGAATTTTGGCGAAACTGATATCGGATACGAAGTTTTCCATGACGGATTTCTTGACGATATCCGAAAAATTGGTGGTGCTCGTATTGCTTGAAGTCGATGTGGTGTTCATGAATTTATTGATCCTCCCATGTGTTATATTTCAGAAATTTACGGCACATCACGTATTTGGAGGCCGATTGACGGCCTAGTCCTTCCAGCTGCAGCGCGATTTTGATGTAATCCGGGATGTATTCGTCATATTTGACCTCGAGTATAATCAGATTCTCATCGATTGCCCGGATGGGCAGCAGATTTCGATTGAACAGATCCGTGGAGTGCAGGCCGGTTCGAAGTTCCTTGTCAAACGTAATTCGGACATTTCCATTGGCGCAGACATACGGCTCACGGACATAATCGACAATGACCTTGGGCTCAATGGCTTGTCCGGCTGATAGAGGCATTCGTATTGACCGGCCATGATCTGATCGGCCATCTCCCTTGTGAGCGGCTCCTTCAGCTTGGCAATGGAATCCCGGAATTTGATTTTTTTCTCAAAATGAATGGTGTTGTCGGTTACGTTGTAGATACGGATGCGGTATTTCACCCGGTCCCGAACCCCAGCCAGCTTCTCGTATAAGGCTTTGTTGTTGATATCGTCAAAGTACAAGCTTCGAATGTGATATTCCCCGCCGGGGCCTGCATGCTGATCGTAGGTCACCAGATTTTTTAATCGTTGACGGATGATTCGGTACTGGTGACTATTCACGAAAAACTTAAGCTCGTTCCGGTATTTCAATTGGGTTGTCATGATTCCACCTCGTTTCTCTCTAGCATTCGTGTGCTTGATTGCTTACGAAATTTATCCTATCAATCGTTCCTGATATCTTTCTTAATTGCGGCTGAATGTTAACTGAATGTTTTCGCTATGTAAAAATCGAAGTATCGAAGCAGGACAAAATTCATGATTCAATGGATCCGAATTGTTCGTGGAGGCTAGCTAAGAGGTCCCGCTGCTGTAACAATTGTGGTAGGATGATACTATATTCGCGAAGAGAATGGACGATGCGTCATGATATATTATGTGGTAGCGCTTTGGAGCGCGGCGGCTGTGCTGCTGTTCAATCAGCCTCGGAGCGAGGTGAACCGCTGGGCGGCTTTTTTTCTGTGGAGCGCAGGAATCGGCGGCTTGACAGATTTGCTTGTGCCTGCGGGTTTTATCGCGGCGCGGTACGAGCCGTGGATTCAATATCTCAACCATACGTTGACACCGTACGGCGTGTTAATATTTTGCATGGTGTATACCCGCAAGCCCGAGAATCATAAAAGAATGCGCGATTTCAAAATAGGCTTGTTTCTGCCGGTGCTCGCGATGCTGGCCCAGGTGCTTTTGACGGAAGCTTACCGAATTCATTATGGCTGGTTATTCGTGTGGACGGTTCCATATTATGTGGCCGCATGCGCCTTGCTTATTCGCGCGTTGTCGTATGAGATGAATCCGCAAAAACGCAAAGGCATGTGGATCACCACCTGGATTATGGTGCCTACCTTGCTCGGCGTGATGCTGCTGATTAATGTGGGAAATCTGATCTCGCCCGGTTATGATTCATTCCGGTACGTGTCCCTGTTCATTCTGTATTCGCTGGGCGTTGCCGTCATCTGTACCTTTGTGTACGGCGTCCTGGGTGTACGCCTGAAGTTTGAGCGCGATCCGCTGGATCGCACGATGCAAGCCGTCAGCTCGGGGACATCGATGCTGAATCATAGCATTAAGAACGAGATCGGGAAGATTGCGATGAGCACGGAAAACGTAAAGCGGCTGCTGCCACAAGACAACGGCGTTGCCATCGAACAGCTTGAGGTCATAGCGAATTCATCGGAGCATCTGCTTGCCATGGCGGGACGCATGCAGCAGCAGATGAAGGCGTTTAAGCTGGTGGAACAGCCAGTCCGCATGGATCAGCTGCTTGCTGAACTGCAGCTCCGCGAACAGGATCTGCTGCGCAGGCATGAGGTCGAAATGAACGTAATCTGCAGGCAGCGACCGTGGCTGCTCGCGGATACCGTCCATTTGAAGGAAGCGATCAGCAATCTCATTCGAAACAGCGTGGAGGCGATGCCTGAGGGTGGGCTGATTACGATAACGATAACGGCTGACCGCAAAGGAGCGGCGATTACCGTTAAAGATAACGGGACCGGCATTCCAAGCGCGCAGCAGGAGCTTGTGTTTGAACCTTTTTACAGTACCAAGGGCCACAAGAAAGATAACTTCGGGCTTGGTTTGTCGTATGTTTATAACGTGATGAAGAAAAGCGGTGGTTCCGTTAGTCTGGAGAGCCGCGAATCGGTTGGTACGGCGATTTCGTTATATTTTCCGCGCAGTAAAATCATTCGTTTATCCGGGAGGGAAGAAGCTTGAACCGCATACAAATCTTCTTGGTAGAGGATGATCCGGATTGGGTTAAATCGATGACCGTTTTTCTGAATGCGCAGGAAGACATGATCGTTGTCGGCACGGCCGAGTCGCCCGAACAAGCGATGGCGATGGCGCATATCCTCTCCTTTGACATCGTGCTTATGGATATTCAGCTCACTGCAGGTCGACTTGACGGGATATACACTGCCGCCGAAATTCTTGAGCGTAAACCGCAGGCCAAGGTCATCATGCTGACCTCGCTGGGTGACGAGCTGGTGATCATGCAATCCTTTACGGCTGGAGCCGTCAATTATATTGAGAAGCCGAGGTTTAAGGAGCTTCCGGCAGCGATCCGAAGCGCCGTGCTTCATTCGGGATCGATGGAGGTGCTGCTCAAGGAATTTGCCCGCCTCAAGCGCGAAGAGCAGCTTCGCGGCTTAACGCCTGCGGAGCGTGAGGTGTTTGATCTGTTGGATGAAGGGTACACCCATTCCCAGATGGAGCAGAAACTGTTCAAAACCGAGAGCACGCTCAAGAACCAGATCAATAAAATATTAAAAAAGCTCGGGGTAAGAAGCAGCAAGGAAGCCGTGGAGAAGGTCCGCCGGAAAGGGATTGTAAAAGAGAACGACAACTAGCATCGGTGCGGATTAAGACTGGATCATATCGAAGGATCGGAAGAGGTACTACGAAACGTAGTACCTCTTCTTGGTATGTTCTACAAAAGTGAGGTCTAACGGCGAGTCCCCGGCGGCTGTAAAATGACTTGTAGATAGAGAGGTGTCCGGCTTAAGAAACTAGAGGACATCCCGAGGGGAGCTAAAGCGCATGAAGATAAATCCGATCTATGTTGAACTCGATATCCAGTCGGATATGGATAAGCTGTGGACGTTGACGCAAAAGCCTGAGCTGCATCAACAGTGGGATCTGCGATTTTCCGAGATTCATTATGTACCGGAGGCTGATTCGGATATCCAGCGGTTTTTATATAAAACCCGCATTGGGTTTGGACTGGAAGTGACAGGGTCGGGAGCCACGAAAACGGCTGTTCACCCGAAGACGGGGAAACGGATCTCGGTGCTGCGATTCGGCTCGGATCAGCGCAGCTCCCTCATTCGGGAGGGAAGCGGCTATTGGAAGTATCAGGACAAGGGGAGTGGGGTCATACGCTTCTCTACCCAATACGATTACAAAACGCGGTTCGGTCTGGCGGGCATCTGGTTTGACCGCTTGTTGTTCCGGCCTTTATTCGGCCTGGCAACGGCTTGGAGCTTTGATGTGCTGCGATTGTGGGCAGAGAAGGATATTCCGCCCTCGGCAACGATCCGGAAGGCAATCATTCATGCCTTGAGCGTAATGATGCTGGTCGTTCTATGGTGTTATGAGGGGCTGGTACCGAAGCTGTTGTTCCCGGAAGCCGGGGAGCTTGATCTGTTGAGGCAGTCGGGCCTGGCTGGAGAGCAGGAGGGGGTGGTGCTAACCTTACTCGGCATCGCCGAGATCGGCGTCGGCTTATTGACGCTGCTCTTTCACAAGAGTCGGTTGTGGTACAGGCTGCTGATGAGCTTGCTTGCGATCTTGATGCTTGGAGCATGGATAACAGACCCTCAGTTAATGAAGGCCCCGTTCAATCCGTTAACGCTTAGTGGATCCATGATGGGGTTTTGCTTGATGGCTTCGCTGTCCGCTGCAGATTTACCAAGCGCCTACCGCCCGGCACGAAAACCCGTTCCCGGGGATAAATCCCGCAAAGGAGGGGAAAGACGTGACCTCGATCTATGAACAGGCGCTAGGCTCGCAATTTCAAATGCTCCATCCCAAAATTCGGGAGCGGTTCGGGTTTGACAGCAAGGATCACATCGCTTCGATTGGCGAAGGCGTCATGGAAGAGATCTGGTACGCGCCTTGGGCTGCACTGCCTCTCTATATAGGCACGATGCGGCATATTATGTTTCCGAATCGAGGGAAAGGGATCCCGTTTCGGATTGAGAATTATGCTTATCGTGACGAATGGGGAAGAGAAACGGTGACGTGGTGTCGCAGCTTTGATTTTCCGGGTGTCCAAAGGCGGTTTGATGCCACAATGATCTATAGTGCACAGCGCTGCCGTATCGTGGATTATTTAGGGAATAAACAGCACTTGGCGGTTGATCTTCGGATAGCTGCGGGGGAGAGCGGCGGCATTTGCATTCAATCGGGGGAGCAGAGGTTTTATGAGGGGCTTTTGCAGTTTCGATTTCCCCGGTGGTTCACCGGAACAGCCGATGTAAACGAATGGTATGATGACGGGAATCGACAATACCGGATATCCGTTGAGGTGAGAAATCCGATATTGGGGCCTGTCTTCCGGTACAAGGGAAGCTTCCAGGCCCGGACCATTGCTGTGGCCGATGGAGCCGTTCCGCAACATGTAAAACCTCTGCGAGTTGAGGCTAGAGAGTAGCGGCGGTATCGGAGGAGGAGAGGCTGCTGCTCTTGCGCTCACGGAACATTCGGTAGTATAGAAACGAAGATACAACATATAGCGTTCCGGTAATGCAAAACGTAATCGCATATCCCCAATAGTTGCCGTATGTGGTGACGAGCTTGGATTGTACGGGTCCCATGGTGGCCCAGCCCAGCATGAAGGCCGTTTGCGTAACCGAATTGGCGATTCCTCTTCGGTGATCCGGTACACGGTCGATCAGAATCGAGGATTGTATCGGATTGGCGGCATTCATCAAAGCTTGGCGGAACAGGAAGCCGACCGATGCAATGAGCAGTACGTTCGTGAATCCGGTTAACAGCAGGAAGGGCAAGGATAGAACTTGAAAGAGCACCACGGCCTTAACGGCTCCCACCCGATTCACCAGCGTAGGTCCGATCAGCATCGATACAATGGTCATGACTTGTCCAAGTGATATCAGAATGCCGACGGCCGATAAAGATACCGAGAAGCGGTTGGTAAAGTACAAATTCAAATAAGGCACGACAAGTCCCGAGCCCAGGCCGATTAACAATTGGGCAAGCGCGAACTGCCCGATGACTTTGTAATCCCCCAAACCGGAGGCGTTTACTGCTCTTCCTGCCTGAGCCGGTTGATGATCAGGAAGCGGTGCATCCAGTGCCCGTATGTCTTCGGCCTTCTGATCGGCTGTGAACAAGAGCGGGATGAATGCCGCCAAGGTAGCTAGGCCGCCTATGAATAACGCGGTTTTCAAGCTGCCGACCTTGTTCATACCAACGGCCTGCAGGGCATCCGCCAAGAATCCGCCTCCCATGCTGCCGAGCACTTGAGAAGCAAGGACAAGCGAGGCGTGAATGCTAAAGATCCGCATGCGAGCCGATTTCGCCGTGTTTTCCGCTAGAAAGGGGATAGCCAGCACCTGAAAAAAGGATGCGAACAGACCGGTATATATCGCAAGACCGAGCAAGCTGAACTCGCTCTCCAGAAAAGAGCGCGCGATCAGACCCGCACCGCTTAACAATGCCCCCAGGACGAGAATTCGCTTGCGGCTGCCGCGGTCTCCGATCAGGCCAATCGGAATGAACATCAATGCCGTTGCCAGGGATTGAATACTGACCACTGTTCCATTCATGGAGTCATTATACCCAAGACCTTGTATGTACAAATTGTAGAGCACGCTAAACATGCCTGTACCGATCTGATACAGCAAGTTGGCTAGAAAAAACAGCTTGATGTTGCGCGGCCAAGAACCCATTTCTTTTGCCGACTGTTGGATGAAACTCATGATGATACCCCCTAAATTTTACAGCAGCAACCTCTATTCTAGCAGGTTCCACAGAAGGGAGGAAGAAATATTATATCGAAATGAAGTGCGATTGACATGTTATAGACAAAAATATAAAATGTCTATATAAATTACTAATTGAAAAGTGGTGTTTGCATTGGATCCGAACGAGCGTTTCTGGAATGCTTCTATAGATGAACTTAAGCAAGGCTATATCGACGAAGGTCCCGTATGGGTATGTCTCTTGTGCGGTAAGACGATCGAGAAAGGGATCATCTATCCGGACCAGGATGTGTTATATGAGTCAGAACGATACATGACCATTCATATCCGCCGGGAGCATGGCTCCGTATTTCAGTATTTGTCAGGGCTCGATAAGAAGCTGACTGGATTAACCGAGCATCAGAATCGATTGCTGCAGCTCTTCTATCAAGGCATGAACGATAAAGAGGTGCAACAGGAGCTCGGCATAGGCAGTGCTTCGACGATTCGCAATCACCGGTTTGCCTTGAAGGAGAAGGAAAGACAGTCCAAGGTACTGCTGACTTTAATGGAGCTGCTGAAGGAAAAGGATGACCATGCACCGGCATTCGTGGAGATTCCCAAGCGCGCCAAGATGGTGGATGAGCGCTACAATGTCACCGAAGAAGAGCGGCAAGCGATCCTGGCCAAGGTGTTTCCTGAAGGGACCGATGGTCCGCTGAAGACATTTAAGCTCAAAGAGAAGCAGAAGTACGTCGTGTTGCGAGAAATCGCAGCTCGTTTTCAACCGGACGTCAAATATACGGAGCAAGAAATCAACGATACGATCGGGAGGGACCATCCAGATTATGTGACGATTCGCCGGTATTTGATTGAATATGGTTTTTTGGATCGCAAGGATGATGGAAGCGAGTACTGGTTAACAACGTAAACGCTAAGATTAGGAGGGTTTAACGCGATGAATCGCAGACAGGAACTAAATCAAATGTATAAGGAAATCAAGATCGAAGCAGGCGTGTATCAAATTCGAAACACAAAGAACGGCAAAGTGTTTGTGGCCGGAACGAATAACTTGAAGACCATGAACGGCAAACGATTCGAGCTGCAGATGGGAACGAGCTACAATAAGACGCTTCAGCGGGAATGGAATGAGTATGGCGAGGATGCTTTTGTCTTCGAGATTCTGGAAACCATAGAACCGAAGGAGGATCCGTTCTATGATCTGAAGGGCGCGGTCAGCAAACGGGAGGCATATTGGATTGAACAGCTGGAACCTTTTGGAGAAAAGGGGTATAACGCAGAGCGAAAATAAGGCTTTTCTGTGGCGAACCAATGTGCAGCCAAGAAATCACATTCCTTTCGTTTGCAATACGCTGTAAGGGTAAGATATGATGAATTTAGCGGCTTTAATCGCTTCCTTTCCTACTTCTTACTACACGAAAGCGAGACGTGAATACGATAATGAGATCCATAGCATGGGTAACCGACAGCACGAGTACGATCGATCCTGACTTCGCCAAGGAAAATCATATTTATATTGTACCTTTGAGGTTGATACTTGGACAGGATGAGTACAGGGAAGGAATTGATATTTCGGCTGAAGTCTTTTATGAAAGAATGAAAGATGAACCGAAAGTAAGCAGTTCACAGCCTCCAATCGGTGAATTCATCGAATTATATGAATCCTTGAAAGAGAAGTATGATGATATCATCGCCATTCACTGTTCATCCGAGCTTAGCGGAACCTTGAATTCATCTATGCAGGCGGCAGAGATTGCCGAGGTACCCGTGGTTGGCATCGATTCCCAAGCGGGAGCGTTCCCGGTACGCGAAATGATCATGTCCGGGATTCACTGGCATAGCCAGGGGGATACCGTGCAGGTGATTAAAGAGAAAATTCAGTCCATGGTGCAAAACATGTCATTCTACCTTATTCCGGCAAGCCTGCACCGGCTTCATAGCAGCGGCCGGGTATCCGGCACCCAGCTTCTTCTCAGCAACCTGCTCCGCATTCATCTGCTGCTCCGTTTTGATGAAGGCAAGGTCATTGTGGAAGAGAAGATCCGGACGTTCAAGAAGGCCAAGTCACGAATGCTGGAGCTTATGAAAATGGATTTGCAGAAAATTAAAAAGGTCTGCATCATGCACGCGAACAACGTAGAAGAGGCCGAGGAGATCCAGAAGGAAATCAGCGGAGCCCATCCGGCGTTGAAAACCGAAATTATGACCTTTATTCCCGTTGCGGGCATCCATGCCGGCGAAGGCACCATTGCCATGTCGTGGATTAAATATCATCCTGCATATTCCTAGTTATAGTACAGATCCTGCCTGCAGATACTATCTGCAGGCTTTTGCTTGTCATTCGATTCGATATGACCTTTGATGGTTGTATATGTAGTAGGAGATGATTCCAAGGAAAGGAATGATGTTAATATGAAGGTGATTATCACGCAAGCTGAAGCGATGCAAAAGAATATATGGGATGATATTATGCTGATGTTCGGAAGAACGGATGAGGATGAAGTGTGGGACACAGAGCAGTTTATATTAACAGAGGAGCAGGCCCGTAAGCTCGGCCTGCTTAAATAGGCGAAGAAGGGTCGCTGTTGACGCGGCTCTTTTCTACTTCTAGCGGGCAGCTTCAACTGGTTTGGACTGTATGGAAATCATGTTATGATGGAAGGACTCTGTGGAACAGAGGACGAATATAGTAGTGTGAATTTGAAGGAAGGTGACAATGTTGAGGCGTAAGACAAAATGGATGTGCTTAACAATGCTGGTTGTCATCTTGCTATTGGCTGCGGCAGGTTGTCGGGGCGGAGCCGAACCGGGCAACCCCGGGAACAACGGACAAGGAGCTTCGCCGTCGGAGGAAATACAGGAGCCGCAGACCCCGTCTCAAGCTGATGAAGACGGGACTCCGGGTCCATCTGGCAGCTCGGACAACAATGGCGAGGAAGGGAATCTGCCCGAGAACGGGACTGAGGATGCGGTAACGGAGCTTCTGAATAGCATGACCGTCAAGGAGAAGATCGGTCAGCTGGTGCTGGTTGGAATCGAAGGGACTACGATGGATGATACCACGCGCAGATTGCTGGAGGATTACCATGTAGGCGGTATTATCCTTTTTAAGGATAATATCGAGAACGCCAAGCAGTCGGCAGACCTGCTGAATGAGCTGAAAAAAGCAAATGCTGCGAATCCGGTGCCGCTCTGGCTGAGCATTGATGAGGAGGGCGGACGGGTTACCCGTTTTCCTGATGAATACGTGAAGCTGCCGTCAAGCGGTAAAATTGGGAGGAGCGATGATCTTACGCTGACCAAGCAAGTTGGTGGACTTATCGCGCAGAAGGTGTCGGGAGTCGGAATCAATATGGTTTTTGCCCCGGTGCTGGACATTGATAGCAACCCGAACAATCCGGTCATCGGCGATCGATCCTTTGGCACAACGGCAGAAACCGTAAGCACGCAGGGAATCGCCTCGATGAAGGGGATACAGGAGAATGGTGTCGTACCTGTAGTGAAGCATTTCCCTGGGCATGGCGATACTTCGGTCGATTCCCATCTCGGGCTGCCCGTTGTTGACCATGATCTGAAGCGTCTGCATGAATTGGAGCTGGTACCGTTTCAACAAGCGATTGATGAAGGAGCCGATGTGGTTATGGTTGCCCATCTGCTGATGAAGAGCATCGATCCGGATACGCCATCCTCCTATTCGAAACCCGTTATCAACGATTTGTTAAGGGAAGAAATGGGGTTTAAGGGTGTCGTTATAACGGATGATATGACAATGGGGGCGATTTCCGGCAGCACAGACGTAGGAGAGGCTTCCGTGAAGTCCGTCGTCGCAGGGAGCAACATGATTCTGATCGGACATGAATATGCATTGGAAGAAGCCGTCATTCAAGCATTAACCGAGGCTGCCCATAGCGGCGTGATCCCGGAGGAGATGCTGAACGACCGGGTGAGGGCAACGCTTGAACTAAAGCACAAATATCAGCTGAGCGATGAGCCCGTGAAGGCTCCCGATGTGAAATCGTTGAATCAAGAAACGAAAGCGGTACTAGATCAGCTTAAGTAAACGTAGCATATGTAGTGTAAGAAGATGAAGCATATAAAAACCCGATCTCAGCCTGAGATCGGGTGAACAGAACTAGAATATATTAGAAGTTGATATAGTGTGAAAAATATGCTAGAATGAAGGATAAATAACTATTGGCTTAATGTCATAATAACCTAATGCTAGATTAGCATGAAAATATGGGATTGTCAACAGGGGGGCATAGAATGGAGAACCGTCAAAGTGCGGATTTTGCATTGGAACGAGAGGTTACGGAAACAGAGAAAGCGGCTAATTCTCCGACAGAGGATTTTTCGGTTCATGACGATCTCTCACTTCCACCAGGCATCAAGATTAGCGATCCGGTTCGCATGTACCTGAAAGAAATCGGTCGTGTTCCCCTCCTTACAGCCGATGAAGAAGTGGAACTGTCCAAACGAATAGAGGAGGGAGATGAAGAAGCGAAACGCCGTTTGGCTGAAGCGAATCTTCGTCTCGTTGTAAGTATAGCAAGACGCTATGCTGGCCGGGGAATGCAGTTCCTGGATCTGATACAGGAAGGCAACATGGGCCTGATCAAAGCGGTGGAGAAGTTCGACTACTCCAAGGGCTTTAAGTTTAGTACGTATGCCACTTGGTGGATTCGCCAGGCGATTACCCGCTCGATTGCTGACCAAGCAAGAACTATCCGGATTCCGGTGCATATGGTAGAGACGATTAATAAGCTCGTACGTGTCTCCAGGCAGCTCCTTCAGGAGCTGGGACGCGAACCGACACCGGAAGAAATCGGTAAAGAGATGGATATCTCGCCGGAAAAAGTACGTGAGATCCAGAAGGTATCCCAAGAACCTGTGTCTCTGGAAACACCGGTCGGGGAGGAAAGCGACTCCAACCTGGGCGATTTCATTGAGGATCAGGACGCATTGGCGCCGGCAGATGCCGCAGCGTTTGAGCTGCTGAAGGAACAGCTGGAGGAAGTGCTGGATACGCTCACCGAGCGTGAAGAGAATGTGCTCCGACTGCGCTTTGGACTTGAGGATGGACGGACCCGCACCCTGGAGGAAGTAGGCCAGGTATTCGGCGTTACGCGTGAACGCATTCGGCAGATCGAGGCGAAGGCGCTTCGTAAATTGCGTCATCCGAGCCGCAGCAAACGTCTCAAGGATTTCCTTGAATAAATCCTGGGGGACAAATAAAGAGATGATGAATGAATCCTTGGTTACGGTCTACGGGCTGTAATCCAGGGATTTTTTGTCTATTTCGCCAGGATTCCACTCCAGATTGACACCACCTAAGCAGTTGGATCATAATGATGTAACATCCCCACATTTAGTAAGGAATGTGCCTAATGTGAAGAATAGGGAGTGACATGTCTACGATGACTTTACATACATCTGCTATCGACCGATTGTGCAAGCGTAATGTGGAGCTGTCTGCTTTTTCGACGTATGGGATCGGCGGTTCAGCCAATTATCTGGCCATGCCTGAAACGGCAAATGACCTGGCGGATCTCCTGCAGGACTGCAGGAAACGCGGGATACCATGGTACATCTTTGGAATGGGCTCCAACATTCTGTTTCCGGATGAACCGAAACATGACCTGGTGTTTATATCGCTCAAAAACCTGGTGGAGCTGCGGGTGTCGGGCGATAAATGGTACGTTTCATCCGGCGCGCCGATGTCGTTATTGTCCTTGATGGGGTTAATGGGTGGGACGGATTTGCTTGATTTTACTTTTTTGCTGCCTGGCTGCGTAGGGGCCGGCATCTATATGAACGCTAAATATAATGCTCGTCAAATCTGCGATATTCTGGACACGGTCTATTATATCAATACGACGGATCCGAGCTTAAAGGTACGGTCCATTCCCGTAGCGGACTGTTTATTTGCATACAAGCAATCCATCTTCCAGCAGCATCCGTGGATCATAGTAGGGGCCGATCTTAATATTCCGGTCAGCTCGGAGGAACAGATCAGCATGACATCTGAAGTTCTCACAGAGTGGAAGACTCGCGGCAGCCATCCATCCTCATTGCCATCGTTTTTCTCATTCTTTCTGGGTGAAGTGCACGCGCTGGCAGGAAAGGGAATAGAGACGCCTCAGTCGATGCTTGATATCATCAAGTACCGGACGAGTAAACGCCATTTCGACTACCCGTCCTGCGGTTCCGTATTCAAAAATAATTATGATTATGGAGTAGCCGTCGGCTCGCTCGTGGATCAGCTGAATATGAAGGGAACCGAATATGGCGGCGCGATCATCTCTCCGCATCACGGCAACATGATTCTGAACCAGAAGCATGCGAAGGCAACCGATATCCTCTACTTGATGAATCTGATCTCGGAATCGATTAACAACCATTTTGGATTCGTTCCGGAACCGGAAATTGTATTGGTATAAACACGGTCTAAAAATAATCTCTGTAAAGGAATTGGAATAAGTAGAATTTAACGATATAATCAGAGAGGTGATCATCTGTTTATTGATATAAACGATGAAATTTATGTTGCGAGAGGGGCATTATATATGGAAAAAACATTAATTTTTGGACACAAAAATCCGGATACGGACACAATCTGCTCTGCTATTGCTTATGCTGATTTGAAGAACCAGCTCGGCCTTTCTGCCGAGCCCGTGCGTCTTGGAGACGTTAACGGTGAAACGCAATATGCGCTCGATTATTTTAAGGTCGAAGCTCCTCGTTTCGTTGAGACGGTTGCAAACGAAGCCCAAGACGTTATCCTCGTGGACCATAACGAGCGTCAGCAAAGCGCAAGCGACATTGATCAGGTTCGCGTGATTGAGGTTATCGATCATCACCGCATCGCGAATTTTGAGACAAGCCACCCATTATACTACCGTGCGGAGCCTGTCGGCTGCACAGCTACCATTCTGAACAAGATCTACAAGGAAAAAGGTATCGCCGTTCGCAAAGAAATTGCTGGCCTGATGCTGTCCGCCATCATCTCGGACTCCCTGTTGTTCAAATCCCCAACCTGCACAGACGAAGATATCGCAGCAGCTCGCGAGCTGGCTGAGATCGCTGGCGTGGATGCAGACAGCTATGGGTTGGAGATGCTCAAGGCAGGCGCCGATCTGAGCGACAAAACCATCGCGCAGTTGATCTCCCTGGACGCCAAGGAATTCCAAATGGGCGGAGCCAAAGTGGAAATCGCACAGGTTAACGCGGTGGATACCAATGATGTATTGTCCCGTCAAGCCGAACTCGAAGATGCGATTCAAGCGATTATTGCCGACAAAAACCTGGACCTGTTCGTTTTCGTAGTGACAGATATTCTGAACAACGATTCGATCGCTCTTGCACTCGGTAAAGAGTCCAAGGCCGTTGAGAAAGCCTACAATGTGTCCCTGTCGGAGAACAAGGCTCTTCTTAAAGGCGTGGTTTCCCGCAAATCGCAGATTGTTCCTGTGCTGACCGAAGCATTCAATCAATAATATTTGTGTGAATCTAAACAAGCCTGACCATCGACTGAGGAATCAGCGGGGAGGGCTTGTTTTTTTATTTGGGATGTTTCCCGGTTCGACATAGCGTACGATCCTTCATCGTCCCGTATTTAAGCGCTTCCGAAGATTGAAATATTGTAATGAATTTACATCAAATTGACATCCATTTTACCAAGTGGGTCCTTATAATAAAGTTATGAATGATAAAATACATATACGTTTCAAATATCCAGGAATTGGGTTACTAATATTTAATGCGTGATAATTCGGGTAGGGTTCACGAGCTGAATCCATTTAATAGAAGATGAAGAGGGAGCGATGAGAAGATGAAGAAGTCGGCTTGGAAATTGGGAGCAATGATGCTGCTGGTACTGATCATGATGACAACCGTTGGCGTAGCCTCAGGCAACAATTATGAGCCGGTTCCGAAAGCTTCGAATCAGGAAGCTGTCTATATTAACGGGCTTGAGATTAGAGACGGCAAGGTCTATCTGCAAGTAGATCCGATTAAATGGTACGAGGGCGAGGAAGCGAATCAGGTATTCCGCGAACGGGAGCAGGACCCTGAGATGACGGAAGCACCGGATGGTTATTATATCGTAAATGATACGGAAGAACAGATTGAACTTCCTGTGGCTGATGATGCCGAAGTGCTGCTTCAGTTGTACGATCATACCGGGCGGTATGAGGATGCTCAGATTTCCTGGAACCAGATGGTGAGCCTGGACAAATTCACGAATATCTACGAAAAGGATGATATCGTAGACATGAAATGGTTTCCATTTCATATCACCCTCGAAGATGGCGTCGTAGTGAAGATGATCCAGCAATACGTGCCTTAAATGGATGTTAAATAGAATAAACGGACGATAAAGAGCCGCTTCATGGGTTATTCCTAACCGATGGAGCGGCTCTTGTGTTAAGAGATAAGAAAGTATAAACATTCGAGGCTTAGCTTCCTTATCTCGCAACAAAAACTTCCGCTAAATGCGGTCTGTCTATTTGGGAAAGTACGTCGATAGACGTTTTTCTTATTCAATGACAAAAGGTTATGCGTTAAGCGGGTACATTACCGGCTATGTTTCATCGGTTTGAGTTTACCATTCACCACATCGCTCACGAACGGAGCAATTCTGGATTTGCGCTCCTCGTATTCTTCCTTCGTCAGTTTGCCTTCGGTCAACTTCTGATCCAGGCGCTTCGTGAGTGCCTGGACTTGTTGATCAATGACGGACTGGACGGGCACGTCTTGCTCCTTCGCGATCTGTGCCAGCGATTTTCCAGATTGGAGCGACTGCTTGAGTGCTTCCGGCGTCGTCTTCAGAAGTTTGGCCAGCTCGTCGCTATCCGAGATCAACCGGCCATGGCGCTGATGCATCCGCTGCTTCTGCCACCCGCCTTTGGCGTCAAGCAGCTTGTCCGCGGCAGCGGAGTAATCGATGGATTTGCCCAACTGCTTCGGATGCGAGGAGATTTTATCCTTCAACAGCTCAACGATCTTGGCTTTTACGGCCTCTCTGGATACACCTTGTTCCTTGGCTATTTCCGCGAGTGTCGAGGTTTTGAGTTTATCTCGAAGAACTTGCGGTTCCAGCTTCAGAAATTCGGAGATGGCCTTGAACATATGACCGGGTTTATGTTGCCCGCGTTCGTCTTGGGAAGAAGGAACAGCCGGTGATTCTGTTTGCTGTCCGACCGGTTCCGCCGAGACCGAGACGGGAAGATAAGCGAGGCCCATGACTACAGCGATGGCGACAAGCACCAGCCGCTTCATTGACTTCAAGTGGATTGTCATTGTTGTTTACCGCCTTTCTTGATGTTGGTCTTACAGTCCATCATTCTTTCCCGCTAAACTGAATTCATCCTTAAAATAACCTTAAAATAGGATGAAAATACATAAATTTCATATCAGGCGGTGAAAATTGACCATTCTATGAAACTATCGACTCTTCTCTGCTAATATGGTATCATGGAGTCTTGATAACGTACTAAAGCGAAAAAGCAGTCTTTGCATCTGATGCGAATTCCTTTGCATCCAGAATATAGCTGCGTTTAATGTCTACGAGGGGGATTTTTTGGTGAAAAAGATAGCATCAGTATTAGCAGGCTTCATGCTGTTATTAACCGTAGTCGGCTGTTCAAGCTCCGCAAGCGGCGGCAATGAGCTGGTTGTCGGGATCGACGACAAGTTTGCGCCCATGGGCTTTCGCGACGAGAGCAATGAAATTGTCGGCTTTGATATCGATTATGCCCGTGCAGCCGCTGAGAAGATGGGCAAGGAAGTCAAGTTCCAGCCGATTGACTGGAAATCGAAGGAGTCCGAACTTAGCAGCGGCCGCATTGACTTGATATGGAACGGCTATACCATCACCGATGAGCGCAAGGAGAAAGTGTTGTTTACCAAGCCTTATCTGGAGAACAGTCAGGTCGTCGCCGTGCTGGCTGATTCGGATATAACTTCGATCAGCGATTTGGCAGGCAAAGAGATCGGTTTGCAGTCGCTGTCCTCGGCAGCTGACGCGTTAAGCGCCAACGAGATTCACACGCAAGTGAAGAAGATCAACGAATTCCCTGACAATATGCTGGCTCTGAGCGATTTGAAGAATGGACGCGTAGAGGCTGTGGTCATAGACGAAGTGGTGATGAAATACTTCATGTCCAAGGAAGATGGAATATACAAGATTCTCGAGGAATCTCTGGCACCGGAGCAGTACGGGATCGGGGTTAAAAAGGGCAACGAGGAGCTGCTTCAAAGCCTGCAAAAAGCACTGGACGAAATGAATGCCGATGGTACGGCAGCCAAGATTTCCGAGAAATGGTTTGGCGAAAACAAAGTGTTGAAGTAAGACGTTCCACAAGGATGGTTATTCATCCTTCCATAGGTATTCCAAAAAACCGGACTTTGACCAAAGGCTCCGGTTTTGTGTTCCTTCCATGGGTCTACGATATTTTTGAAGAACTTCAAGCATCTCAAGAAGTTTTTCCATTAGGAGTTAAGCGTATATGAGTATGGATTACATTGTTCAAATCGGCAAACCGATGCTGGAGGGCGCACAGACAACGGTACTGTTGTTTTTAATTGCTATCCTGGTTTCCATCCCGCTCGGGTTTGTGTTCACGTTAATGGTTCGAAGCGCAATCAAGCCGCTGGCTTGGTTGGCCAATGCCTATATTTATGTGTTTCGTGGTACCCCGCTGCTGCTGCAGCTGTTGTTCTTTTGTTTTGGGCTGCCAGTGCTGCCCGTGATCGGAGAGTATCTCGTTCTGGACCGTTTTGTAGCCGCATGTTTGGCATTTGTGCTAAACTATGCCGCTTATTTTGCGGAGATCTTTCGGGGAGGCCTCTTGGCGATTGACAAGGGTCAATATGAAGCGTCCAAGGTGCTGGGCCTGAACCGCTGGCAAACGACCACGAAAGTGATTCTGCCCCAAATGTTTCGCGTAGCCCTGCCGGCGGTATCCAATGAATCCATTACACTGGTAAAAGATACGGCGCTGCTGTATGCCGTAGCGGTTCCGGAGTTACTGCACTTCGCCTATACGGCGGTCAATCGCGATGTTACGATTATGCCGTTTTTCATTGCAGGCGTCATATACCTGCTAATGACGCTCGTGTTAACCATGTTGTTTAAGTTTCTGGAACGCCGATTTAAATATGAATAGAAGGACTGTCGTGTAATGGCAATTATCGAAGTAACCCATGTAAAAAAATCCTTCGGCCAGCTGGACGTGCTGAAGGACGTCAGCTTTGAGATTCAGAAGAATGAAGTGATTGCCGTCATCGGACCTTCCGGATCGGGGAAGAGCACCATGCTCCGGAGCCTGGTGCATCTGGAGGAGATTAATGGCGGATCGATCAAGCTGCAGGATCAATATCTCGTGAAGGATGGCGTATATGCCAGCCCGCCGGGGATCAAAGCGATCACATCCCGGATGGGCATGGTATTCCAGCATTTCAACCTGTTTCCTCATCTCACGGTACAGGAGAATCTGGGACTGGCACCTAAACATGTGAAGAAACAATCAAAGGAAGAGGTCAGGTTAAACAGCGCCGCTCTGCTGAAGAAGGTCGGTTTATCTGATAAAGCAGATGTATACCCCGGGAATCTGTCGGGCGGACAGAAACAGCGTGTGGCCATTGCGAGAGCACTGATGATGAATCCGGACATCATGCTGTTTGACGAACCGACATCGGCGCTGGACCCCGAGCTGACCGGCGAGGTGCTGGCGGTTATCAAGCAGCTGGCCGAGGAGCATATGACGATGGTGATCGTCACGCATGAGATGAGTTTTGCCAAAGAAGTGGCGGACCGAATTATCTTCATGGATAACGGACAGGTCGTCGAATCGGGCACGCCGGATCAAATATTTAATCAACCGAAGGCAGAGCGGACCCGGGAATTTTTAATCCGGGCGACGCGTTGAAGAGAGACTGGCTCAGAGCCCGATTGGAAGATCGGCTTGGGCCGGTCTTTTTTTGGTGAAAAATAAGGCTATTTCGTGAAAGCGTTTAAATTACGGGTTGACGGAATCCGGTTTGGTCGATATCATTGTTTTAAAGATTGTTAAACTGTTTCATATAAACATCTATAAAACAACGGTGAGGAGCGGAATAAGTCATGAGTCATGTTATTACCATTCATTCGGATTTATCCAAAGGCAAGATCAACCGCAATATTTATGGTCATTTTTCCGAACATCTGGGTCGCTGCATTTATGAGGGCATATGGGTGGGTGAGGATTCACCGATTCCGAATACGGAGGGGATCCGCAATGATGTACTGGAGGCGCTGAAACAGCTTAACATACCGGTGCTGCGCTGGCCAGGCGGTTGTTTTGCCGACGAGTACCACTGGAAGGACGGCGTCGGTCCACGAGAGAATCGGAAGCAAATGGTCAATACGCACTGGGGCGGCGTTGTGGAGAACAACCATTTTGGCACCCACGAATTCCTCCGTCTTTGCGAGCTTCTGGGTTGTGAACCATACATATCGGGCAATGTCGGCAGCGGCACCGTGCAGGAAATGTCGGAATGGGTTGAATACATGACCTTTGATGGCGTGTCGCCGATGGCCGCATGGCGCCAGGAGAATGGCCGCGAGAAGCCATGGAATGTTAAATATTTTGGCGTCGGGAACGAGAACTGGGGCTGCGGCGGCAATATGCGGCCGGAGTATTATGCGGATCTGTACAGACGCTATCAGACTTATGTTCGCAACTATGGCGATAACAAGATCTACAAGATTGCCTGCGGCCCGAACGTGGATGATTACCGCTGGATGGAAACCGTGATGAGAGAAGCGCATCCGTTCATGGATGCCATCAGTCTTCACTATTACACGATTCCTGGCGAATTCTGGACAGGCAAAGGCGCTGCTACCGGATTCAGCGAACAGGAATGGTTCACCACGATGAAGAAGGCGCTTCATATGGATGAATTGATTACGAGACATTCGGCAATCATGGACCAGTATGATCCTAACAAGCGGATCGGCCTCATTGTAGACGAGTGGGGAACCTGGTTTGACGTAGAGCCTGGCACCAATCCGGGCTTCCTGTATCAGCAGAATACGATCCGTGATGCTCTGGTGGCGGGTTTAACGCTGATTATCTTTCACGAGCATAATGATCGGGTGGTCATGGCGAACATTGCGCAGATTGTCAATGTGCTGCAGTCCGTCATTTTAACCGAAGGCGAGAAGATGATTCTTACTCCGACTTATCATGTGTTTGATATGTATAAAGTGCATCAGGATGCAGAGCGTTTGGCTACCAACTACAGCGGCGCTGATTATGAGATGGACGGCGAGAAGATTCCGCAAGTATCCGTAACGGCCTCGAAGGATCAAGCCGGCAAAATCCATGTGAGTCTGTGTAATGTGAGTCATGCGGAGCAAAGTGACGTGACGATTCAGCTTCGGGGATTAAGCGGAGCGGTGTCCAAGATCGTAGGCCGGCAGCTAGCCTCCGATTCGCTGGACGCTCACAACACCTTTGAATCGCCGGAGACTCTGAAGCCGGCTGCATTCCATGCTTTTGAACAAGAAGGCGACGTTCTGCGTGCCAAGCTGGCACCGATGTCCGTTACCGTTCTCGAGATCACGGCAGGATAGACGAAGAGGATGGCGGATAATCGGTGTAAAGGTTGTCATGACGATTACCGGGTTAACGAGGAACAAATTACGCGCGTCCTATCATCTCCAATGTTTACGTCTGACCGTTGCGTGCCGGATGGTGAGTATGATGCCCGTCTGCGTGCGTGCTTCTCTTGTCCAAAGCTGCAAGGGAACACGACATGCACGCTGTGCGGCTGCATCGTACAGATCACCGCGAAGCTTAAAGACAAGCGATGTCCTTATCCGGGGCAGGACCGTTGGTCGGTTGCCCATAGCGCTTCATAGCCGAGTTATAGTAAGTCTGCTCTCATGGATGGATCATGGGAGCAGGCTTTTTTTAGTATGGGGGAACTTCCGTTATCTTTACAGAAACATTCAACCTATGTTATGACTATTAGAAAAAAGATCAGCAGAACAGGGTGTGGACATGAAACGAGGAGGCTTTCTATACTACTGGACCGCGTATTCAAGCATTTCGCTTGCAGGCGTTGTCTACATCATGGTATTGACTACCTTTATGTATCAAGAATCCGGATCGGCCTTTATTGCCGCGTTATTCCCGCTGTTTAACGCAGTCGCACGGTTAGTCGCCGGCCTTACGGCTCCGCTTGTGATGGAGAAATTCGGCTTCTCCAAGCTTCTGGTGAGGCTTCAAGTCATGAAAGCCCTGTTGTTAACCGCATTGGTTATCGCATTTCCCTACATATCATCTCAGGTTTCCGTGCTGTGTATGTTTATCTTGTTCATTGCTTTTACCGAAGGATGGGGAAACCCGCTCATTCAGTCCATGGTTCCGAGAGTAGTTGCACCTGACCGGCTGGTTAAGGCTAACAGCTCTCTGTCCGTGACTAGTCAATCCTTGCAGATTGCAGGATATACCTTCACGGGCTTTCTCGTTGTACGGTTTGGACATATGCCGACGTTAATCATGAGCTGCGTACTCATCTGGGTATCCGTGTTGTGCCTTTGGATCGCAGCACGCTCCATGAAGGAGAAGGAACCGGCTGCGGCGGGAGGAGCGAAAACAGGCTGGGAAGTGATTCGTGAAGGCTGGTTCTACCTGTGGCGAAATCCGACATTAAGAATCGTGACGATGATGGATATGATTGAAGGGATCGCGGGAACCATCTGGGTGGGAGCGATCACGCTGGTGTATGTCAAGGAAGTGCTGCATCAAGGCGAAGCTTGGTGGGGATTCATTAATGCCAGTTATTATATAGGCGCCATTGCGGGTGGGCTGCTGATGCTGCTCCTGTCTTCCTTTATCCAGAAAAATCTGATTCCATGCATGGCCGTAGGATCAGCGGTGTTCAGTTTGCTTACCCTGTGGTATGGCCTAAACAGTATTCCGATCATGGCATTAATCCTATGTATTGCAATGGGACCGGCCTATCAGCTGCGTGATGTGGCGCAGCAAACCGCGCTCCAATCCAGCGTGGATCAAGAGCTGCTGCCGAAAATTTACGCTTCGCGTGATATCTTGCTGTCCACGGTAACGAGTTTATCGATTGCGGTCATGGGTCTGATTGCGGATACACTCGGCATTCGCATGGTGTACATTGCAGGCTCCATCTGTATTGCGATATCCGCAGGGTTATCGTTCGCGCTTCTGAGACTGCAGAGGAAATCGGCTATAGCGGCCGAAAAGGGCGGCAGCAGCTTTTCATAACATGTAAAAAAGAGCCGTACCACTGGATCAGGATCTTGGGAGACTGATCGTCAGGTGCGGCTCTCTTTCTATGTTCTAAGATATCAGAAAGTATAAACTTCGGAGGATGTGCTGCCTGATATCGCAAGAAAAACTACCGCTAGACGCGGTCTGTCTTCTTAGAGAGTACGTCGATGGATGTTTTTCTTACATATGGTCGTCGCTTAGGCTTAGTTTTTCTTGCCAAACAACGAATCGACCGAGAGCAGGCTGCTGCCGCTAAGGGCAAGATGAACGGCCATGGCCAGCAAGGCAATATCCAATTCATAGCCACCCAGGAAGCCCATGCCGAGCTTGGCCTGAAAAATAGCTACGACAAGCACAACGCCAAGAACTAGGGAGGCAATTCTCGTTCCCAAACCGATAATCAATGCAATACCACCCACAATTTCGATAATGGCCACAACGGTCGCCATGAATGCGGGGATTCCCAGACTGGCGAAAAAGCCCTCGATGTTGCCGATGCCGCTCTGGAATTTATCCAAACCGTGAGCCAAAAAGATAACGCCCAGAATAACCCGAATAATGAAAGTACCCATAGAAGAATAGCTACGCATGAATGGTAACAGCTCCTTATTTTTAAGTGGTTATCAACTAACTTTTGTATAGCTGAAACTATAGATTGTATCATACTCAATTATGCTATTGATTGTCAAGTAACTTACTAAAAATAATCAGGTTCCCCGATTCAGTGTCTGGGACGGTATTCTGTCGGCGACTGCCCGGTCCAGCGGCGGAATTGCCTTGAAAAATGGCTGGCTGAGCGAAAGCCGAGTTTGTCGGCAATCGCCGTCATTGGCAGATGGGTCGTGACCAGCAGCTCTTTGGCCAGGGTGAGCTTTTGTCGGCTGATATATTGTCTTGGCGATATTCCGTAAACTTGGCGAAACAACTTGCTGCATTGGCTGCGGCTTAAATTCAGCTCTTTGGATACGGCTGTGACAGAGATCTCTTCTGTAAGCCCTGATGACAGCTTCTCTTCAATGGCATGCGCCGCATCGGCTGCAAGCAAGGAAGACGGCTTGTGGGAGCCTGATACTGCCTGTGTCGACGAAGACAGCTGGACCTCATCCTGCACCTTCAGGAGGGAGAGCACATCGTGGATGATGAGCAATGTATAGGATTGGAGCAGCAGTCTGTCTTCAAAAGTGAGATTGTATTCAGCCCTCGGGTTCTCCGGTTGAAGCGAATGGGCTGCCGGCTGACTGCGTCGAACGATTCCCTCCAGCTCTTGAATGTATGCCTTCAGATTGCTGTGCGCACTTTCCTGTTGGCGAATGTGACGGTAAGGGGCAGCGGATAATGAGCTTCGAATTTCCTGATCATCGAGATCAAAATGAACATTAAAGTATCCATATGGCCCGTTGGCCAGATTCGTGGTTTGATGGGGGACTCCGGATTTGATCAGAAGCCATTCTCCTTGCCGCAGCGTAAAAGACTCCCGATGAATTTCCTGGAGAACCTCGCCTTCCAGACAGTACAGCAGCTCAAACAGGTGATGATGATGCCTCGGATAACTCCAGCCGGGCGGCTGGGAATCAAAATGGCATCCCGTTACTTGAAGCGTGTGAATCATATTGGGAAAGCGAAAAGCGATATCCATAATGGCCATGCTCCTTTAGCTTCGAAAATTCCAGTGATTATGCCATATATTGTATCATAATAGGTTCTTCTCGATTCTGAATATTCGGCACAAAAGGTATAAAGAATGCTCCATTTGGAGATTGAGCAGCACGAGCTTTTGATAGATGATGACAATAGCAAGCAAAATGATACGAGCAGGGAGGAAACAGAAAATGAAAGCTCAATTGAAAGCGGTTAATCAACAGTTCGTGCTCGGCGATGAGCCGATCCAGATTCTGTCGGGTGCCGTACATTATTTTCGGATCGTGCCGGAGTATTGGGAAGACAGACTAATGAAGCTGCAAAGCTGTGGATTAAACACCGTGGAAACCTATATTCCCTGGAATTTGCATGAACCCAAGGAAGGACAATTTACGTTTGAAGGCATCGCCGACTTGGAGAGATTCGTCCAAATCGCCGGTGACCTCGGGCTGCATGTGATCCTTCGGCCAAGCCCATACATATGCGCAGAATGGGAATTTGGCGGGCTGCCGTCCTGGCTGCTGCAGTATCCGGATATCCAACTGCGATGCATGGATCCGTTGTATCTGGAGAAGGTTGACCATTATTATGATGAACTGATTCCGCGGCTGGTTCCGTTATTAACCTCCAATGGAGGCCCGGTGATTGCAATGCAAATCGAGAACGAGTACGGGAGCTACGGAAATGATACGGCATATCTGGAATACTTGAAGGATGGCTTGATCAAGCGGGGCGTAGATGTATTGCTGTTCACTTCGGATGGTCCCACCGACGGAATGCTGCAAGGGGGAACCGTTCCAGGCGTGCTTGCCACCGTCAACTTTGGTTCGAGAACGGAAGAGGCTTTTGCCAAACTGCGGGAATATCGAGCGGAAGACCCTCTCATGTGCATGGAATACTGGAACGGATGGTTTGATCATTGGCTGAAACCGCATCATACCCGGGACGCGGAAGATGCTGCTGCGGTGTTCAAAGAGATGCTGGACTTGCATGCATCCGTGAATTTCTACATGTTTCATGGGGGAACCAATTTCGGATTTTATAACGGGGCGAATTTTCACGAGAAGTATGAGCCGACGATCACCAGCTATGATTATGATGCCCCACTCTCGGAGTGCGGGGATGTAACAGCTAAGTACGAGGTTATTCGCAGCATGATTGCGAAGCATCAGGGAAAAGAGCTCTCTGATTTTCCAAGTTTGCCTCAGCCCGTCAAGAAAAAAAGCTATGGCTCGGTTCGCATGACGCATTATGCCGACTTGCTGGAGCATCTGCCGACGCTATCCGAGGCGGTGAAACGCACAACACCTGTACCGATGGAACTGCTGGGTCAAAGCTATGGCTTCATCGTTTATGCAACGGATATTACCGGACCTCGCCAGGGAGAATCGTTGCATCTGCAAGAGGTGCATGACCGGGCACAGGTATTCCTGGACGGTAAGTATCAGGGGACGGTTGAACGCTGGAATCCCCAAGCCCTCCAGTTCGATGTTCCGGCAGCCGGCGCCAAGCTGGAGATCGTTGTCGAGAATATGGGGCGTATCAATTACGGCCCGAAGCTGAAGGACTATAAAGGAATCACTGAGGGAGTCCGGATGAACAACCAGTTCCTGTATGACTGGAGCATCTATCCTGTGCCGCTTGAGAATCCGAATGCGGCATCGTTTCAACCGCTTACGGGTCCGTTTGAACAGCAGGACCGCCCTACCTTTTATCGAGGTGAATTCTCGGTGGATGACATTGGAGATACGTTTATCCGCTTGGACGGATGGGGAAAAGGGGTTGTATGGGTCAATGGCTTCAACCTGGGGCGTTACTGGGAACAAGGACCGCAAGCAGCGCTTTACCTGCCTGGACCCCTGCTGAAGCAGGGCCGCAATGAAATTTTGGTGTTTGAGCTGCACCATACCGAAACAGCAAGCATCGAACTTGTTGATCAACCCGACTTGGGTTAATTAGGGTGTGGGTAGGCAAACGATCATCATCAATAAAAGGGAGCCCTCTTGTACTTATAAGAGGGCTCCCTTAGTGTTCAAGGAATCATAGGATTAGACCAATTGCTTACGGACTTTTAAATAACGGTACAGAAGGATGCCAAAGAGCGAGCATAGGATGGCACACAATCCGATGAAGCCATAGCCCGCCTGAAGCCCGCGCAGCAGCCCGAGTTCTGTTCCGCTGCCGTACATTTGCTTGAAGCCGTTTGTGATCGCTCCGATCGCGTAATTGCCGATAACGCTGCCGATTCCCATCATGGTGACGATGAACGTAATCGCGGTGTCGCTCTCTTTCGGATATCTTTTGGCAATGAGCGCCATGACCGTGGGATAAATCGGAGCAATTCCAATGCCTGCTGCCGCGAACAGGAACGCATAGGATTCTCCGCCAAAGATTGCAATAAACGTGCATACGCCAGTCAACGCGGACAGGATGATGATGGACAGCGTGAAGCCGATCCGGTCCGTTATCGGGCCGAGCAGCAGGCGTGCTGCCGAGAAGCAGAGGAAGAAGGCGGACAGCATCCCGGCAGCAGCCGTAGGTTCCCATTTGTACGATTTTTCAAGAAAGTTTACGAGCCAACCGCCAACTGCCATCTCCGATACGACACCGAAGGATAGAATCATGACGACCAGCCACAGTGCAGGATCTTTAACTAACAACTTAAGCGGGGTTCGTTCCGTTTCGGATAGATCGTCCCCGGGAAACTTGCTCATGAGTGCCGGGATCATTGGCAGCACGGATAACATCAGCATGGCCAGATACATGCCCCGCCAGTCCAGTGCGTAGTTAAACACGGTTACGGTCATAAGTCCGGATGCAATCATCGGTGCCACGGTTGAGCTGATTCCGTAGAAGAAATGGGACAGGTTCATCATCGTGCCTGTGTTTCGCACAAAGATCCGGGCAGCTAATATGGCAAGACCGATCTCCAGCATACCGTTTCCAATGTACATAAAGAAATAGGATGCGGTAAACATCGGGTAGCTGTGCGACAGGAAGATCAACACACCAGAGATAGCCATCGAACCGAAGGCGGCCATACTGACCCACTTGATCCCGATCTTCCGCGTTAACAACGCAGTGAATGAACAGGCAATCAAGTACCCGAGCGCGTTCAGGGATAGCAAGGTGCCGATCTGCATTTCATCCAGGTGGAAATCGAATTGAATCCTTGGAATGGCGGGTCCCTTAATGTTTTCCGATATTCCAAATATGATAAAGCCCAGAAAGATGGTTGCCAGATGAAGGGTGTAGTCTTTGCTGAATTTAGGTTTTGCTTTCGTTTGAAGGTCTGTATTCACGGTTATTCCCCAATCGTCATCGTTGAATTTTACATTGCACTTGTATCGGATATCATCATATCCAGAGCAAGCCGCTGCAGGCCGGCTATATAGTCATGCTCCCACTCGCGAAGCAGCATTTCGGGCAGATGACGCTCCGGTACGTAGGCGGAAGCCCGGTCTTTAATGCAGAGCAGGGTGGAGGGCAGGAGGTTATGCTCACACCACAGAATGGCATCCGGATTGAGAATCGCGGTGAAGGCGGCGCTTAATCGGCTTAACGCATCGATTTGCTCCTCATCCGGCTCGATGAGACTGCTCATGACGGCACTTTTACGCTCCAATACATCTTGAAAATTGTTGTCTTTGCTCATCGGTACATAACCGATCTCACCCGTAAAGAACGACTTGCCCCGAACGACGTTTCCATTGATCAGCAGCCCCGCCCCCGGTCCATTGTGTCCGAAATACACGTATACAAGAGAAGCCTCCTCCGTACGGCTCAGATTCTGATAGCCAAGCACGGCCGCATTCATGTCATTCTCCACGATGACAGGAATGGAGAACAGGTCCTCCAGGTAAGATTTGAGGTCGTAATCCTGGAATGTCCCGTACAACGGCACGTGAAAAACGACGCCATCACGAACCGCAGCCGGCATGCCGACCGCAATCGAGCGGATTTTCGGATAACGGTGGATCCAGCTTCTTAGCTGGGAAGCCAGCGCTTCCGGTCCAAGCTGGAGTATGCCGTCTTCAGTTTGTCGTTCGACCAGATCGCCGTTCCAGTTAAAAATGGTGTATACGCTCCGCTCCTTCTCATAATAAACGGCGAGACCCAGCATATAGTCCGGGTTAAAAGCGTAGCGGTTTGCACGTCTCCCGCCGCTGGACTCATCCAGTCCGAGCAGGGTAACTTCGCCCTCCTGCGCCATCTGTTCCAGCACTTTGCTCACCGTTGGAAAGCTGATGCCGAGCCTGTCACTCAGCTCCGCTTTGGTTCCGCTACCGAGCTCCAGCAGGGAAGCGCGGAGCGCGCGCCGTACGGCGTATTTCATGGATTGCGGTGTGGGTAAAGGTTCTTTGCGCGTATCCATCACCACCCCCCTTTCTTTTTAAACGGGTTTAATAAGTATCTGGAGAAGATTATTGCACATCTGAAATAAGGGTGCAAGAACAATTTTGCAGGTTAAGACGGTTGACAACAGCGAGGCTCCATGAGAAAATGTACGCGCGTACATAAATTGCAGGAGGCTTGATGAATATCGCTAGTCGTAAAGAGGTAGCACAGCTTGCCGGCGTTTCGGAAGCGACGGTATCCCGTGTACTGAACGGGGTCGGACCTATCAAGGAAGAGACCAAGCAGCGGGTGCTGGAAGCGGCGGATCGGCTTGGGTATACCCCAAGTGCGCTTGCCCGAAGTTTTGCCCGCCGAAGAAGCGGTAACCTGGGCGTTGTCATGCCCTACCTGCCGAAAGCCCGCATCTTCTCCGCTTATTATTTTTCCGAAATATTAAGCGGTATTGGCAGTAAGGCGCTGGAAAGCCAGTATGACCTATTGATGCTGTTCCGTGAGCCCGGCGGTTCAATGGATTACTTGAATCTGTTCCGCACCCAGAAGGTAGACGCTTGCATTATTCTTGGTGCCCGGGATGATGAAGGCGAACGTGCGGCCATCAAACAGCTGAGCGAAGCGGATCACCCTTATTGCCTGATTAATCAATACTTTGACGGCGAGGCCTTTCACGTTATGGATGCCGATCATGTGGATGGCAGCTATCAAGCCGTTCATCACTTGACGCAGCAGGGATTTCGGAACATTGCTTTTCTTAATGGGCCGCCTCAGTATTCCAACAGTCGCGATCGGTTGAAGGGGTACAGCCGGGCACTGAATGAAGCGGGAATCGTACTGGATGAAACTTTGCTGTTCGAAGGTAACTTCAGCCGTAAAAGCGGTTATGCTGCTGCCGAGAAAGTCGCCGGGAAGCTGGACCGGATTGAAGCCGTATTTGCAGCCAATGACCGCATGGCGATTGGACTTCAGCAGGGGCTGCGTGCGCTAGGCATTTCAGAGGAGCGAATGCCTGCTTTTGTCGGGTATGACGATTCGGAAGCCGCCGAGCTGTGCACGCCGCCGCTTACCAGCGTGAGGGTTCCGTTCTATGAACTGGGATGCCTTGCAGCGGATCATGTGCTTCGTATGCTGGACGCCTCCGATCTGCCAGAAGGCAGCGAAACGAACGCAGTGCTCCATCGCCAGCTGCCAACTCGCCTGGTAATCCGTGCATCTTCGCTTCATCGAAATGAATAACTCTTATTTAAGGAGGAATGAAGGATGAAACAATTACGTGTAGGCATGATTGGTTATAAATTTATGGGCAAAGCCCACAGCAATGCTTACCGGAGCTTGCCGATGTTTTTCCCGGAGGCGTTGAAGCCTGAAATGGTGGCGATCTGCGGCCGCAATGTGTCGGCCGTGCAAGCAGCTGCGGATCAATTGGGCTGGAGTGAAAGCGTTACCGATTGGAAGGAGCTTGTCAATCGGGAAGATATCGATCTGATCGATATCAACGCCCCAAGCGATGCCCATAAGGAGATTGCCATTGCCGCGGCGAAGGCGGGGAAGCATATATTTTGCGAGAAGCCGCTTGCCTTGACCTTGGCGGATGCCAGAGAGATGCTGCAGGCGGCGGAAGAAGCGGGAGTTACCCATATGGTTGGGTTTAATTATAGATTTTCGCCAGCTGTAAGACTGGCCAAGAAGCTGGTTGAGAGTGGAAGATTGGGTCAGATTTATCATTTCCGCGCTTGGTTTTTGCAGGATTGGATCATGGACCCGCAATTCCCGCTGGTATGGAGATTGCAGAAGGAAGTGGCCGGATCCGGATCGCATGGGGATCTTGGTGCCCACCTGATCGATCTCGCGCATTATCTGGTCGGTGATATGCAGGAAGTGATCGGAATGAGCGAGACCTTTATCAAGGAGCGTCCCATTGCCAGCGAGATGACCGGGTTAAGTGCAAAAGGAAGCACAGGCGGTCCCATGGGGAAAGTGACGGTAGATGACGCCACGTTGTTCATGACCCGCTTCGAGAACGGGGCGCTGGGCAGCTTTGAGGCGACGCGCTTTGCCGCAGGGCACCGCAGCACCAATTCCTTTGAGATCAACGGCAGCTTGGGCAGCGTCAAATTCGATTTTGAACGAATGAATGAGCTGGAGGTTTACTTTACGTCCGACGATGAGGATGTTCAGGGCTTCCGCCGCGTACTGGCAACCGATCCCGTTCACGATTATATGGAGGCATGGTGGCCGCCGGGACATACGATTGGTTTCGAGCACACCTTTACGCATGAAATCCTGGAGCTATCGACGGCTATTTCCGAGGGAAGGCAGCCTGTGCCGAATTTCGAGGATGGCGTGAAATGTCAGGCTGTGCTGGAAGCCGTGGATAAATCCATTGAAGAACGCCGCTGGGTGCGGTTGTCGGAAATGTAATCAAGTCACTTCGGCCAATTCTGGCCGGACACATAAAAAAAGGAGTGCTACGCATGAAAAAGGCTTTGATCGTATGGGGCGGCTGGGACGGACATGAACCTGAGCAGGTTGCCGGCATTTTCGCGGAATTGCTTCGGGCTGAGCAATATGAGGTTGAGGTATCCGACACGCTGGATGCTTTTAATGATGCAGAGAAACTTCAGGCCCTGGATCTGATCGTGCCGGTATGGACGATGGGAGAAATATCGAAGGAGCAGGTGAGCAACGTATCGCTTGCCGTGCAGAAGGGAACCGGCTTGGCGGGCTGTCACGGCGGGATGTGCGATTCGTTTCGCAACAATGTGGATTGGCAGTTCATGACCGGAGGTCAATGGGTTGCGCATCCGGGCAACGATGGCGTGAAGTACCAGGTAGAGATTAAATCGAGCTCCAGCCCGCTGGTGGAAGGGATGCAGGATTTTACGGTGGTCTCCGAGCAGTATTATCTGCATGTCGATCCGGCCGTTGAAGTGCTGGCAACCACTCGCTTTCCGGTTGTGGCCGGACCGCATCTGCTGAACCAAGCGGTTGATATGCCGGTAGTATGGACGAAGCGCTGGGGATATGGACGGGTCTATTACAATTCCCTCGGCCATCATGCCGATATCGTCGATATGCCGCAGGTGAAGGAAATGATGCGCAGGGGACTGCTCTGGGCTGCTGAAGGAAAAGCATTATATTCGGGTTCGGACATGAGTGTGTTTACGGAAGGTCAAGGCTACACAGGCATGGGAGACAGCCAATAAGGCAGAAGGAGACTTGGATCATGAAGAAAGTAAAGGTTGGCATCATTGGCTGCGGAAAAATCAGCGGCATCTATATGGAAAACTGTCATAAGTTCGATATCCTGGAGTTGACGGCGTGTGCGGATATCGATCGTGCCCGTGCCGAGGAACAGGCTGCCAAGTATCATATTCCGAATGTATACACTACCGAGGAGCTGCTTGCAGATCCGGAGATTGAGCTGGTCATTAATCTGACGATACCTGCATTACACGCGCAAATTATGCTGGATGCGCTGCAAGCCGGCAAGCACGTGTATGTGGAAAAGCCCCTTGGCGTAACCCGTGAAGAGGGTAAGGCGGTGCTGGATATGGCTGCGTCCAAAGGTCTGCTCGTTGGATGTGCTCCTGAGACATTTCTTGGAGCAGGAATCCAAACGGCACTGAAGCTGATTGAAGACGGGCGCATCGGCAAGCCGATAGCAGCGACCGCATTTATGATGAGCCGCGGTCATGAGCATTGGCATCCCGATCCGGAATTTTATTATGCCGCCGGCGGAGGTCCGATGTTCGATATGGGGCCTTACTACCTGACGGCGCTGGTTCAGCTGCTGGGACCGATCCGCCGTATTAGCGGCATGACCGGGACGGCCCTTGCGGAGCGGACGATTACCAGTGAGAAAAAACAGGGTCAAAAAATTCATGTGGACATTCCTACTCATGTGGCTGGACTTATGGAGTTTCATAACGGTGCGATTGGCACGCTGATTACGAGTTTTGATGTATTTGGAGGCAGCACGCTGCCTAATATTGAAATCTACGGCACCAAGGGCACGATGCTCGTCCCGGATCCCAACGGCTTTGGCGGCTCCGTACAATATCGATTGACCGGAGAAACCGAGTGGACGGAAGAGCCGCTGCTTCCCGGGTATAACGAGAATACAAGAGGGATCGGCCCGGCGGATATGGCCTACGCCATCCGCAGCGGAAGAGCTCATCGTGCGAGCGGCGAGCTTGCCTATCATGTGCTTGAAGCCATGTGGGGCTTCCATGATGCTTCCGATGAAGGCAAGCGCTATGAGATGGTCAGCACCTGTGACATCCCGGCCCCGCTCCCGCTTGATTTGCAGAAATACACCCTTGATCAATAATAGGATGATTCAAGAAAGCGGCTTAACCCGAAAGGTCCAAGCGGACCACGGAGTAAGCCGCTTTATGCTGTGCACGTGTATACGTTCCCCTGTAAACAAACGATTTTGATTATATGGGCCAAGCCTAAGCTCACGCTCAATCTTTTACGACAAGACCGAATATTTTGGTTAACGGGATGGCTTGATGCGGCGATATGATGCATCCTTGAAGATCTTCCAGGGTCACGCCGATGTTATGAAAGTCCGTTCGGCTTAAGTCGATTCCCGCAAGCTTCGTGCCGGAGAACTGCGACTGGTCGATCTGGCAATCCACAAATTCCACCTTACTTAATTCGGAATGATAAAAATCCGATTTTACGAGCGAGGTGGATTGGAAGGACACTTGCTTCATGTTAGCAAAACGGAACGTAGCGTAGTCGCCCGTACAATGATCGAATACGACATTTCGGATGGTGGCTGCCGTCAAGTCGAGCCCCAGAATTTTGCAATGATTGAATTGTACGCGGTACATAATGGCCTCACTGAGGTCGACGTTGGACAAATCGCAGTGGTTAAACACAAGATCCGTTAGTTCGGCATGGTGGAGCGTGACGTGCTGGAACGTAACATTATGGAATATCATTTGATCGAATTGAACCTTGTCGGCTGAAATATAAGACAGGGTCTCGTCCAGACAAGTGGATTGAATAAATGAGGATTCATCGTCAACGCCAGTATCGGATAGAATCATAGGCTCAAGCTGCTTAGGGAGCTTGGGTTTCACGATTTTGACTGGGGATGATGGACCGGCTGTATTGTTGTTAGAATTGCTCTTGCTATTGGATGACATGAATTCTCCTCCAAATATAGAAATAAGTATAGAGATGATCCTATAGATCTATCGACGTTCTTTCTCCGATGACAGACCGCGTATAGCGGGAGTTTTGAAATGACCCGGTTTCGTTGTATAGAAGTATATCATGTCCTTATCCGATTGTCCGGTCTCTGGAATTGATGGCGGCGTCCAAGGTGCCGCCAAGCCGATTCGGAGACCATGCCAGCAGACTGACACGGCCATTGCCCGTCAGGTCGGCAATGAAAGGTGTCATGCGTTCTCCGGCAACCCAGGGCCCAAACCGTTCTTCCTGCCGCCCGAAGGCGGTCCCCGAGCCATATAGAACGAACCAGTTCCCTGCGGTATGTTCAACAAGAATCAAATCTTCCAGCCCATCGCCATCCACGTCGCCAAGCATCATGGATATGAAAGAACCCATTGGACTCTTGGCGGAATACCAATCTCCCGCATCCACGAGCTGTTTCCCGGTGCTTAACCAGACCTGGCATGTGCCTGAGTCGGAATTCCACACAACCAGGTCATCCAGCCCATCGCCATTCACATCTCCTATGGAGGGTATCATGCCTTCACCCCGTACGGAAACCTCATGCTGAATTAGGGGAGAATAAAAATCACGCCCGGAGCTAAAAGCAATGGCGGCTTTCCCTGTGACAGGGTCCCATAAAAATAAATCATGTCTGCCGTCTCCGTCAAAATCTCCCGTTAGAGCTTTCCAGTCCACGGCTCCAGATTCACAGAGCCAATGACCCGAAGGTACTAAACGGCTGCCTGAGCCCAAGGCAACCTCACATATCCCAAGCTCCGCATTCCATACAGCCGCATCGATGCTGCCATCCCCATCGTAATCGCCAGCCATCGCAGTCCCACCCGGGTATAGTGGCCAATCTGCCAACATGGGGCGTATATATCGTATGCCATTATSGATTTTCATGGAGAACCCGACCTCAAGAGCAGCGTCGTACCATAGGTTGTTGGTCTCGTCCCGGACAATCCATCGATCCGGCAGCGCTTGTCTCTTGGCGTGCAGAAACTTAGGGTGTTTCATGGTCATCCTGTCCAGCAATCGGGTTTCCCTGAAATCCGGTATAAAGGGCATGATCGAGGTTATGGACACAAACGATTTAAGCTCCCTCTTGAAGGCTTGAATGATTCTTCTGAGCGGTGAATGCTCGTCATAATGCACATTGCCGTCAGCAAGGAAGCGGATATAGGGAAATTCGAGATAGGGGTGGTAAAAGAATGAAGCCAGTTCCCGTGCTCCTGTGAAATCCTGCAATGTCCGTTCTATCCGAGTGACTTCTTCCTCGATCTTATCACCTGCCACATAATAAAGCGGTGTGGGAACGTAGATCGTCCCGTTCGTTAACGGATCGTCCGGGATGTGCTGTAGTGCTGCTGTCCTTGCAACCGGGCTGGAAGGCGGTGATTCATAGAGGATGCCGTTACAGATCTCGATAATGTGTCGCTGGACAGATGAAGCGGTATAATGAGGAGTTTCATACCAAACCGCCGGAAGACCAGCTCTTTGAAACATCTTATGAGCCTGCTGTACCCGCTGATAAGCATAAGATTGCTGCAGCTGACGGAGCGAATGGACCGTTTCGGGCGGATCATCTGGAGGACAGTCGGCGCTGCATTCGGAATAAGCAAATTCAAATCCGTCGCCGCTTACCGATCCCCCGTACTGATGCGTATATCCATGAATACCAATCGAGGCCCCAAGGTCTACCATCGTTTGTAGCAGCCGGACAAATCGAAGGGAAGCTCCATCATGCTGATCATCTATCGACCGATCCACATGATGTGCCGGATCTACATATCGCGGAATGACGGCCAGATGAAAGGGAATCTGCAGCTGATGCAGCAACTGTGCGATTACCAGCAGCTTCGCCTGTTGTTCTTCCGTCTCATACCAGCCGCCCGGACCGATATCTTCAAGCCGTATCAATGCCTTATCCAATCAAGATGCGCTCCTTCCATGCCAGCTGTTTTCGAGATCGCGATATCCCGATATATTTATGCCGGGAATGGGCATTTCGTCATCGGGGATGAAGCGTTCACGAAGAAAAAAGAGGATCGCGGAGCGTGTCCGCGAATACATAGGGATTAAGATATGGGCAGGAGGAAGAGGAAGTTCATGCAGATTAGGCACGCAAATGAACAGGATGCAGCAGGCATTGCTAACGTCCATGTGAACAGCTGGAAAACGACGTATAAGGGGATCGTGGATGATCGCTTTTTAGAAAAATTGTCTGCTGCGGATCGGATTGAAGGCTGGCGCCGTAAGCTTGCCAATATGCCGGAGGACGAACAACTTCTGGTCATTGCCGATGAAGATGGCAAGGTATACGGGTTCATGTCTTACGGCACGGAGCGAGAGCAGAAGATTTCTGATGAAGGAGAACTCTACGCGATCTATCTCCTGAAAGAGATTCAAGGGATGGGCTGGGGACGGGAGCTTTTTGCGAGGCTGAAGGAGTTTCTGCAAAAGAAAGGGTATCGTTCTTTACTGGTCTGGGTGCTGGAAGGTAATTCGGCTGAGCATTTTTATAAACATATGGGCGGCCAGGAACGGAGACGAAAAGAAATTGTAATCGGCGGAAAAACGCATACGGAAGTGGCTCTGCTATGGAGTTCCATTGACCGGATTGGATCCTTCTCCTGAAAAATGCCCCGCTTGAGTTTACATTAGAGAGGGAATCTACTATGATGATGATATACCCCGGCGGGTAATTGTTCTGCCGACCTGAGGAGGTTTGCATTTGAGCATAATTCCGATAGGACCTTTTATGATGAGGGCCGACATCGTGATTTTTCTGATCTGTGCGGCAGCCGGATTTGCTGCGCTTCGAATTCGTTTGCGTCAGACGCCGCAGCGGGAATGGATCCTGGACACTTATTTAACTGTACTTATCATCGGTTTTATTTCATGGAAATTCGGGATGCTGGTGTTCGATCCGATCCGCACCGTTCAGCATCCCACCTCGCTTATTTACATGACCGGCGGAACGAAGGGGATATGGCTTGGGGCCGTTCTAGCCCTGGTCTACGCAGCTCTGCGCTGGAATAAAAAAAGGGAGAATTCAGGTCTGCTGCTGAAGTCCGCACTGTTGTCGGCATTTGCAGACGGATGGGCCGGGTATGTATTTCAGTGGTTGTGGGCGGACGGGGCCGGTGTAAACTCTTCATTATTCTATATGCTAATATTCGGCTTACTGCTGACGATGAGCTGGCTTCACTTCCATTCTCCGCTGTCCCGCTTTCTTACCCTGGGATTAGGCAGAAATGGAGCGGTGCTGCTCATCATGGGGGCTCTCTTCGTGTGGGTAATCTATGACTTTGCTTTGACCGCGGGCAGCGAGCGAGAAGCGAACGTATCTCCGAATGTGGAAATTAATACGGATACCATTGCTGAAGGGTTAAAGCCCGGACTTCGCGCACCGGATTTTTCGCTGATGAATCGGGAAGGGCAGGAGGTCAAACTGTCCGATTATCGGGGGAAAACCGTTCTTCTGAACTTCTGGGCCTCCTGGTGCCCGCCATGCAAGGTAGAAATGCCCTATATGCAGGATTTTTACGACAAATATCAGGATGAGAATGTAATCATTCTGGCTGTCAATATGACGCATTTGGAAAATAGCATGAGTGAGGTACAAACCTTCGTCGAGAAAAATGGCTTAACCTTCCCTGTCCTATACGACCAGAGCGGAGCAAGCACGAGACAATATGAGGTGGTGGCCTATCCGACCACCTACGTCATTAAGCCGGATGGTGTGATATCAGAGCGGTTTCAAGGCGCAATCGACGAGGATTTAATGGTTAGGGCCTATCGAAAGGCTAGTGATTAAGTCAGGTTCAATTGCGGATTTTTGGTGACGTGGACATCTATCTCTGCCGCCTTCTCCCCAGGAGGAATATAATACACAAACGCTGGGGAGGGGGAGATAGAGTGCAGCCAATACCAATTTCGGCAGAAGGATGCAGAGGTTACGTCGGAAAGACCGTTTGCGCTGTCATGCGTGATGGAACGGAAGTCGTGGGGACCATACGCGGCGTACATGATCGAGGCCTTGAACTCGAATTTGCGAACCCATCCGCATATATATTGTCCACAAAAGGCAAGAAGGGCAAAAAATCTTCGAAGTCTACTAAAGGCGGTGCGCACACGTCCGCGTTCGGACCTTACGGTTACGGCGGATACGGGTGGGGAGCCAATGTGTTTGCTTGGGAAGCCATAGCGCTGTTGTTCCTCATTCCGTTTTTGTTTATTTAAGCGGTCACAGGCTTTAGATTACGGGCGCAGTGTTTTTATAGAAGAGACAGGCGGGGAATTTCCCGGTACTGTCTCTTTTTTTTAGATATCAGAAAGTATAAACTTCGAAGTAGGGTCTTCCTGATATCGCAAGAAAAACATCCTGTAAACGCGGTCTGTCTTCTGAGAAAATTCGTCGATAGACGTTATTCTTTAGATATCAGAAAGTATAAACTTCGAAGCAGGGGCCTTCCTGATATCGCAAGAAAAACATCCTCTAAACGCGGTCTGTCTTCTGAGAAAGTTCGTCGATAGACGTTATTCTTTAGATATCAGAAAGTATAAACTTCGAAGCAGGGTCTTCCTGATATCGCAAGAAAAACATCCTGTAAACGCGGTCTGTCTTCTGAGAAAATTCGTCGATAGACGTTATTCTTTAGATATCAGAAAGTATAAACTTCGAAGCAGGGGCCTTCCTGATATCGCAAGAAAAACATCCTATAAACGCGGTCTGTCTTCTGAGAAAGTTCGTCGATAGACGTTATTCTTTAGATATCAGAAAGTATAAACTTCGAAGCATGGGCCTTCCTGATATCGCAAGAAAAACATCCTATAAGCGCGGTCTGTCTTCTGAGAAAGTTCGTCGATAGACGTTTTTCTTATGCAAGTCTTATACATTACGAGTGGAGTGGGCATTGTGGATGGGTTCAAGGGATGTATTCGATTGACTGAGCAGCCATATAACCGGTGTGAATGAGACAAGAAAACAGCTGCCCGCCAGAATCGGAAGCAAGGACCATTCGGCGATGGAGTATCCAAGAAACGTCTGCCATCCGATGGCGATTAATCCGAGCAAATACGCCAAGCCGCTAATATGGATCAGTATCGGTTTAACCGCAGGATTGACGGATTTTCTCATGGACAGCCACGCCACAAAAGGGATCGCTTGCAGAGCATGGAACCCTAGTCCATGCAGCCAGATGATATTGCCGTCGATCCCGGTATAGCGTCCCGCATTGATGGAGATCCATATGCCAGCTGCAAAAGATACCAGCACCGCAATCATGGCATAACGAATGCCGAGACCGAGTTCTGGATGGGCTTGCATTACACACTTGCGGAAGTACTGGGCGCCAAGGATCAGGTAGAATACGATAAGCAGAATCGCAACAGCAGGAAAAATAACCGAGATGACATGATCAAAGGTCGAGCCGTTCTGGACGAACCGCGGATCGACACCGCGGAAGTTTTGAACGGTTTCGGCGAAGTAGGAGAACAGAACGAGCGGAATATAACACCAGCGGTAGATCGATTTGCTTCGAGGCCTCATACCGGAAACCGGTAAAATGATGGCGGTTGATATGATAAAGATCCCCAGGGCCGCGTTGAAGGAAAACGCTTTGGAGATATCTCCATCAGGCGAGACAGGTCCTCCATTCAGCAATACCCATATCCCGCATATTCCGGCTAACAAAAACCCGAGCAGCCCCGTCAGCAAAAGCCAGGTCTCCTGCTTATACAGCTTGATCGCCCGGTTCGTCGCTTCACGTGCAAGTTGATTCATATGAATTACACCCTCTCCGTAATGATGAATTGTTTATAATTTACAGGAGAATGGGGGTGACTTTAACGGGCTGGGGATGTAAGGGGACCCTGTACGCCGGAATGATTTCAAGGCTGGACTAAAGCCGGGGATGAAGCGAGTGTTAATCAGGACGGGAGAGAAACGGAGCCAGTTCTTTTTTACTAGATTAGGCACTAAGAAATGAACCTCTCGCTTGATTGCTCCTTTCCTGTATACCTACTAAAATTGAAAAATGTGGTTATTCACGAGATCGACCGGTTAATAGGTTTATGGAATTGAAATTTGCATTTAGACTGCCTGAAGAGCAGAGGCAAAAAAGACAGAAGGGGCGTCCGTATTTATGTCCAATCGAATTTTAGTTACACCCGAGCAGTTGGAGCAGGTATCCACGCAATTTGCGCAGTCAGGGCAACTTAGCAGCGATATGGTGGAGCGGCTCCAGCGAAGCATTCATGAAATGGAAGGCCAGTGGCAGGGGATGACCCGTGAGCGGTTTTTCGGGGATTACCAGCAAGCCAGGGCAACCATGATCAAGTTCGTAGAGTGCTTACAATCGATATCCACCGAACTGAAGCAAATTTCCGTCAAATTCCGTTCCACGGATGAGATGGTGAACGGTGCTTCCGCTGGAGGAGCAGTTGCCGGTGCAGGTATTCTGGCTGGAGCAGCCTCCGGAGCCGGAATCGCCACGGCAGCTGCAGCAGGCTCTGCAACCATGGCTTCCGGTGTTTCTGCTAAATCTTCAAGTAACCCGCTGGATGCTGCACTTAAAGGTGTAAATGTGGAAGGCAGCGTAATCAAGCATGAAGAGAATGGGTTATTCGCCAAAGCCATAACAGGCAGCGCAGGGGCCAGCCTTACCGAAGGAGCGCATGCCAGCGGGGCCGTTGTAGAAGCAGGCTATGCTAATGATCATGTCGAAGGATCGGTTAGCCTGGTTAAGGCCGAGGTTGAGGCGGCCGTTAAGGATGGCACGCTCAGTGTCGGGGCTGAAGCTACATTAAACAAGTATGAAGGCGGCGTGAATATTCCGCTTCCATGGACGGATAAGGAGCTGCATATTGGAGGTTCCGCTTCACTCGGCGTACTCGGCGCATCCGCTGAGGTAGGGAAAAGCGGTTTAAAGTTCCACGTGCCGTTAGGCCCTGGAGCAAGCCTTGTCGGGCTCGGAGGAGCGATTACGGTAAAATAGAAGGGGGAGCACCGCCGATGAGCGATAAACAAAAACGTTTCAAATACATAATGGTGATCATTGCTGTTGTCGGTGTACTGGGCACCGTGATTCCCAATCTGCTTGACACAAGTTACGCAACTGCGGAAAAAGCAGTCATTTGCCTATCCTTTCTCATTGGAGTACCGCTCGTTGTGTCAATTGTATATTGGATCGGTAAAAAAATATTGAAGGGTTGATCAACATGGAACAGCATGAGCAAACGGAACAGAAGCTGCTGCCAATCGGATCTGTAGTCAAGTTCAAGGAATGGGACCAGACGCTGATGATCTATGGTCGGATGCAGAATGACTCCAAGACGTTGAAGCGTTGGGATTACGTGGCCTGCTTCTACCCTCACGGGAATCTGACCGCGGATTCCAATATCTTTTTCAACCATAAGGACATTTCGGAAATTGTATTTATGGGTTACGTCAATGAGGACGAAATTGCGTTTCGTGATGCATTGATCGAAGGAATTGCGAAGGCGGATCAAATGGCAGCCGCAGGCCCGGACAAATCATAGTTTCATCATATAGCAGCACAGCAGCATAGCAGCTCTGTTCAGAGGCAACTCTGGCAGGGCTGCTTTTTTTGTTTGTAACAGATTCACAATGCGTAATCCTAAATAAACATATTTAAATCTGTGTTTATTTTTGAAAATATACTATTCAAAGATAAACGGGCGTGATATTATGAGAAACAAATGAAAGCAAATTCATATGGTCAATCGGAGGGGAAACTTCATGGTTCAAAGCTTATGGGAACAGTCAAAGGCACAGCAGGCACAAAATACATTGGATGAGCTGGTCTACCGTTCGAATTTAATCGGTTCCGACCGGCGTGTGTGCAACTGGGGCGGCGGCAATACATCCAGCAAAACAACGATTCAGGATTTTCGCGGCAAAGACATAGAGGTTATGTACGTAAAAGGCAGCGGATCGGATCTGGCTACCATGAAAGCGGGCAATTTCACAGGCTTGCGGATGGAGGACATCCGGCCATTATTCGAAAGGGATTCGATGTCGGATGAAGAGATGGTGGCTTACCTGGGTCACTGCATGGTCGATGCGAAGCACCCGCGCGCATCCATTGAAACGCTGCTGCACGCGTTCTTGCCGTTTCGGCATGTGGACCATACGCATCCGGATGCCATTATCAGCTTATGCTGCGCCCATAACGGCAAAGAATTAGCCCGGGAGATCTTTGGCGACCGATTTGTGTGGGTACCATACGTTCGCCCTGGATTTACGCTGTCTAAGATGATTGCCGAAGGGGTGTTGGCTAATCCGAAAGCCGAGCTTGTGCTTATGGAGAAGCACGGGCTTGTCACTTGGGGCGATACATCGGAAGCCTGTTACGCACAAACGATTCGAATCATTAGTGAAGCAGAAGCCTACATCGAAGCGCGAGTGAATAACGACAAGCTGTTCGGTGGCCGGAAGTTCGCGCCACTGGCCTCGGAAGTGCGCCGCAGCATTGCCGCCGAAGTGATGCCCGCGGTCCGCGGTGCCGTCAGCGATGTGAAGAAGATGATCCTGTCCTTCGACGATCAAGAGGATGTGCTGGACTTTGTCGGCGGTATCGATTCGCCGAAGCTGTCCCAAGTAGGCGCAGCTTGCCCCGATCATCTGGTTCATACCAAGGTAGTTCCTCTCTTCATCGACTGGACACCTGATGCTGAAGATGTCGAAGGCCTTAAGGCAAAGCTGATCGAAGGCATTGCAGCATACAAAGAGCAGTATCAAGCTTATTTTGAACGCAACCACCATGAAGGCGACATCATGTTCGAGGCGGCTCCGCGCGTCATTCTTATTCCGGGCATCGGCATGATCAACACGGGCAAGAGCTGGGCGATGTCGCAAGTCAGCGGCGCCCTGTATCATCGGGCGATTGCGGTCATGCGCGGCGCGACGGCCCTGGGCGATTTTGTATCCCTGAGTGAAAATGAATCCTACAACGTGGAGTATTGGCCGCTGGAGCTGTATAAATTGAGCCTCGCACCGGCAGAAGCGGAGTTTTCGCGCCAGATCGCTTTTATCACCGGAGGAGCAGGCGGTATCGGAAGTGCCACGGCCCGCAGGCTGGTAGCTGAAGGCGCACATGTCGTTTTGGCGGATTTGAACCTGGAAGGCGCGCAGCAGGTAGCCGAGGAGATCAATGCAAAATACGGGGAGAATCGGGCATTTGCCGTTAAAATGGATGTAACCGACGAAGAGGCCGTGAAACGCGCCTATCGAGAAACCTCCATCACTTATGGCGGTGTTGACATTATCGTCAACAATGCGGGCCTTGCGACATCCAGCCCGTTTGACGAGACATCGCTGAAGGAATGGAATCTGAACATGAACGTGCTGGGCACAGGTTATTTCCTGGTTGCGCGGGAAGCCTTCTCGTTGATGAAGACACAGGGCGTTGGCGGAAGCATGGTGTTTGTGGGATCGAAAAATTCGGTCTATGCCGGCAAAAACGTGACTGCATACAGCTCCGCAAAAGCACTGGAGGCTCACCTGGCTCGCTGCATTGCTGCGGAAGGCGGAGAATACGGCATTCGAGTCAATACCATTCTTCCGGATGCCATTCTGCAAGGCTCCGCGATCTGGAATTCGAACTGGAGAAACGAGCGGGCAGCAGCTTACGGGATTGAGCCGGATCAGCTTGAAGAGCACTATCGTAAACGCACGACGCTTCTTGTCAACATCTATCCGCAGGATATTGCCGAAGGCATCGCTTACTTTGCATCATCAAGATCTTCGAAGACAACGGGCTGCATGCTGACAATTGACGGCGGAGTGCCTGCTGCGTTTACTCGTTAATCGAATGAAGATATGACGCATCTACCGCAAGAAATCAAGATTTCTTATTAAGATGGGAAGCTGGGTCAGAGATGACCTAGCTATCCATATCATACGGGAGGTTATGGGATGAGGCAGGATGTTGCAAGGAACTTTGAAGAAGCGAAAAAGCTCTATGGGCAGCATGGCATCAACGTGGACGAAATTTTGACGGAACTTGAACGCATCAAAATCTCCATTCACTGCTGGCAAGGAGACGATGTCCGGGGATTCCTGTTCCGCGACCAGGAGCTGTCCGGGGGCATCTCCGTGACCGGGGAATATCCAGGCGCTGCAGGAACGCCGGAACAGCTGCGGGCCGATCTGGAAAAAGCGATGTCGCTCATTCCGGGATCCCACAAGGTGAACCTCCACGCGATCTACGCGGATACCGATGAGACCGTTGATCTGGATCAGTTGGAGCCGAGGCACTTCCAATCTTGGGTGGATTGGGCCAAAGAGCAAGGAATCGGACTCGATTTTAATCCGACCTGCTTCTCCCATGACAAATCGAAGGATGGGTTTACGCTGAGTCATCCCGATCCGGCAATCCGTCAATTCTGGATTGAGCATTGCAAGGCATCACGAAGAATCGGGGCTTACTTCGGCGAACAGCTGGGTCAAACCTGCGTGACGAATATCTGGGTTCCGGACGGTTACAAGGATATGCCGGTAGACCGAATGGCGCCGAGGCAGCGGCTGAAGGAAGCGCTGGATGAGATTTTTGCTGAAGAGATTAATCCGCAATGGAACCTCGATGCCGTCGAGAGTAAACTGTTCGGACTGGGCTCAGAGGCTTACGTTGTGGGTTCGCACGAGTTCTACATGGGATACGGCATACAGAACAACAAGCTGATCTGCCTGGATGCGGGTCACTTCCATCCAACCGAGAGCATTGCCGGCAAACTGTCATCGCTTGCCCTTTTCACCGATGGACTTCTCCTTCATGTCAGCCGGCCGATGCGCTGGGACAGCGACCATGTCGTCATCATGGATGATGAACTGACCGAGATTGGACGCGAGCTGGTGCGCAATAACCTGCTGGATGTTACCCATATTGGACTGGACTTCTTTGATGCCAGCATTAACCGCATCGCCGCGTGGGTTATCGGTACCCGAAATACGATAAAGGCGCTGCTGCGTGCCAAGCTGGAACCTGTCGATCGGCTGAAGCAGGCCGAACTTGAAGGCGATTACACGACCCGCCTGGCGTTAACGGAAGAGTTTAAATCCTATCCGTTTGGAGCGGTGTGGGATTATTACTGCGAACGTATGGGCGTACCTGTAAGAGAAGAGTGGCTGTCCGAAGTGAAACAGTATGAACGGGATGTATTGCTGAAACGTACGCAAGCATGAGAAGAGACGGAGTATCACTCGGGCTCGTGCCTGAATCGTTGATTATGATCTGACAAGGAGGCTGGAAGCCTTGAACGTTCTTGCATTTGATTTGGGCGCAAGCAGTGGCAGGGCCATGCTGGGCCAATGGAACGGCCGAACCATCGAGGTAACGGAAATTCACCGGTTCCCGAACGATCCGGTTCGAATCGGCGACCGTTTCCAATGGGATATACTGCGGATCTACCACGAGATGAAGCAGGGCTTGCTCCGATTGAAAGGACAGCATAGCCTGCCGACGAGCATCGGTATTGATTCCTGGGCGGTGGATTTCGGACTTCTGGATCGGAGCGGGGAGCTGCTCATGAATCCGTATCATTATCGGGACACGCACACGGATGGCGTGATGGAAAAGGTCTTCCGGGATGTGCCGCCTGCCGAGATTTTTGATCGGACGGGGATTCAGTTCCTCTCATTCAACACGATCTATCAGCTGGCTTCCTTGCAGCGTCAGAAGCCCTACTTGCTTCAAGAAGCCGAGCGTTTTCTTATGATTCCCGATTTACTGCGCTACTTCTTGACCGGCGAGATGGCGAATGAATTTACGAACGCTACTACAACGCAGCTGTATAACCCGCTTTCGGCAAGCTGGGATGATCATCTCTTGAAATCATTGAATATTCCTCATAAGTTATTTCATCCTGTGGCTCAACCCGGTACGCATGTTGGGGCTTTGAGATCATCCGTCACGGAGGAGCTGGGGATCCCGCCGATTCCGCTCTATACGGTTGCAGAGCATGATACGGCTTCCGCCGTGGTCGCGGTTCCGGCTATAGAGCGTTCGTTTGCTTATTTGAGCTGCGGTACCTGGTCGCTGATGGGAACTGAAGTCGATCAGCCTGTCATTCATGAACGGGCCAGAGAGCTGAACTTCACGAATGAGGGAGGAGCCTACGGCACGTACCGACTGCTCAAGAATATCATGGGACTTTGGATTCTGCAGGAATGTCAGCGGACCTGGGGACGAGAAGGGTTAACGTACTCCTATCCCGAATTGGTTAAGATGGCGGATGCGGCGCCGGCATTTGCTTGTTTTATTGATCCCGATGATCCCGTATTCCTCCCAGCCGGAGATATGCCGAAGCGTGTAGTGGAATATGCGGCGCGCACAAACCAGAGCGTTCCGCAGGATGCAGGCGCTCTTGTACGCTGCATTATGGAGAGCCTGGCCATGCAGTACCGTTATGTGCTGGAGTTGACCGAGGAATTGTCGGGGCAAAAATTTCAGGGCTTGCATATGGTGGGCGGTGGCATTCATAATGAAACATTATGCCAGTGGACTGCGAATGCGATAGGGAAACCCGTATGGGCTGGACCTGCGGAGGGCAGTGCCATCGGCAATATGGCCGTGCAGTGGATCGCGCAAGGCGAGCTGTCCGATATATGGGAAGCACGCGCCGTCATTAGAGAGTCCTTCCCGGTCAAGACCTACGAGCCGAAGGAAACTTCCTTATGGGAGGAGGCTTACGGGGTGTTCGTTCAGCGGACCGGGAAGAGATAGAATATACGAACAGTAAGGATGGGCGGTATGATGCTGGTTGCAGAACGATATGAGAAAATAGTACAGTTGGTCAACGAAAGAGGGAGCATCCGAGTCTCCGAGCTGAGTCAGCTCTGCGGTGTAACGGAAGAAACGATTCGCCGCGATCTTGACAGGCTGGAGCAAGCAGGGCGCCTGCGCCGTTCCCATGGCGGGGCGGTTAGCGTGAAGGATCAACCGGAAATTCAGCGGTCGCAGCCGGAAATACCGTATGCTGAGCGGGAAATCATGCATGCGCTGGAGAAGCAGCGGATCGCGGAGGAAGCGGTCAAGCGAATCCATCCGAATGATCGCATCCTGCTGGATGCAAGCTCTACGGCTTGGTACATGGCAAAAATCATACCGGATATTCCGATTACCGTGCTGACGAATTCGATTAAGGCGGCTGCGGCTTGCGGAACGCTCGCTGGATGCTTACTACGTGGATAAGGCCTTTCTATCCTGCAAGGGTGTGCATATCGAGCGGGGCCTTAGCGAATCCAATGAGCTTCAGGCGCGAATCAAGCATAAAATGATCGGAATGACAGATGAGACCATTCTGCTCGCCGATGCCAGCAAATTCGGCACGCAGGCTTTTGCGCAGGTTGCCGATCTATCCCAAGTGAATCTGATCATTACCGATCGGAGATTGAGGGAAGAGGAAGCGGCACCTTATCGAGCATTGGGCATCAAGATCGAATCTGTATAGAGCAAGTTTCTATAACATATCAACATGGAATCCCCCCGTTCCGGGGGGGTTCTTGCTAGAGGCCGATTCTTCGGTCCATATCCTGATGATTAGCGGGGTGAAGATGTTGAAGATTTCATTATTTGTCACTTGTCTCAGCGATGCCTTGTTCCCGCGGGTAGCTGAATCGATGGCAAGATTGCTGGCAAGGTACGGCGTGCAGCTTGAATTTCCGGAAATCCAGACCTGCTGCGGCCAACCGGCCTACAACAGTGGTTATTGGGATGATGCTCGCATCAGTGCCAAGACGATTCTGGACGCTTTTGACGATAGCGACTTTGTTGTGTCTCCTTCCGGCTCCTGCACGTATATGATTCATCATTATCCGGATTTGTTCAAGGACGATCCCTTATACTTGGATAAAGCGAAAGCGCTTCAATCCAAATGCTATGAGTTTACGCAATTCCTCGTCGACGTGCTGGGCGTGTCCGATGTTGGCGCCGTCTATCCGCACAAGGTAACCTATCATCCATCCTGCCACGGAAGCCGCCTTCTCGGGGTGAAGGAGCAGCCAATGAAACTGCTTAGCCAAGTCAAGGGACTGGAACTGGTTCCCTTGCCATTCGCCGAGGATTGCTGCGGGTTCGGCGGAACGTTTGCCGTAAAAATGGCGGACATTTCGGGGGCGATGGTCACAGAGAAAAGCGATCATGTGCTGGAGACCGAGGCGTCCGTGCTTGTCGGTCTCGATATGGCCTGCCTTATGAATATTGCCGGCAATCTGCGACACCGGGGCGAGAAGGTTCAGGTCAAGCATTTGGCCGAGCTGTTGTATGAGGGGGTGAGCGTACATGAGCACAGCTGAATCGAAAGCGCAAACGGTTAAGGAACGTGCAGGTTACGCTCTCAATAATGATTTTCTGCGCAATGCGGTGAAGTTTACGACAGAGCGGCTGCGGCTCGGCAAAAAGCTTGCGTCTGAGGAGCATGGCAACTGGGATGCGTGGAGGGAACGGGGACGCCAAATCCGGCTCCATACTATCGCTCACCTGGATTATTATTTGAATGAATTTGCTGAGCAGGCCAGGGCGAACGGAGCCCATGTCCATTTTGCGGAGACGGCGGAAGAGGCGGTCGCGATCTCTCTGCAAATCGCAGAGCATAAGTCGGCCAAGTCCGTCGTGAAATCAAAATCAATGGTGTCCGAGGAGCTGCATCTGAACAAGGCGCTCGACTCGATCGGAGTGGAGGCCGTCGAAACGGATCTCGGCGAGTATATTATTCAGCTGGCGGATGAAACGCCTTCTCATATCATCATTCCGGCCATTCATAAGAACCGTTACCAAATTGCGGAGCTGTTGTCCGCAGAGGCAGGCGAAACACTGCCGCCCGATACGGCGATTATGGCAGGTTTTGTCCGCATGAAGCTGCGAGAGAAATTCCTTGAAGCGGACATTGGCATGACGGGGTGTAATTTTGCGATCGCCGAGACGGGCTCGATGGTGTTGTTCGAGAATGAAGGCAATGCCCGCATGGTGACGACGGTGCCAAAGACACAGATTACCCTGATGGGCATGGAGCGGATTATTCCGTCATGGGCGGATCTCGAAGTCATGGCTACCTTGCTGCCGCGTTCAGCGACCGGTCAGAAACTGACAGTATACATGTCCGGTATCAGTGGTCCGAAGAGAGAACTGGATGCCGATGGACCGGACGAGATGCATATTATCATCATTGATAACGGCCGTTCTCTTCAGCTCGGGGACCCCGAATTCCAGGAGCTGCTTAACTGTATACGCTGCGGCGCCTGCCTGAATGCCTGTCCCGTATATCGCCATATTGGCGGGCACGCTTATGGGGGCACGTATAGCGGCCCAATCGGTGCCGTATTAACGCCTGCCTTGAACAAGAACGTCGCGGAATGGGACGATATTGCCAACGCATCCAGCCTGTGCGGCGCCTGTTATGAAGCATGCCCCGTGAAGATTCCGCTGCATGATATGCTGGTATCCCTGCGCCGCCGGAAGATTGAAGCCGGGCGCGGCGACAAGCTGGAAGCGATGGGAATGAAGGGCTTCTCCGCGATTATGGGGAATGCCAAGCGTTATCGCAGCGTGGTATCCCTCGGAAAGTGGGGCCAGAAATTGGTGGTTCGAGGCGGGGAGATTCGAACGCGGATCGGACCTTTGAAGGGGTGGAATTCATACAGGGTAACCCCAAGTCTCCCCAAGCAATCCTTCCGTGACCGATGGCCGGGGATGGAGCAGGATATTTGCGGAACCTCCGGGACAATGGACCCTGAAATCGCCAACCGATTGAAGGAGCGGCTTCAGCAGCAGAAGTTCGGAAAGGGGGAGAAGGCCCATGACTAACGAAAACGATCGCAGCTGGCTGGACCGTCTTGAAGAACAGTCTCGCAAGAAGCAGGATCAGTTCATGGATGGAATTGCCGCGAAGCTGGGCAGAAACCGGGTTCGCACCGCTCCGGAGCATCCTTTCCGCGGTGCCCCCGATTTCTGGAATGAGTTTGAGTGGCCGCTTGAGGAGAGGATTACGCAGTTTACCGCCAACTTTGAAGCGGCAGGAGGCCATGTGGTAAGGCTGAGCCACCGCGAAGAGGTCAGCCGGTTTATTAGGGACAAAGCGATGGAGATGAGTGCGGCTACGATTCTTCGTCAGCAGGAAGACGCGCTGGACCGCCTGGGGCTGGAAGAGAGCTTGCCGGAGGCGCTTGTTCTCTCCTGGAATGAGGCAGCGGACACGAACTGGAGGGCAGTCGCTGCCAGAGCTGATTTTGGTGTCGTCATGGCGGATTATGCTGCGGCTTACACCGGTTCGATTACGGTGAAATCAGCCCCGCATAAAGGACGTTCGGTCAGCCTGCTGCCGACCGTGTTGATAGCCATCATTCCAATAGAGCGAATGGTTACCCGACTAGGCGAGATTCTGGTTCAGTTTGATCAGGCCGGACGCGAGCAGCTGCCAGCGGGAATCCATTTCATCTCGGGCCCGAGCCGTTCCGCCGATATCGAGAACGATCTTACGATTGGCGTTCACGGGCCAGGCATCGTGTACGCCCTGCTGGTCGATTCCTATGAGAATTAACGAATAACACAGGTTACAGGATTAGCCCCAAGCAAGAGCAGTTACGGCATGCTCACTGGCTTGGGGCTAATTTAAGATGAGGGAATGTATAAGTTTGCAGTTAAACTGATAATCTTTAAGTTTCCTCTGAATGCAATCTGTCAACTGTGGAAGCAGGTCGATAGATGGTTCTCTTAAGTATGGGGTTATTTGCCCCTGCGTGTCAGTTCGGCCAGCCGATCCCATTGCTCATGGGTCACTTCCGCCAGGTCGTTGAATTGTCCCGCACCTTGAAGCCATTCGCCGCCATCGATGGTGATCACGTCACCATTAATATAACCGGCATAATCGGAAATGAGATACGCGGCGAGATTAGCTAATTCCTCTGCATCCCCTACGCGCTTTAGGGGGATGCGGTCGATCATCTTTTGCTCCAGGTCCGGCGTGGGCGATAATCTTGACCATGCGCCTTCAGTCGGGAATGGACCCGGGGCGATCGCAACTTGTCGGATCCCGTAAGGGGCCCATTCCACCGCGAGTGAACGAGTCAGCGCAAGCACGCCCGCTTTTGCGGCTGCAGAAGGGACCACATAGCCAGAGCCTGTTGAAGCATATGTTGTGACGATGTTGAGCATCGTTCCGCTTTTGCCCTGCTCAATCCAGCTTTTACCGACTTCAAGTGTTGCGTAGAAGGTGCCGTGCAGCACGATGTTCAGCACGGCATCTACAGCCCGAGGAGAGAGGCGCTCGGTGGGGCTGATGAAGTTCCCGGCTGCGTTGTTGACAAGTACGTCAAAACCTCCATAATGCTGCTCTGCCGCATCAACAAGAGCCGATATCTGCGCAGGGTCTCGAACGTCGCAGCTTTTGTACCATACCTCGCAGCCTAGCTGTTTTAATTCTTCTGCGGTCTGCTGAAGAACTTCCTCCCGGCGTCCGCATATGGCCAGTTTAGCGCCAAGCTGCGCGAACTTCTCTCCCATGGCCCGACCAAGGCCCGTGGCGCCTCCCGTGATCAATACAACTTTATTTTGAAGCAAATCGTCCGTGAACGGTCCCATCGATGGTTCTCCTTTCAAGCAGATATGGAATAACGGAGCGGGTTCTCGTCCCGCGTCCTATATTCAGCAGGCTGCATCAACCATTCCAAAAATTGCAACCGCTTACTTCCAGCGTAACATGGTTAACACTTCCAGTCATCACATTCTTGTTTCAGAATGCCCTTGCTTGGTTAGGTTAATAAGAAATGCTGGTTAAAACGATACATAGTCGTCAATTCTACATCTTATATATCACACTGCCACCTGACCCTGGGATTTTGATTACATCACGAGATGAGGAACCTGACATGATTCTGAAATCACTGACGGAGCGGCTGATTCTTAAGACGATAACGGGCAGTACTTCTGTGGATATCACGAACCTGGATACAGATTCAAGAGAGATTCGGCCTGGCGGCCTGTTCGTCTGTGTTCCAGGCTTTCACGTGGACGGTCATGACTATGCCCGTCAGGCGATACGTAACGGCGCTGTTGCCATTGTGGCTGAACGGGAGCTGCCGGGACTACCAGGAAATATTACACATATAACGGTACCGGATACCAGAAGAATTCTGCCGATTCTCGCAAACGCCTTTTTCGGAGATCCCACGCAGCAATTGAAACTGATCGGAATTACCGGGACAAACGGCAAGACAACGACAACCCACATGGTAGAAAAGATACTGAACGACGCTCACCGCAAAACGGGCATCATTGGCACACTGTATATGAAGATCGGAGATCATATGGAGAAAACGCTGAATACCACGCCGGATACGATCCAGCTGCAGCGTTATTTTCACACGATGGTCACCCATGGCGGAACCTATGCCGTATTGGAGGTGTCCTCGCACGGATTGGATATGGGGAGAGTGCGCGGATGCGATTTTCAAACCGTGGTTTTTACGAATTTGTCGCATGATCATCTGGACTTTCATCAGAATATGGAGAGCTATCGCAATACGAAGGAGCTGTTGTTCACCCAGTTGGGCAACAGTAATCGTGACATGCTGAAGAAGGCGATCCTGAATGCGGACGATGAAGCATCGTCCTATTATGCAAAACGTACATCCGCACAGATCGTAACCTATGGCATTCGTAACGAGGCTGATGTTCGGGCAACGCATATTCAAAACATGCCGGAGGGCTGCAAGTTTCATGTAGAAACGCCATGGGGACACGGCGACTTCAGTCTGAAGGTGCATGGAGTTCACAACGTGTATAACGCGCTTGCCGCCATGACCACTTGCTTGCTGGAAGGGATACCGCTTGAAGAAATCTGCAGAAGTCTACAACAATTTGCAGGGGTTCATGGACGATTTCAAGAAATAGAAACGGGACGAAGATTTCGCGTGGTTGTAGATTATGCGCATAATCCGGATGGACTTAAGGCAACTTTGCAATCGGCCAAGGAAATTACGCCAGGCAAAATGATATGCGTGATGGGCTGCCGGGGCGAAAGAGATCGGTTAAAACGTCCGATCATGGCGGACATTGCAGCTTCATATGCGGATTATGTGTTGTTCACGACGGACAATCCGTTCTCGGAGGATCCTGAGCAGATTATGGCTGAGATGCTGGGAGGCCTAACCTCGCATGAGGCAGGGAATTGGGAGGTTATCCTGAACCGTAAAGAAGCCATTCAACGAGCTGTGGAATTGGCTGGTGACGAGGACAGGATCATTATTACCGGACGAGGCCATGAGACCCGTTATGTAGCAGGCAGCCAGATCGAATCGTTTAGCGATGAGGATATTGTGATGCGTTCATTACAGGACATGGGGCAAGGCATCCAGATGATGACACCGGAGCTATAAAATTACCCGGGAGGTGCTGGATTATGAAACGAAAGGGACTTGGCGCTGCATTAACCGCGATTATACTGCTTCTCGCTGCTTGCACACAGTCTCCGCCTGCTAAGGAAGAAGGGAGGCAGGAAGACCACCGGGAAGAGAAAATCGATTCCTCGTACCATGTGCTTGCAGAGCAGTTGAGGACACCTTGGTCGATCGATTTTGACGGCGATACGATATATGTCAGCGAGCGG